>JANPNA010000044.1:0-43923 GCA_031427235.1 Pirellula sp.
CTGCAGACGCTTGACGCAGGCAGTGTAACGCTCAACAATACCGTGCAATCCGGTACTGGGCACATCAGCGTCAAGGCTTTTGATGACATCCTAA
This sequence comes from Pirellula sp., assembly GCA_031427235.1. Classification (GTDB taxonomy): domain Bacteria; phylum Planctomycetota; class Planctomycetia; order Pirellulales; family Pirellulaceae; genus JBKCUI01. The sequence continues at coordinate 95 of JANPNA010000044.1, forward strand.
TGAACTCGACTATTGCCACCGGTGGTGCTGGTACCGTCTACTTAGAAACAGGTCTTACCGCCCCAGGTAGCACCCATGACATCGTGATGGCCGCGGGGGCATCGATAACAACGGTCAATCAAAACATTGCCTTGGTTGCCAATGGCAAGATCGATTTGAGAATCATCAATGCTGGCACGGGGGACGTCAGTTTGACTGCTGCCGAATCGATCAACGATGCCAAAGCGGACAACCTCGTCAACATCACGGCTCGCAACCTGCGAATGATCGCCGATAGCGATACCAACGGTACGGGCTCGATCGGGGCTAACGACCTGCTCAACACGTCCGATCAAAACGTCAACGCCATCGATACTGCCGTGACTCTTGTGGCAGCTCGCAGTGCCCAAGGCATTTACATTCGCGAAGCCAACGACGTTGTCGTGGGTGATACCGGCTCGATCACAGTGAAACAGGTCAACTTCAACTCAACGTCGCCCGACCTCACGGCCCCGGCTCTGACTGGTTTCACGACAAGTCCCAATGGCCCGATCAAATTGCAGAGCGTGGCCGGTAACATCGTCGTCAACCAAGCCGTCAGTGCCGGTGGCGTTGGCGTTGGCGACGTCCTTGTGCAGACCGTCACGTCGGGGAGTGTTACCGTTAATGCAACGGTTACGTCCCTCACTGGCCACATCAGTATCAAAGCATTTGACGACGTCCTGCTAAATTCCAGCATCGCAACCGGTGGAGCTGGAACGGTTTACCTGGAATCGGGCAAAGGTGTGGTGGGTACAACTCACGATGTCACCATGTCGGCAACCGCGACGGTAACTACCTTCAATCAAAACGTAGCTGTGATTGCCAACGGCAACATCGCACTAGGTCGAATCAACGCTGGAACTGGCGATGTCAGCTTGACCGCCGCCGAATCGATCACCGATGCCAAGGCGGACAACGCTCTCAACTTGATCGCTCGCAATTTGCGAATGGTGGCCGATAGCGATGTCAACGGAACGGGGACGATTGGTGAGGATGACCTTTCCGGTGTTAAATCGATTGACACGTCAGTGGTTGTTGTAAGTGCTAGAAGCGCAACGGGGATTTTTGTCTTTGAAGCGAATGGCGTTAAAGTCGAAAATACTGGTATTATCATTGTCCAGCAAACAAACTTCAATTCGACAACGGAAAGTGTAACCGATGCGAGTCTAGAAGACTTGCAGACCACGAATGGAACGATTCATTTGCGATCCGCGATTGGTGATATTATCGTCAATCCCGGATCGAATGCAGTATTTGGTGTGAACGCAGGCGGCCCAGGAAATGACGTTATCCTTCAAGTTGAGGCGGCTGTTGGTCCGCAGTCTGGAAACATTATCATCAACACGCTCGTAAGAGCGGCTGACGACGTAACGCTTATTTCTAAAGGTGGTTCGATCGATGAAGGCAGCGCCGATGCGATGGTGCAAGGAGATTTATTAACAATCGAGGCAGGGCAGTCCGCTCACTTGCACAATACATTTGTGAACCAGTTGGATGCAACCGTTAGCAGCAACCAGATTCTGAATGCCGGCGTCGATCAAATCGTTAGTGCCAACGCTTCCAAACGAGGCGACGATTTCTTGAACAATTTGACCACGATTGCAAATCCAACGCTGGACCCTGCGTTGGCCAGTACGTACCGATTTGGAGACAAGTACAAGGACCTTGGTGGCAATGACCTGTATGCATTGTATCTCGTAAACTCGGTAAGTTTGATTGTCAACAACATCGTGGCTGGGCCAAGTGCATCGCCGAACATATACGTTGAGACGACCGGAAGTTCGGATTTGCGGATTTCGGGCCCCGTAATTACCAAGAGTACGACTGAGGAAGAAGGCGGCATCGTTCTCATCGGAGGTCGAGATTTGATTCTGGACGTTTCGGGGGTAGCCAAGCTGGAAACACAAACGCCCCTGTACACGCAGACCATCGAGCAAATTGGTCTGGATGTCACTTATTTGAATGGTCAATTCTTTGATGGCGGTGAAGGCATCGAGCCCAACAGCACACGATTGACAACGACACGCTATGTGCTCCCGATTTACTCGGGCGGATTTGGCGCTGACATAGACTTCCAAACGCATGCTTACCAGAAGGTCGTACTGCAGTTTGGCAATATTGGAGAAGCTGGCTTTGTGACGATCGTAGGCTATGCCGACAATAACTATGAAATATTCGATACTGCTGGCGATCAAGGAACTCGCTCCGAACGAAACAGCAACGCATCTCCAATAACCAATTTCCCACTTAGCCTTACCAATGCAGCGGTCTTTACGCGTAGCGTTGTCTTGTCGCAGTTGTTCCTCGTCGAGAACCAATTGCTGCCCACCGACGCGATTGTGCGGCGAGCCCCCGACTTCTTTTTGTTTGAAAACGGATCTGCAGCTTCGTCTGGGGCTATTAAGGACCTGGCCTTCGAAGCAGCTTCCATAGAAAACGTAACGTCGCAGGGAGGACTGGGTGGATCTGGATTGCCGCCGGATACTCAACCAGCCAAGGCTCCGATACCGGGCACGTTTACTGTTCCGATCGACATTGCCCCACTTCCCTTGATAAAGCCGCCGGAAATTGAATTGGTCAGTACGCTTGAGCGAGTCAAAGAAGTCAACGTTTATCGGGTCATCTACAACGACATGGATCGAGATGGGCAAGCGGATCCCGAAGAACTACCATCCTCGGTCGAAGTGCTAAAGCAAGTCAGTGGATCCGCAGTCGCGGATACGCTCGGCCAAAAGTTCGAAAAACTTAAGGCAACGATTCAAACGAAAGATTCGTTGTCGCCAACCCCCGTGGAAATCGAAGCGTTCAAAGCAAAACTTCGCGCGGACCCGGAATCACCAAGCGGCGCTTATGCAATCGTTGAGAAGGGACAGGATGGCAAAGAGCAGGTCCTCGAAGTTTTCTCAGTACGAGACTGGGAAGAGAAAGAAACCGAAGGCAGCGATGAATTGCCAATCGTGCCTTTGACCGATGCCCCTCCGAAGACCATTCCCGATGCGAAGCCACCAGCCAACGGCAAACCAAATGATGACGCCAGTCTGCTGCCACCTTCGTGGCAACACCGCGATGAACAGGTGGCTTATTTGGATGAGGACAATGGTTCCAGTCAGCAAACCAGTCGATCGCGATTAGCATCTGCTGGGCTTCTGTTTGGATCTCTTTGGATCGTTCGTGAAACAACAAAACCCAAGGAAAATGCGGTTTCGCAGTCGATCTTGGAGATGGATTCTATAGGTTTTAGTTCAAGTGAGAGACGCCACCGAAGATTGCGAACGAAACTAGGGAGCTAGTTTGATTGCAGGTTTGGTTTCCATTTTTTATCGATCAATTCAGTGTTTGGTTTTCTAGTGGAGAGTAGTCATGGGAAAATGTCCCAAGTGCAAGAGTCAAGTGAAGTCCAAGGCTGTTCGATGTCCCATATGCGGCGCGGCTTTGAATGTACCACCTTTGAATGTACCATCGTCATCCACCGGAACACTCAATGCGGATGATCTTGCCAGGTTGGCATCGAATCCCAATGCGAGTGACAGTCAGAAACCGGGCGGAACATTGGATCCTGCTGAATTCAAAGGCGCAACTATTCCACCGCTGGATAGTGGCACCATCGTGGATTTTACCGCGGGCACTCCAGTGATTGGGGCCAACGACGAGTCCGAATCCGACCAGCGCAAAACACTTTCTCTACCGGAACAGGGGGGCGAATCTAAGGGTGCCAACAAGCCCAGCAGCACTTGGATCTATGGCGACGATGAAAAGCGTGGTCTTTCCGCGGGCAAAGGCGAGTCTGGATCGGAGGGGCAACTCAAGCGCGTTTGGGAAGCGGCCATCGGCTCTTCCGGAAAAGACTCCAAGCAATCATTGCGACACGAACGAGCCGAAGCCTCGGATTCCGTGTTCCGAAGAGTCGCGACTCGCCAAGTTGCCGATGCCAACTCCAAGGAGTCTGCAGCGGCGGACTACCAGATCCAAAACAAAGTTGGCGAAGGTGGGATGGGAATTGTTTTTTCAGCGAATCAAACCGCTGTCAATCGAATCGTGGCCATCAAATCGATTCGCGCTGACAAGCGAGAAAACGATACGGCGAGAAAGCAGTTCTTTTACGAGGCGGAAATCACTGCCGAGTTGGATCACCCTAACATTCCGCCCATTTACGAATTGGGGACCACCGCAGATGGCTTGCTGTTCTATTCGATGAAGCTGATTGTCGGAACAGAGTGGCAAAAGCTGTTGCCGAAAAAGTCGCGTGAAGAAAACTTAGAGATTTACAATAAGATTGCCGACGCGGTAGCGTTTGCGCATTCCAGAGACGTGATTCACCGTGACTTAAAACCCGACAACGTGATGTTGGGTACCTACGGTGAGGTTTATTTGACGGATTGGGGCTTGGGAATCAATTTGACGAAAAGGAAGTCGATTGATTTCGGCGGAACGCCGGACTTTATGTCTCCCGAGATGGCGGCCAATCGTCCTGACAAGATTGGGAAAGCCAGCGACATCTATTTGCTGGGTGGGATCCTATTTCAAGTCATTACAGGTATGCCACCTCACGTTGGTCGCACTCCGATGGATCGACTCAATGCTGCGAAACGCAATGAAATAGTCCCTGCGAATACGGAAGACCCGTTGCTTGATATAGCCATGAAAGCAATGTCGACGGAGCCTGCCGACCGTTATAAATCGATAGGTGAGTTGCAAGCTGCCATCGGGCAAGTTCGCAAGCATGCTGAGAGTATTGCCCTGGCGGAGCGATCCGCAGAGACCGCAAGGTCCGCAGAGAGCTCCAAGGACTACGATCGGTTTACCCGGGCCATCTTTGGATTCCGCGATGCGATCGATATGTGGAGCGACAACAAACCGGCCAAAGCAGGATTGCAGAGTGCTCGCTATGCCTATGGCCAATGCGCGGTTGCAAAAGGTGACTATGATCTGGCATTGCAGACCTTGGATCGGAAAGTCGAGCAGGAATCAAAACTGTACGACAAAGCGACAAAGGCCAAGTTTGCCGTAGAGCAACGAGAGCAACGATTTAAAACGCTGAGACGGGTATTTATAACTGCGATCCTTGGATTCCTCGCGATATCCACGGCTCTGGCTGCTTTTGCATCATTGAAGTGGCGAGGCGAATCCATCGCAAAGCTGGATGCTGAAGATAAAACAGTAAAAGCGATCAAGGCTACGGACGAAGCGATTAAAGCCAAAGAGCGCGAAGAAAATGAAAAAATGAATGCGCTGGCAGCTGAGAAAAAGGCTGTCGATGAACAGAAGAAGGCTGAGCTGGAAACGAAACGAGCAGTAGAAGCTGAGAAAGCTGCGGTTGCCGCTGAGAAGGTCGCAAAGTTGGCTGGGGATGCTGAGAAGATAGCCAAGGAAAATGAGAAAAACGAGAAAGACAAAGCTATCGCCGCTGAAAAAGAGGCCGTTAAATCTGCCAAGGAGGCTCGCCTGGCAGAAAAGGACGCAAAGCAGCGGGCTGCTCAAGTCCAAATAGGAGATGCACAGTCCAAAACCGCGCTTGCTCGATTGCAGCTCGAACAATTCGACGTACAAGGGGCTACGAAGTTGTTGGACGAAATTAAGTCCATGGATCCTTCCATTTTCGGTGACAAGTTGCCTCGGTTTGACGCTTGGCCTTTGCATCGCGTCAATCTGCTTAGCAACGCGGATTTGCCCAAGGAAGACTTGGGGGGCGTGGTAACGGCCATGGACTTCGCGCTTGGACACAAGATTGGAGTCGCCGGAACCGCCGACGGCAAGATTCACAAGATATCCTTGGACGGCAACAAACTCAAAGTCGAACAGACGCTTACGGTACCGGGATCAAGAATCGATGCAGTCGCCATTTCGCCAACGGGGGACGAAGCGGTGGTGACGATGACGGGCAATGGCAAGAGCGAGATGCGCGCATGGCCTCTTTCCGGCAATGAATTGTTCCGAGTGTCCATCACAGAGAATCGTTCCTTCCAGCAATTGATGTATAGTCCCGACGGAACACAAATAGTCGCTGGCATCAACAGTGGAATTTGGACTTGGAAGCGCGAGGGCAAATGGTATTCCGATACCACGAAAGAGCAGATCGAGATCCTTAGCAATGTGAAGGGTCGATTGACTCAATTGCAGTGGATCGATCGCGATACGGTTTTGGCCGTATCCATGCTCGAGCGGCCCGTCATGTACGTGCTGAATATTAACGCCAAAACAAGCCGGTCGGTGGATCTGCCAGAGAGTCTTGCCTCCGCCTTGCGCGTGGCCACGTTTACGGGGCGAGGAAATCGAATGCTGTTTGGACTTAACGATGGCAGACTTCTGTCTGGTGCTCTCGTGTTGTCCAGGAATTCAGAAGTTCGTCCGTCGATTAACGATTTGTCGGAACTCCCCAGGAAGCACCGAACGGCCATCGCTCAGATATCGGTCCACCCGAGTGGTGAATTGATCACCGTCAGTGATGAACCGGTGGCTCACGTTTGGCGAGTCAATGACGATCGCAGCATCAAGTACGACACATACCTGTCTGGTGTGCCGAGCACTTCCGCATCGACCAACAATTTGGTTCGTGCAGCCATCATTGGGGATGGGATAATAGCAGGAATCGACAAGCTTGGATCAGCCGTATTGTGGGATGTAGAGCGTCAAAAGCAACGTCGACAACTGACCCGCTCCTCCGAGCGAGGTGCCGAATCCTACCCATCCCCTATCGTAAGTATTTTCAACCGAGGCCAAAGCGATCAGGCTTATGCGGTCGACAGCAATGGGGTCGTCGATCTGTGGAGTTTGCAATCCGGTCGAACGAGCAAAATCGAAGGGGGACGTTGGAGTTATTACGGACACACTCCCGGAGCCGAGTTTGTTGACTCAGCGGTCGACTTGAGCGCTGGCATTGTGGTTACGTCCGGTTCGCTCATGAGAGCTGAGACACGCTACTTGGTTGACCCGTCTAGGACGCGAGAGTTTTGTGTATGGAATCTTAAGACAGGGAACATGATTTCTCGGTGGCTTGATCCATCGGATGAAAGGATTGCACCGAGGATCTCGCTTCTTGCGGGTGGCCAGCAAATCCTTATTGCCAGCGACAGCGAAACGAGGATCGTTGGTTTGGATGGCAAATCAGTTTTTGTGAACAAAGAAAAGGGGACGTATTTCGCGGTTCCGAATCCTCTAGATCCAAACTTAGTGGCGATGATAAAGCGGTCTGGTTTGACATGGTTGTGGGATCGCAAGAGCGGTTGGAACGCACCGACATCGGCTTTTGCGTCCGATGAGCGGGATAGCGAACCCGCGAAAGCGGTATGGACTGAAGATGGCAATCGGCTCTATTTGGCGAATGACAATGGTCGCGTATTCGTTTACGAACGAAAAGGCAGTACACTCACTTTGAATCACGCCGCGTCGGAGGCCGACAAGTCTTGGCTTGCGTTTTTTGGATCTGGATATCGATTGCCACATCATTATGATTTGGACCTAGCTGTTTCTGCGGTCGATAAGAACCTGGATCGACTTTATCTGAATTTGCGCATTCCGGGGAGCGCTCCTAAATCGCGTCAAACACAGGTGGAGGTTTCCCGGGGAGCGTTGGCGTTTAGCGAGAAGCAGACCGTTGAGAAGGAAGGGACCTATTGGTTGGACGAACCGAGTCATGCCGCACCCACTTTCAGTGAAAGGATTCATGATCGTTTTGGTCTTGGAAGCAAAAGCAAAGACATTGCCGTTTCGCGTGTCAAGGCAGGGGAGCACACTCTAGTCTCGACACGTTCCGCCAAAGTGTATGATCTGGTTGACAAATCAACGCAATTGGTCAGTTTGGGCCGCCAGCCGATGCTGAGTGCGACGAGTGATCGCGACGGGAAGTCGTTATTCACGTTGCACAAAGACGGGGCCATATGGAAGTTTGAACTCACTTCAGAGGATAAAGGGCAATGGAGTCGTGTCGAATATACCGGAGTTGGATTCACTCAGATTGCCATGTCACCGGATGGCGATCAACTTGCTTTGCTGAATGAGTTGGACGGGAATCTCAAGATTGCCAGTGTTGCCACAGGAGCCAATATCGACGAGATTGCCGGTGTGGCTGTCATGGGTTGGGATCCTCAGTCGGATGCTAAATTAGCCATCGCGTTTGCAGACGGAAAGGTACAGATCAAGAGCAAAGCTGGGAAGATGGAATTGAACGGTGTAATGCTCAAGGACGGCACGAAGATCAAGTCGCTTAATTTCTTTACGGAGAATTGGAGCAACCCTGCAACGCCACCTGTTCGATATGTTATGGTACAGAGCGAGGATTCCGCGGCCGGAAATGTTTTCTTTGTGCCTATCGGCAACGAGGGCGAAAAGTTAGACGAGGATAACACGACATGGCAGCAAAGCATTGGACGAGGCCTCAAGTTGCGGGCATCACCCACCGATTCCGTCTTTGTAACTGGAGAAGATTCGGGAACGGTAACGGTTTGGTTTGCCAGTCCCACTTGGGAGAAAGCGGGCCGCCTGTTTGACCTGGAAGGGCACCAAGGGGCTGGCATCGAGTGCATAGCATTTAGCAATGATGGAACAACACTCATGACATCCGATCGGAACAACAGACTCATTGGATGGTTGTCTCAGGATGTTTGGAAAGGGAATCAACGGGCAAAATAGTCGATGCAAGCTCAGCCCTCGGATTCAAACGGTTTGCCAACGCACGAGCTAAACTCGGAGGACGCAAATTCCAAAATATGGAACCAATTGCTGGAATCCACGTTGGTTCAACGAGCCCGATCACTCAGCAAAGTTGAGTGGTCTCAATTGTGCGAAGTGGCGAGGAAATTTGACGGCGGTCAGTCAACGCTTGAGGAATTCGTGGTCGAGTTGGTGGGAACTTTCTTGTCGAATCGATTTCCTGCGACGGTTACTACCTCCGAGTACCTAATGCAGATGAGTCGCTCGATTGGGCAAACACTTTGCAGTGACCCAATTTCGCGTCAACGTCTCGTGGATTTCCATCAACACCTTCGCGGAATGAACTGTGGGAACTGAATCGCCGACTGGTGCTGCCGAACTTATCGCTGACGGACGAGCATTAGTACGTTCGTTGGCCCTTCGGATTCATCGGAATGTTCCGGTCAAAGTCGATCTGGAAGATTTGATCGCGTACGGCGAGTTGGGGCTGGCCGAAGCGGCTCGGGATTTCGAACCGGAGCGGGGCAACCAGTTTAGTACGTTTGCATACTATCGAATTCGCGGCGCAATTTATGATGGCATGGCCAAAATGACTTGGACGAGTCGTGCCCGGTATCGCCGACTGCGATGCGAGAGTATGGCAAATCAGGTATTGGAGTCGGAACGAGAAAAGTCGGCTGGTAAGCTGTCGTCGGTGGAGGAATATGGAGATTGGTTCGCTCGAACCACGGAACAGCTTGCGATTGTCTATTTGGCGAGTGGAGTCGATTCCGAGGTCGACGCCGTCAATACGGCTCCGGATCCACACGAATCCGCCGCCCAAAGATTCATGCATCGGGAGGTGAGTGAGAAGGTCAGAGCGCTTGTAGCGAAGCTGCCGCTTTCGGAATCGCGATTGATCCAATTGGTCTATTTTGAAGGCTATACATTGCAGGATGCGGGAAACATACTGGGCTTTAGTAAATCATGGGCGAGTCGACTTCACGCTAAGGTGCTCGAGAATCTCGCCGTTGAAATGAGGCGGCTGGATTTGCACGATTGAGAAGGCACACATGGGATTGTTGAATTTGGAATTGATTTTGAGCCCGATATCGCTCGATCAGCCATGTGGTTTGTGCAAGGAAACGAGCGACAGCCTCGAGTTATTGAATGCATTCTCGCTCATGCAACAGTCGGGTGAAACGGCTCGCAAAATAGAAAAGGCGAGGGCCGACCTGGAGTTGCTGCCGCCGACGATGCGAGCGGATGTGGTTCGAGATTCCGCAGGTCGATCGAATGATCCCAAGAAGGATCCCAGTTGGGCCTCTGTCGCACTTCAATGCACCGATATCCTTGAAAAATATTCCAAGGACACACGGGTCCTTAGCTGGCTTCTCGAAGCGACGCTACGGGCACATGGCTATCGCGGCTTTTGCGAAGCCTTAGATGCCGTGAATGGGTTGGTCGAGACTTACGCCAATCAACTCCACCCAGTCGACCCATCCGACCCAGTTTACGCAATTGGTTTTCTAGACAGACTCAATCAATCTTCGAGCCTCCTGGACGGTCTTGGCCGCGTCACGGTTACATCGCAGTCCAGCCTATGTTATTCCTCCAAAATACTAGCGAGGCACTTGGAGAGTCTTTCACCGGAGCAAAGGTCTGAGATGCAGGAGGCCGGAATGCTGGGCTTCGATCAGATCGAAGCGGACATCGAAAATTCGGATGTGACCGAGCTCAAGGAGTTTCTTGAAGACATCGACAAAGCGATTGCAGCATCCGAAAAGCTGGACCGATTATTGACGTCGCTTTCCGGAAAAGCCTGCTTTGGATTCAACCGAATCAGAAATGAACTGCAAACCATTCGGACTTGGTTTCAGGAGTTGACTCAAAGCAAATTAGCAGAACACGCAGAACCATCTTCAGCCACAGAAGAACGCGATGGGGCGGCAAATGCGACTTCCGATTTGAACAAGGGCACCCCTGCATCCAGGTCAGGGGCTTACCAGTCAAGAGACGAAGCCCTGAGTAGCTTAGTCAAGGTTGCGAGTTACTTCCGACGGACAGAACCGCATTCGCCCCTCTCCTACTCATTGGAACAGGCTGTCCGATGGGGTAAAATGCCGTTGCCAGACCTGCTGATGGAATTGGTTCGAAACGATGAAGTCCGAGAAGAATTGTTTCGTCGAATGGGAATCCAAGAAAAATCCCGAGAGGAAGGCAATTAAAAATTGCAAATGCATTCAAATTCGGTTATGTTCGACGGTGGTATCTGGTACTTTACGTCTATCGGTATCCATTCTCTGCAACTTGTAAAGTGACTTGAGGAATCTATGAGTTCTGTCCATGACAAGCTGAATCGTGTCCGAAAACCTCGCGTCCATATTACGTACAACGTGGACACTGGCGACGCGACCGAAAAAAAGGAGTTGCCATTCTTGATGGGGGTGGTGGGCGATTTTTCTGGCAACCCAATGAAGCGCAACAGTACGGGCGAATACGAACCGGTCGAACTGAAAACGCTTCGCGATCGAAAGTTTGTTAATATCGATCGCGACAACATCAACGAAGTACTGAAGCAAATGACTCCGGGTGTGGCAATGGAAGTCGACAATACTATCAAGGGAGATGGTACGAAAATGAAAGTCAGTTTGGCTTTCGAATCGTTGAAGGATTTCGACCCAGCGCAAGTGGCTGCGCAAGTGCCTGCGCTCAAAAAACTGCTCGATGTGCGAAGTCAATTGAGCGAGCTTTTGACAAAGGCCGATGTAAGTTCGAAGCTGGACGCAACCCTTGAAGAAGTTTTAAAGAACACCGAAAACGTTCAAGCGTTGGCCAAAGAACTTGGCATTTCGAAAGAGGAAAAGCCCGAGTGACGTTGGTTGGCTGCTAAAGCATTAACATAATGAAGTCTTGAATTTCGAGTAGCTAGGTTTTAGGAAAATTCCATGGCAGAAACCAATCCGCAATCCGTTGGTAGTAAACAGGCCACAACAGAAACCAAAGTCGGGTTTCTTGAAGCTGCAATCAAGGCCACCAAGCAAACAGAGCGATCCCACACAGAAGCCTTGCTAAAGACCTTTACCGAGCAAGCCCTGGAAGGGACGGTGACCTTTGACAAAAACCTTACCAAATCGATTGCCAAGGCAATTGCTGGAATTGATGAAGTCGTGTCGAAGCAGCTCGCGGCCATTATGCATGACCCAGGATTCCAAAAACTGGAGGGTTCATGGCGAGGTCTGAATTACCTCGTCATGAACACCGAGACTGGGACGCAACTCAAGCTTCGAGTGCTCAATTGCAAGAAGCGAGAGCTACAGCGAGATTTGTCGGACGCCGTGGAGTTCGACCAAAGCCAGTTGTACAAGAAAATCTATGAAAACGAGTTTGGGCAGCCTGGTGGAATCCCTTATGGTTCCTTGGTCGGGGACTACGAGTTTACGAATCATCCTGACGACATTGCGATGCTGCGAAATGTTTCAAGTGTTGCGGCAGCAGCGTTTTGCCCGTTCCTTGCATCGGCGGCGACCGGACTCTTTGGGTTTGACTCGTGGACTGAGCTCAACGCCCCTCGGGATCTTGCAAAGATCTTTGACACTCAAAGCTACATTGGCTGGAAAAGCTTCCGCGAAACCGAGGATTCGCGGTTTGTCGTTTTAACTATGCCGCGCACCCTTGCTCGTCTTCCCTATGGTGCCCACACGAAACCCATCGATGAGTTTGGGTTCGAGGAAGTGGCATTGGGTGCCGACAACAAACCAAAGACCGTTGCCCATGACGATTATTGCTGGATGAGCACGGCGTATGTAATGGGAGCGCGTTTGACAGATGCCTTTGCCAAGTACGGGTGGTGCACATCCATTCGCGGTGCCGAGGGTGGCGGCAGAGTTGACAACTTGCCGACACACGTAGTCAAAGGCGAGGATGGCGACACCGAAGTAAAATGCCCAACCGAAGTGTTGATTCCGGATCGGAGAGAGAAGGAGATCAGCGACTGCGGCTTCCTGCCATTGTGCAATTACAAGGACAGGGACTATTCCGTATTTTTTGGTGGTCAAACGACACAAAAACCGAAGAAGTACGAAGGCAAAGATGGAGACTACGCAACCTCGAACGCCGCCATTAGCGCTCGCCTTCCCTACATCTTGGCTACATCTCGAATTGCACACTACTTAAAGGTCATGGCGCGTGACCGAGTGGGGGCATTCATGGAACGTGACGATTGTGAGCAGTGGCTCAACAACTGGATCATGAATTACGTGACAGCTTCGAACAAACCCTCAGCGGAAGAAAAAGCAACCCATCCGTTGGCCGACGCAAAAATCATGGTTTCTGAAGTTCCTGGTCAGCCAGGTTCCTATTCAGCCGTTGCACTGCTCAGGCCCTGGTTGCAATTCGAGGAACTGACAACCTCAATGCGTTTGGTTGCCAAGATCAAGCAAGGTACGTAAGGCACAAATCGGATCTTGACTAACTACAGACGGCAATCGGCGTATGAGTTTCGTGGGAAATCAGGGACAACAACAACAGCTACTTCACCGCGAAACTCAACTTGGCGATGAGCCTTCGTCTATTCCCAGCCATGATTCCGCTGGGCAGAGTGCTCGCCCTCTTTTCAATAGCATACGTTCTATTGGTACATCCCGCGAGGATAGTGAGCAGGCCAAAGAGAATCATGGAGCGTTGGACGATTTCCTTACAGAACCATCCTGGGCTCGCAAGTTGGTGTTATGGCTTGGCTCCGATAATGTTCGCAAATGGGCTTCCTCAAAAACTGCGGTCTCTCAACAGATCGCTAGGGACATTGCTCGCATCGACAAGCTGATTGCCAGTCAGCTCAACGCCATCCTGCATCACGAAAAGTTCAAGCGACTGGAAGCGTCTTGGCGTGGACTGGACTATTTGATAGCTTGTAAAGAACAGCACTACAATCCATCGTCGCAAGTGCGACTGCAGGTTTGGAATGTTTCCTGGGCTGAACTGCGCAACGACCAGGAGGGGGCGATCGAGTTTGACCAGAGTTTGTTTTTCAAGAAGGTGTACGAAGAGGGAATTGGCACGCCTAACGGTACTCCCTTTAGTGCTATCCTTGTTGATTTCGAACTGCATCCTCGGCCATCTCGTGAACATCCATTCGATGACATCACCATACTGAGGCGAATGTCGGAAACATCCGCTGCAGCCTTTGCACCGCTGTTCATCAACGCATCACCCTCGATGTTCGGCGTCGATGCATTCGATGAGCTTCGGCAAACACTCGATTTGGAATCGCTCCACCAAAAGTTAGATTATTTCGGATGGCAGCGATTCCGTGAGACGGAGGAATCTCGGTTTGTATCTGTGGTGCTGCCTCGGATGTTGATTCGGAAGCCTTATCGGCCCGAGAGCCATCATCATCTCAGTTTTGCGTTTGAGGAAATCTTGGAGAACCGGAACGATCATCTTTGGGGTGGAGCCGTTTTAGGGATAGGTGAAGTCCTCATCCGCAATTTCTCGGAGTCGGGTTGGTTTTCCAACATTCGAGGAGTGGAGCGTGGGATCGTTTCAGGTGGGCTGGTTGTCGGTCCGACACGCGATGCGTTTGAGACCGAACCGGATGCCAATGCGACCAAGCCTTTAACGGATATCATGATTACCGATGGTTTCGAACGCCAATTTTCCAAGATTGGATTTATGGCACTTTGCCCTTGCAAGGATACATCGCTTGGAGCATTTTATTCCTGCCCTTCGGCACAAAAGCCGCGTCGTTACAATGGAGCCGAGGCGAACGCGAATTCGGAACTTTCAATACTAACCAACTACATCCTTTGTGCGTCGCGCTTTGCGCATTACATCAAGGTGATAACGCGTGACAAGATCGGGGGAAGCATGGATGCTGGTGATCTTCAGTCCTTTTTGTCCGACTGGCTCATCGACTATGTGAATCGCGATCCGGAAGCGAGTCCAACGCGTCGAGCGGAAAAACCCTTGCTGGATGCGTCGGTTCAAGTGCGTCCGAAACCGGGTCGATCTGGCGAGTACGAATGCGAGATTCAACTAGAGCCCTTTCACAGTTTCGATGATGTGCGAGCATCCTTAAAACTCGATACGCGCCTCGTCACCCGCCTTCAAACCAAATAAGACTGGAGAGATCAAACCATGCATGCAGAGACGTTATTCAAGTCAGGGCAACTCACCGAAGCCGTCGATTCGCAATTGAGTTTTGTCAAAAAGAATCCTTCCGATAGTCACGCACGGTTCTTTCTAGCCGAGCTAGCTGCATTCCAAGGTGACTGGGATCGTGTGGATCGACAATTGGATGCGATCGCGGCCCAGGACAGCAAGGTCGCCATGCTTCCCCTGCTCTTTCGACAACTCGTGCGTGCCGAGATCTTGCGAGAGCAAGTTTTTTTCGAGGGACGAGCCCCTGAGTTGGTGGTAAGCTTGGCTCAGGACTGCCAGCTTCAACTAGAGGCTTGCACGGCGCTGCGTTTGGGACAATACGACGCTTGCAAACAACTGCTGGAACAGGCTGATTCGGAGCGGCAACGCCTGCACGGAACTTGTGACGGCAACCGCTTTGAAACGCTATTGGATGCAGATGATCGATTGCGTGGAATAGCCGAGATTTTGACCGCCTCGGGAAAGTATTTTTGGGTTCCGTGGAATAGCATTCAATCGCTTGAGTTCTCAAAACCCGAGCGCCCCATGGATTTGGTTTGGCGCAAGGCATCGATCAGCGTCAAGGACGGTCCCGAAGGAGAAGTTTATGTTCCAACGCGTTATCCTCAACCAACCAATTGGACCGATGAAGAGCGACTAGGTCGCACGACGACATGGGTTGAGCATGCCAATGGGATTGTGACTGGGGTTGGCCAACGGACGCTCCTAGTTGAAGAGGATGGGATTCCTTTGTTGGAGATCGGCCAGATCCTCATGGACTCATCCGAAGTAGGCGAGAAATGAACCGAGATCAAGGAATGATATGAGTCGCATTCGCCCGGATCAACTTTTGTTGCCAAGTGTGCTTGATCGACTGTTGGACTTTGAGCCCGACAATCGAAACGAGGCCCCTCGCGATCGCGCACAATTGTTGCGAGACCTCAAGGCCAGCGTGCGACGCGATCTTGAGAACTTGCTCAACACTCGCATCCTGATACCATACATTCCGAAAGATCTTACGCACTTAGAATCATCGCTCGTCAATTATGGAATTCCCGATTTTGGAAACGCCATCTTGGAATCCTCCAATTCCACGGAGCTAATGCGAAGAACGATCGAGGAGGCCATCACGCAGTTTGAAACTCGCTTTCAATTTGTCCGCGTTGAGCTAGGTTTTGGAAGTAACAATCGATTGAGTCGCTCGATTCAGTTCGTGATCGATGGAATTCTCTATGCGGAACCCGCTCCCGAACCCGTTACCTTTAGTACACAGTTAAACACGATAGCGAACGCATTTCGGGTGCATGAGGCGCAGTAATGAGTGAACGGTTGTATGGACTTTTCAACGAAGAATTAGCCTTCATCCGCGAGGAAGTTCGCGAGTTTGGCGGTCGCTTTTCCAAAGTAGCGGCGCGGTTAAGGCTGTCGGCAGACTCCATCGAGGACCCACACGTCTCACGGTTGATCGATTCGTTCGCGTTGTTGACTGCGAGATTGCGACTCAAAATCGAGGACGAATTTCCTGAGATTTGTCAGTCGATGTTGCAAGCTTTGTACCCTCAGTATTTGGCACCGGTACCTTCGACCGCCATCTGTCAATTGGAATTGGATGATTCAGGCGCAGAGCTTACGAGCGGTTTTCGTGTCGAGCGAGGAACGCCACTTGAGACAGATGAGATTGATGGGCAAGCATGCTTTTTCAAAACCTGTTTCGATGTGGATTTACTGCCGATTCGCGTTACCAAAACAGAGTATTTGGTTCCTCCTTTTCGATTCCCTACGGAGGCGACCTGGTCGGATAACGTGCAGGCTGCGATTCGAATCGAGCTTTCCGCGATCAACGACAAAGTGGATTGGAAGAAAATCGATATTCGCCGATTGCGATTCTTTCTGGGCGGTGCCACGATATGTGGCAATCAAATGTACGAAGCCATTTTCCGAGACTGCATGGGAATTGGACTCTTTTCGGAAGTCAAGCCTGAGGGTGTTTTCCTGCCCGCGGGCTGCATATCGCGGGCAGGTTTTGGCACCGAACAGGGCATTCTAAATCATGATGCGCGAACCCTTTCGGCGTATCAAACCATCTGGGATTTTTTTACCTTGCCGGAGAAATTCCGCTTTGTCGAAATCGATTTTGATTCCAAGTGGAGCAGGGTCGAAGGCAAACGCCGGAGTATCGTCATTTATTTGCGTCGTAGTCATCCAATCATTCAACGCAACATTTCGATCGATTCCATTATTTTGGGATGCTCCCCGGTCGTGAACTTGTTTGCCAAGGAAGCCGAACCCATATCCCTGACGGAAAGTAAAGTCGAATATCGTGTCGTACCGAGTTATCGAACCGTTACTGGGATGGAGGTTCATTCGATCGAATCGGTTACCGCTTCACGCCCTGACGGAGAGGGGGATATTTCGTTCTTGCCTTTTCACCAACCGTCCCATCGCGTAAGTTCGGCGCACCAAGATCGGTATTGGCACTCTTCTCGAAGGCGGCGAATCGAATCCAGCAACGATGGAGATCGCGGCACGGAAGTGTATTTGACGATCGTAGACTTGCACGCCCGACCGCGTCCCTCGGATGAGTGGACTTTGCACGTTCAGACGCTTTGTTGCAACCGCGACCTAGTCACGCATTTAGGCGTGCAATCGAAACTGGCTTTTGGTGGGGGCCCTGTGCGTGCCCTCTTTCGTACATCGCCGACTCCAACTCAACGCCCCATCGAGCGGGAGGATTGGTTGTGGCGTTTGATCTCCCATTTGTCGCTCAACCATTTGTCGCTTGCAAGCGATTCTGATGGCGAATTATTGCGAGAGGTGTTGCGGCTGTACAACACCAACGATCATGAAGAAGTGCACAAGGCCATCGAAGCGATTTTGGGAGTGAGTTACCAGCGTTCCACGGCGCGCATTCCGAATACCGACAAAGGACCTGGAATTTGCCGAGGACTGGATATCCATTTAGAAATCGACGACGAGAGACTCGAAGGAATCGGCGCTTATCTTTTTATGGCCGTTCTCGATCAGTTTTTCTCGGGCTTTGCCACCATCAACTCCTTTACGCGCTTGATTGTTAAGTCGAAGGGTGGCTCGCACGTTTTGTATCGGGGCAAGCCTAAGTCGGGCACCAAGTATTTGATTTAGAAAAAGTCTCCATGGCGACTGCTGAAACCACTTCCGAACAACTCCTTGAACGAATCTATTCCGTTAGCTTCTGTCAATTGATGCGATGCATTCAAATTGAACAGGGCTCGCGAATCGGTATGGAACGCGACATTGAAAAACAGCCGGTGCAATTGGTCGCCGACTTGGACGCAAACTTCCCGGCCAACGAATTGGCGAGCTGGACGGATTCGGAGCCACGGCCCAAGTTAGCCGTCTCCTTTTTTGGATTGTTTGGTCCAAATGGTGCTTTGCCACACCACTACACGCAGATGATTCTCGAACGGGTTCGGCAAAAGGATGAGACGCTGCGAGAATTTCTCGACATGTTCAATCATCGCCTACTGTCATTATTCTATCGCGCTTGGGAAAAGCATTCGTTTCCTGTAGGCTTCGAAACGGCGTACGCTTGTCAAGCCGAGGACACGTTAAAGCGCGCCATGTGGGCCGTGGTCGGCAATCGATTGGATTCTTCCCGTTCTCGATTGTCATTCGAGGATGACGTCTTGTTGTATTATGGTGGCCAATTTGCATCGCGACGACCGACTGCCGAATCCTTGCGAGCGTGCGTTCAAGATTTTACGGGCATTGATGCGAAAGTGGAATCGCTGGTAGGGCAGTGGTTGACACTGGAACGATCGGAGCAGACTCAAGTCGGTTCGGCACCCATGGGAACCTTGCTGAGCAACGCATTGGGCGTTGATTCGATCGTTGGGGAACGGGTTTGGGATGCCGAAAACCGTTTCCGAGTCATCATCGGACCGGTGGATTGGAAAGGGTTTAACGAATACCTGCCACCCTATCAGCCGCTTCGCCTTTTGACCGATCTTGTTCGCCGGTATGTCGGTCCCCAGTTCGATTTCGACGTACAAGTGATCTTGAGTCGCGATGCGATTCAAGGGGTCGTCTTGGATGTCGAATCCGCATTTTATCTAGGTTGGAATACTTGGTTGGGTGAATGGCAATCGCCGCTCGATGCGGACCAATCGGTGTTCGAACTACCCGATGTCGTGGACCATTGTGTTTCTTCGACAGCAGTATGATATCGTTTCTGTACAGCCAATTGCATTAGTCACATACGAAAACTTCGCAAAGGATCAAGCCGTGATCGAAATCGACCTAAAAAAGTTGTTTGATAAGCTAAGCCCGGTTAGCTGTCGAGGGTTGGAATTAGCAACTGCGTTATGCATGACTAGAACCAACTACAACGTTGAAATCGAGCATTGGCTGATCAGATTGCTCGAAAATCGAGACTCCGATTTCGTGAGAATTCTGGAAGCCTTCGGTGTTGAACTGAGCAAGCTTCAGAGCGATCTCACACGAACGTTAGATCGATTGCGAACGGGCAATGCAAAAGCCCCATCCCTGAGCCCGGATGTAGTCGATGTCGCCAAGGAGGCTTGGACGTTAGCCACGATCGACCATGGCTCAGGCCAAATTCGATCGGGGCATTTGTTGATCGCATTGCTCTCCAATGAGACATTGCGGCGATCGGCTCTTGGTGCGAGCAACGAGTTCGAGAAGATCAGTGTCCCAGCCCTTCGCAAGTCTCTCAATGAAATCTGTTCCGATTCGGGCGAAGATCGGGAATCGGTTTCGCTCTCGAGTGGTGCACCCACGGGTAGCAGTAGTACCGCCGCACCGTCGCCAGGTGGACGACGGCATTCGACACCAGCCTTGGATCAGTTTACGATCGACCTGACTGCGCGCGCGCGAGATGGAAAAATTGACGCGGTTTTGGGTCGAGACCATGAGATTCGACAAGTGATCGATATCTTAACACGTCGGCGACAAAACAACCCGATCCTCACAGGCGAGGCTGGTGTCGGTAAGACGGCCGTCGCGGAGGGTTTCGCCATGCGAATCGCCATTGGCGATGTACCGGTTCCATTGCGTGAAGTCGCCGTTCGCACTCTCGATTTGGGCCTCCTACAGGCCGGTGCCGGGGTAAAAGGCGAATTCGAAAACCGACTCAAATCGGTGATCGAAGAGGTCAAGTCATCTCCGAAACCAATCATCCTGTTTATCGATGAAGCTCACACGTTGATTGGCGCAGGCGGCAGTGCTGGCCAAGGTGACGCTGCCAATCTTCTTAAGCCAGCACTTGCCCGAGGAGAACTCCGTACGATCGCTGCAACCACTTGGGCGGAATACAAGAAGTACTTCGAAAAAGATGCAGCCCTTGCCCGCCGGTTTCAAGTTGTCAAAGTCGAAGAACCCACGGTTCCAATGGCCATCGAAATGGTCCGAGGCTTAACCAAGACGCTCGAGAAGCATCATAAAGTCTACATCCTCGAAGAAGCCATCGTCGATGCCGTTAAACTCTCCAGTCGCTACATTAGCGGACGCCAATTGCCCGACAAGGCAATCAGCCTTATCGATACCGCCTGCGCTCGCATCAACCTCAGTCAGTCTGCTACGCCGCCTGCCATTGAGGATGCCCAGCGCGAACTGGCTCAACGCATTTTGGCTCGCGAAATTCTTGAACGCGAATCGATTACCGGCACCGATCATGCCACTGACCTAGTCGATATTAACGCGCAGATCATCGCCTTGGAAAGCCGATTGGTCGAACTCAATAAACGTTGGGATGAGGAACGAGCCATCGTCGCCGAGATGCACGACTTAACTTCCAAACTATATGCTTCGCACACTGGATCCACGACTTCTGCATCGACAACTGGCCAGACGACACAACCCGCATCGGCTGCCTCTCCCACAGCAGCACCATTACCATCGACGGCTGCCTCAACTCCGACGGCTGCCTCACCTGCGGCCTCGATAGCTGCGCCACCTGTGACACCACCGGCTACTCCGGCACAGATTGCGGATTGGCAGAGTCAACTCCACGAACGCAAGCAGGCTCTGATTCAGCTCCAAGGTGAATCGCCGTTGGTCTTTCCCTTTGTCGATCGCAATGCGGTAGCCGAAACCGTGGCAGCTTGGACTGGCATTCCCGTGGGACGCATGGTCGCCGACGAGTTCAAGACCATACTCAACTTGCAGAATTTGATGGAAAAGCAAATTGTGGGCCAATCGCATGCCCTCAAACGCATTGCACAGTCCATCAGTACCTCGCGGGCTCAACTGAACGATCCTCGCGCTCCGATTGGTGTGTTTTTGTTGGCTGGCACGAGTGGCGTGGGCAAGTCAGAAACAGCCATTACACTTGCTCAGTTGCTCTACGGCGGCGAGCAAAATATGACAGTGCTGAACATGTCGGAGTTCAAGGAAGAACACAAAGTATCGCTTCTGATGGGGTCACCACCAGGCTACGTTGGCTATGGTGAAGGTGGGATTTTGACCGAAGCAGTTCGTCGCAAACCGTACAGCGTGATTTTGCTGGATGAAATGGAAAAAGCCCATCCAGGCGTTCAAGATGTGTTCTACCAAGTGTTCGACAAGGGCACGATGAAGGATGGCGAAGGACGGGACATTGATTTCAAGAACACCGTCATTATCATGACGTCGAACGCCGGTACGGATGTTATCAAGAAAATTTGCAGCGATCCGGATACGACCCCCGAACCGGAAGATTTCTTGGAAGCGATTTTTCCGGAACTGCTAAAGACATTTAAACCCGCCTTCCTTGGACGGTGCGCGCTGATCCCTTATTATCCGTTGCCAGATCATGTCCTTCGCAAAATTATCGGCCTCAAGCTTGGTAAAATCGGCAAGCGTGTTGAGGAGAATTACAACGCGAGATTTTCGTATGCAGAGGAGCTTGTGCAGTTGATTGCAGATCGATGCAAGGAAGTAGATACGGGCGCTCGAAATATCGATCACATCCTGACCAAGTCGCTGTTGCCAGATCTTTCATCGGAACTGCTGAGTCGGTTGGCCGAAAGCAAGAGCATTGGAAGCGTTAAGGTCGTCGTCACGCCCCAACAAGAATTCGCGTTTGAGATCGCGTAGGAGTAGCCCATGCCCCGTTATCGAGTTCCCGGTCCTGTCGGCTTGAGAAACGAATCTTTTTCAGCAAGTCCGATGATTCAGCAGAAGCAGACTGTTTCGCAATCGGTTCGCGCCGCGGCTGCCGCGAGTGGTGAAAGTACAGCGTCTAGCGAAACTATCGCCAACACCAAGGGGGTAACTCCTTGGGCGGACGGACAAATTGAGACATTTGTGTTTACAGAATTGCCTGGTGCCGAGCTCGCAAAGTACGTCGATAATTTTGCGGACATGGCCTCCCACTTGGACAGATCACGTCGCGTGGTCTTTGTGAATGGCATGGGGAACACGGGTGGGAATCACGCGACGTCGGCCCGTGTATTGTCGCTCATCCAAATGTGTCCCGTTATCGGCGTGTACAATCGCAAATCGGATTTGTTCGGTGACTTGGCCCAATGCATGCGAGATAAATTTATCTTCCAGGGAGCCAATCCGACCGCGATCTTCAATCACTACTTAGGAAATGCAAGTCCCGATCGGCGGGCGGAAGCGATGGAGGCGATACTCGGGCAAGGCATGTTGGGCAATCTTGCGACGGCCGCATTGTTTCGCCTACTTGCAACGGGCGAGGCCAGTACAAACGATATCCCGATTTTCGCTCACAGCCAGGGAAATCTGATCCTGAGCAATGCACTGCAAGCCTTGGAGGTCGTCTATGGTAGGGGACGCATCGCTGGCCGCCGCGTCTATTCTTTTGGTAGTCCATCCATCGTATGGCCAGATGGTATCCAACACTACGTTCATGCTTTTACATTCGATCCCGTGTCGCTCCTGGATCCCATTCCGAGTTGGAGCATTTCAAAAGTTGGTGTTCCGTCGTTGACCAAGGATCCAGTCAAGGATGGGGTTCTGACGTTTCTCCAGGAGGTGAATCCTTTGACGCACGGCTTTTTGTATTATCTTCAGGAAGATGCCGCTTTCATCATCAACCGACATCGGGTGGGCTCGTTTTCCATGACGATAAATATGGATGAAAGCGGGTTGGCCGACGAGTTGGTGAGTTTCGGACGCAACGAACCGCGATTGATTCGCGTTTTTCGACGGCTAGACAGAGTGCACAACAGCGATGCGGATGATGTCGCGTTCGAATACGTCTCCAAAATGCGAGCCAGTGGGCGAGCGTCCACACTCAAGACCATGCTGCAATTGCGCGAGATTCTGATAAAAGTGATGGACGAGGGTTTTACGAGCAGTTCGGAAAAAGAAGCCATCGACTTCCTAAAATCGCTCCATTAATTCTGCGAACCGGGATCTCACGATCCAATCCAGTGTAGCACGGCACTCCGTGCCGTGACGCCTCACCCCGCAACGCCTCACCCCGCAACACCGATCCCTGCGCCACATTCCTCTCGGCCACATTCCTCTCTGACGCGTCTCCCTCCAGCCGATCCAGCGGACTAACCACCCGAATATCAGGTCGGCTGAGCACGTGCGTGTAGATCATCGTCGTCTTGATGTCGCTATGGCCCAGCAACTCCTGAATGGTTCGAATATCGGTCCCATCTTGCAGCATGTGGCAACCAGACGGACGCTTCACCGTTGGCCAAATCCCTTTCATGCAATGCCTGACGAGCCTCGACCTGAATGCGAGATCGGGGACACTGCACTTTGGTGCAGGAAGCTGCGTAAGTGAAAGTAGCTGCCGTTGAAGGGTTGTTAAGCGTCGCACGGCACGAGTTTCTTATGCCCAAATCGGTAGAACAAGGCTGGTGTGACCAATTGGTCCAACAGCGTCGACGTCAGCATTCCACCGAAGACAACCAGGGCGAGCGGATAAAGTATCTCCTTGCCAGTCTGTCCAGCCCCCATGATCAATGGCAGCAAACCAACGAAGCTGGTTGTGGCCGTCATCATCACTGGGGCCAAGCGCTCCAGGCTCCCTCGGATGATCATCGCTTCCCCGAACTCCTCCCCCTCGTGCTCCATCAAGTGAATGTAGTGCGAAATCATCATGATGCCATTGCGACTGACGATTCCGATCAGTGTGATAAAACCGACCCAATGGGCAACTGATAACGTTGTCGCACCGATCCAAACGCTGGGCCATTGCCACCATGGTGCGGCGGCCAAGGCCTCCGCCGACGGTTGATTGACGATCAAAAGCGTTAGGATAGAACCCATCGCCGCCAACGGTATGTTGACCAAAACCTGCAAGGCGGCTCGCCAGGATTCCAGGCATTTTACCAGCAACAGAAATACGCCAACCACGGAAAAGCTACCGAGAATCAGCAATCGCAAATTTGCCTCGCGCTGCGCTTCGAACTGCCCTCCATACTCGATGTGATAATCACCAGGTAGATCGCGAAGCCGCTCCTCAATCGGCTGCGTCCATTTGCGAATGTCCGCCACGACGCTAGTAAGGTCGCGTCCTTGAACATTGCAAAACGCGACAATGCGACGCTGGACATGCTCCCGATTAAGAGTGTTCGGCCCGGTCGTATCAAGTACGTCGACAACTTCGGCCAGTGAAACGCGACGTCCGGAAGGCGTATCGAGGATCGTCTGCGCAATCACATCGGGATCGCTGCGGGACGCTTCGTCGTACCATACGACCATCCCGAAATACCGATCTTCATCCAATACCTGCGATACGACACGGCCTTTGTAAGCGGTCTCCAACAAGTCAGCGACGTCGCCCGGAGCTAGCCCATATCTTGCCGCGTCTTCGCGACGAACTTGCAATCGCACTTGCGTTACTTCGACCTGGGGTTCGAGTTGCAAGTCGACGACACCTGGAACCTGACTCATGGCTGTGTAAATATCTTGACTGGCATTGCGTAATTCTCTCAGATCATTGCCAAACACCTTGACTGCGATCTGAGCACGCACGCCTGACATGATGTGGTCCAAGCGATGCGAAATCGGTTGCCCTATGTTGGCTTTGATGCCCGGTATGAGTGTCACTTTATCTCGAATGTCCGCCATTACGGCTTCGTTTGGACGGCCAACCGTCTCGAACCCCCACAAGTGAGCAATCGGAATCAATCGAATCACTGAGGCTACGACCCCAGGCTTGGGACGCTGATGTTCTTGGACACGCACGTCGATTTCTGAGGAGTTGACACCCTCGGCATGCTCGTCCAACTCGGCGCGTCCGGTTCGTCTGGAGACGGCAACTACTTCAGGAATATCAAGAAGCATCTGTTCCGCGCGCTGCGCGAGTCTTTGGCTTTCGATTAGGCTAGTGCCCGGCTCCGTTTGAAAGCTGATCGTAAAGGTACCTTCGTTAAACGGAGGGAGGAATTCTCCACCCATCCAATACAACGTGGTTAACGAGAGCGTGACGCATAGCGTAGTCACCACAAGAACGGCGTTAGCATTTCGCAAAGTCATTCGTAACACTTGACTCGCGACACTTTTCAGGATTCGAAGCAAAAAAGGATCCTCGCGTTCGTCGAGGAACTTTGCGCCGGGCAATAAGTAGTACGCAAGCACCGGTGTGATGGTCAGGGAGACGGCCAGCGAAGCCAAAAGGGATACCATGTAGGACAAGCCCAGTGGTGCGAACATTCGCCCCTCGAGTCCGCTCATCGAAAACAAGGGCAACACCACCAGCCCGACAATCAATGTTGCATAGACGATCGAATTGCGAACCTCACACGATGCATCGTAAATCACATCCAGTGCCAGCCGTTGCTGTTCGATTGGCAATTGTCGATTTTCCTTGAGCCGGCGATAGATGTTTTCGATATCTACAATCGAATCGTCGACCAAATCGCCAATGGCAACCGCGATTCCACCAAGCGTCATGGTGTTGATTGAGATCCCAAACCAATGGAAAATCATAAACGTCAAGAAAATTGACATTGGCATTGCCGTCAGCGAACTGATACTTGTACGAAAGTTCCACATGAACAGAAAGAGTACGACGACGACCCAGATCGCTCCATCGCGAACCGCCTCGATCACATTGTCGATCGCGGAACGAATGAAGTCGGCCTGCTTAAAAATCCTTCGTTCGATCAGAACATCGGGTGGCAAGTCGGCTTGTAAGGCGTCCAGGACAGTGCCAATCTCACGATCCAATTGAAGCGTATCGGCGCCAGGCTGCTTTTGGACCGCAAGGATGACCGCCGACCCTCCCTCGATACCCTGATCGGTTTTGACACGAACACTACCATCGCCACGTTGAACAGGACCGCCGAAACGGACATCGGCGACTTCTTTTATGAGTATGGCCCGCTTGCCACGCCATACGACAGCCGTGTTTTCAATATCTTCTAATGACAGACTCTGACCACTGATACGAATCAACGACTCCCGCGGCGGGCGAACCATAATGCCACCGCCCGCCAGGACGTTGGCTTTCTGCGCGGCATCGGTCAATTGCTGGAGCGTTATGTTTTGTGCAGCCAACCTCGCCGGAGAAGTGATGATTTGGTACTGCTTCAATGTTCCGCCCATGACGGTGACTTGCGAAACTCCTTCTACGGCGAGCAATCGATTCCGAACGGTGAACTCACCTAGCGTTCTCAATTGCATTCGTTGCGTCTCGGCGACGCTTTCATTCTCGGGAATCGCGCTAGAACGCAAGCCGAGCAGCATGATTTCGCCCATGATCGACGAAATCGGGGCCATGACTGGATTGACTCCGGAAGGCAGTCTCGAATTGACAATCTGCATTTTCTCCGCAACGATCTGCCGGTCGCGATAGATATCGGTCCCCCATTCAAATTCAACCCAAACGATGGATAGTCCGATGCCCGAGGCCGATCGAACACGCTGAACGCCTGTCGCACCATTGAGCTGATATTCGATCGGACGGGTTACGAGCACTTCGACTTCCTCGGGTGCCAATCCTGGCGCTTCGGTCATGATCGTGACCGTTGGCCGATTCAAGTCGGGAAAGACGTCGACTGGCATCTGGGTAAGATTGAAGCCACCGTAGAGAACTATCAACAAGCCACAGATAAGCACAAGGCCTCGGTTGTGGAGTGAGAATCGGATGACTGCGTTGAGCATATTGGTTAAATCAAGGCTTACTTCAGAGCGGCATAACCAGATTGAAGCGAGGCCGCACCGCCCACTGCAATCGACTCTCCTGATGACAATCCGTTGACGATGCCGATCTGCAAATCGTTCGAGCGTCCAGTGACGACAAATCGACGTTCAAATGTTTTGTCGGCCCCTTCAACAAACACATACGACCGCATACCCTCGTGAACAATTGCTTTCCGTGGAACGGACAACGAGTTTTCAAAATCGCCGGTTTCGATGTGAATTCGTGCAAGCATATTGTGTTGCAATGTGAACGACGGCTTTCCCTGAAGTTCAATCCACACAGAAAGGGTTTGGTCGCTCATGGACATGGATTGTCCGCTGCGTGTAATGGTCCCGACAACGACCTCGTCAGGAGAAGCTACGAATCGCATTCGCACCTGTTGTCCTATTCGAACACGCGGAAAGTCCCGCTGCGAGATGAAACCTTGAACCCAAGCGCGACTAACGTCATGGATTTCGAAAAGTGGTTCATCGGGTCGCACCACATGCCCAAGAAACTTATCGAAGCCAATAATGACTCCGTCGATCGGTGCGAGTACCGGCAAAGTAACCATTAGTCGCTTGTTGCCCAATAACTCCGCGATTTGTTGGTGCGTGATCCCAGCCGTCTTCAATTGTTGCATAACAATATCGCGGCGATTGAGGAATTGGTTGAGCTGACTCTCGTTCTCCCAAAGCTGTCGCGGAGCAATTGCCTCCCTTGCTAAACGTAGGTTTTCCACCATCGTTTGTTTCATATTGAAGTTCAAGCTACTTTGTAGCAACTCGAGCTGCAGATTCTGTAACGCTTGGCTTGTGACCTCGGCAAGTACTTGGCCGCGGCGCACCGTTTGACCACGATCGACCAATATCTTATCAATGGCTCCACCGAGTTGCGCCGAAGCGATACTGCGATTGGTAGGGGGAACATCGACCACGCCGTCAATGGTAATCGTTTCATTGATAAAACCTGTGGAAACCGGTGCCGTCCTCAGGCCAATATCGCGAGCCGACTCGGAACTCACTGTAAGAACACCTTTTGCAAAGAAGCTACCCAGTTCATGGCTTCCTCGAGTGACAACGCGATCGCCGGGATAGAGGCTACCACCTAGGACTTCTATGAAATCCCCCGATCGTTTCCCAAGCACAAGCGGTTGCTTCTTGTAGGTCGAGGCAACGGCTGTTTGCTCTTGTTCGACAAGTACAAATCGTTCAGCTCCGTCTCGAATAACGGACGAAAATGGTATCACGAGCTGATCGCTGCCCTTCAGGGAATCAACTTTTACTTGGCCGGTCATTCCTGGCAGCAAAATGAGCTGACCATTCAATTCATTTTTCATGGTCGCCCAGACTGTCCCTAGATGTGTATTTGGATCCAAAAAGGAATCCACCACATCCACGACGCCACTATAGGGAATGGATGAATACGTGGTCACTTGAAATTCGATCGTTTGGCCTACTGAAACCGTTGTGAGATCTTTCTCCAAAACTTGGATTTTTAGCCACACACTTCTCAGATCGATGATCTCGAATAAGTGCTCTTTTGGATCGACAACCTTGCCTATCGATAAATCGGCATGTGTTACGACACCATCGATAGGTGATCGAAGCTGCAAGAGTTGTCGATGATTCTGCTGAGGCGACTGAAGGATGGTATCGAGCATCGTGATCGGAAGCTGTAAAGATCGCCACTTGACCGAGGCTAACTCGACAGCCGTTTTGTCTTGATCTTGTTTTAGCTTGGCTTCGATCAATCGAACTGCTGGGATAGCACCACTGCGGGTGGCTTGACCTATATTTTCTACTAATTTCGACGACAGAAGAA
Organism: Pirellula sp.; assembly: GCA_031427235.1. GTDB lineage: Bacteria > Planctomycetota > Planctomycetia > Pirellulales > Pirellulaceae > JBKCUI01. The sequence goes on from JANPNA010000044.1 coordinate 28,797, forward strand.
GGTCTACCTGCGCGGCTCTCAGTTCGAGTATGAGCTGTTGCAGTTCTGGACTTTCCATCTCGGCCAGCACTTGCCCCGCACTCACCGTCTCGCCTGGGCTCACCTTTAAATCAACGATCCGCCCCGTCAACGGTGATGCGATGACAGCGTGCCGGTCCCAGGGCATGACAACGGAACCATAAGCATTAAATGTTCGACGTAGCTCTTTCACTTCTGCTTCGACGGTTTGAACATCAAGCGTTTCGCGGGCTGCCTTAGTTAGGATCATGCTCCCGGTTTCGACGTTGACCTCCATGCCTCGAGTTGGCAAAGGACGGTGGCCTTCATGCGCACGGACCGGCGAAACAATCAGCAACGAAGCGAGAAGTCCGATGGAACGCAATGGAATGGCAAGTGTCATCAGTGTTGGGCAATCTTAGCGTTTCACGCCGTTCTCGCCGCGAAGCTTAGCGACCGTCGCCAAAGTCGCATCTGCATCGCGAAGCGCCTTAGCTTTACAGCCCTTGCAGCACAAGAACACCGGCTCGCCATTGACCTCTACCTTCAATGGGGTGCCCATGGATCCTAGCAAGCTATCGGTCACGACCGCGCAGTATTTCTGTGAGTCAACGAGAGCGCGGTCTTCCTTTTTTAGGCCTGCGAGCGCTTCTGCAATTTTTGGATCGAGACTGTCAACAGGGGAAACAGCGTTCGCTGAGGTCGGTTCTTTCTTTTCACCTCCACTCGCACTTCCGTTAGTTTGCTTGGCTCCTTGCACATAGTCTCCAGGTGCCTTGAGACTACCAGGCTCTTCCTTGGCCATGCGCACGAATTCGTCGACGCATGGTGGACAACAGAACAGATATTTTTTCCCGTCGACCTGCCATTCAATTTTTGGATTGGCTTTCGTGAATGTTACTGGACAAATGATATCGCCAGGTTTGGGAGACATATCGTGCTTGGACATGAAGCCTCGAAACTTTGCACCTGCCGACAGTTTACCATTGGCATCGATATCGGCTTGCGTGTATTTGCCACCCGGCGTGAAATAGAGTTTTTGTTCCTCGGCACCACTCACTGCCGCCGGCATGCTGTTATCTTGCCGCTGAACAGCGGTGGTAAACCCGACGCGGAATCGCTCCGTACCGATTCGCAAATTTGGAATGGTGACTTCGATCGCTTTGCCGATCGCTGACTCTGGCAACTGCCCTACGAATTGCGATGTCTTGCCACTGGCATCTCCATCTTGCGGAACCGCCTTCATTTCAATTGGGGTAGCGTCGGTCTCGCCTGCCGCCTTGATGTAAGCCTTCACCGCCTGAACATCGACCTCTTGGATGCGAGTCTCATCAGCACCTAGCATTAGTAAACGAAACTGGCCGTCTTTTTCGATAACGGCTTCGGCATGATAGCTATCCGAACCGATAGGAATTACGATCCCACCATGGGTGCCCGCAATATGGGAATGCTCCGCTTCTGCAGGTTTGTTTTGATCCGTCTTTGAAGTCTTTGAATTGTCATCGACAATTGGATTTGCAGGTAGTTTCGCTGTGGTAGACGATTGGTTGCAACCCGCTAGGACTAGTCCGGCTAAAGCGAATACCGACAAGGTTACCGCAAAAAGACTATGATTTCTCGACATGTCAGCATCCAGGAATGAACGTAAAAAAAGATCAACAAACGGTTATGATACAGCTGAAATTAGCATTTTAGTCGCGGTTCAGGAACAGGAACTCAGGATTGGATGCTCTTCCAATCAAAATCCTTCAGGGAATTTTGCAAATCGAAGGCTGATTTGGTGCCTTCTATACCCGACTTTCGAGATAACCGAAACGATCGCCCCATCGCGAAATACCTGGCACAGAGTTGTCCGCCTTGATTCTTGGTCGCTACGATCGAGCCGCCATTTACCCTGATTTGACTGCCGTTTTAATCAATGAAAACCATGGTTTGCCGTGAAGTGTACGAGCAACTTCTTCTCTCAAGGGGGCAGAATGCAAGGGAATGCAAGGCACGGAATGCAAGGAATGCAAGAAGGGAATGCAAGGGAATGCAAGGGGACACACCATTTTTAAGGAATGCAAGGGGACACACCATTTTTTGGCGTCGATCTTAAGGCGGGCCGATTTAAATCGTCGCGGAAGCTGTCAAAGCTTTCGTGAATGCTGGACGCCAACGAAATGCTTGACGCATTCCGCTACTAGGGAACGCTAGCGAAAGTGTTTCGCGGCCCAGCTTAAGATCGACGCCCATTTTTTCGGGTGGGTAGTTGTTTTTCGGTTTCCGATGTGATTCAATTTCGGTACGAACTTACGATTTTGATCATTCGTTCACGGAGTTTCCTGCCATGTCCAGACTCGCGCGTGTGGAAGTGTTCGATCCTGGCGAGGTTGCACTTTTGCATATTTGTGCATGAGTAGTTCGTCGTTGCTTTATTTTTGGCGTCGATCCGGTTACCGGATAAAACCACGATCATCGGAAGATCTGGATCGAAGATCAGCTCAACCTTCTTTCGGCGAACTTCGGGATTGACCTCCTCGCGTTCGCGATTCTTTCAAACCATTTCCACTTGATCCTCAGGTCGCGGCCCGATGTTGTTGAAACTTGGGATGACAGTGAAGACGCAAGAACGTTGCAGCGACAAAGGATTCCTGTCGATGCCGATAACGGACTATTTGGAGTTGTTGGACGCCAGCGCAAGACAAATCCGTGCGGACAAGCTTGGTAGATTCCTACTAGCGAAACCCTGCGATTTTGTCCGGCTCGCGTCCTAAGCTACGACCGCAGTCGCCGTCCGCGAGAGATCAAAGTGAAGTGTCCTCAATCCAGCCGAACGCTCACTGCTCACTTCAGGCATGGTGATTACTGCCGTAGAATCCTTGTGTCAAAAGCAAGTAGCGATAGAAACGCCTGATCTTGCTGTTGGATACCAATCAAACCCCAAGTCGGTTTTTTGGCGAGAATAGTCCATCATTTTATTTGACGAAGATCGACAGTGCTGATGGCAGGAGGGTGGCAGTCATGGGACTATTTCCCTTCATCTCTCCATCCAAGTTCATACGGTCTGCCGACTCGGACTCAATCGAAAAAAAACGGACTTGATGAAATTCTATGCAGCTCATTGCAACGTGTGAGCCATCGAACACCTTCATAAACAGGCGAAGCATTTGCCATCGTGAAACACGACGAATCACTACGACGTCTATTTTGCCGTCGCCAATTTCAGCGTTAGGTGCGAGCTTCATTCCGGCACCGGTGTACTTTGTGTTACAAGCAATGACGAACAAAAAATCGTCTGTTATGGTCCGTTCATCCAACACTAGAGTTGCGCGGCGTACCTTGGGTGCCAGGATATGCCTAAGAGCTGAGATGGTATAGCGTGTTGGCCCCAAAAAACGCATTTTTTCGGCGGTGCAATTGATGTCGGAGACGGCTCCCCAGCCGATGATGTTAATGCAGTGAACCGAATGGTCTTGAAGCGTGACTTGGACAACATCCAGCGATTGACTTCGTCCGGCAACGACCCGCCGAGCGGCCTCGATCGGATCCTGGCAATCTAGATGTTGCGCCAGCGAATTTCCGGTCCCTGCAGGAATGATTCCCAGGGGGACTGATAGCGAATCGTCCCGTTGCATCAATCCGTTTGCGACTTCGTGAAAAGTTCCGTCACCGCCGATAACACAAATCCCGCCAAGTTGTTGCAGGTCGAGATTTCTGGCAATTTCCGTAGCATGCCCGGCTCGCTCCGTTAACCGGATTTCAAGCTCGATCTGCGCGGAATCAAAGACATGCCGGACTCGATCTAGAATTTGGATTCCATTCCGCTTTCCACCCCGTGGATTCACGACCACCGCAAGTCGCCGGATGTTCATCTTTTCTCCAGGTTTAGAAAGGTTTGTATCCTAAGTCAATCCGGGGAGATAGCAAAGGTAGCTTTCAAAGGTACAGGCCTTTGCAATCGACGCGGTTTTGCGACTCTTTGTAGTACTTCACGTCTAGGTAAGAATAGCGATAAATTGCGTAGCTGTCCATTAAACAGAAACTGGGGCGGAAACGGAATCGGGAAGTCCTGGTTGGTGTCCCGGTTTAAGATAACGATCTGCGGCAAGGATTCCTATCCCCTTCTGCATTTGAAACATCGCTGCGTAGAAAAGATCTCTCTTCAAGAGACTTCCAAGTTGCCTAATGCGAAATCGCAATCGCAGTTTGGCATAGTCTGCCCAACTCAAATTCAACCGACACGCCAATTGTTCGATGATGGCGATGAGGCTGTCCGATTCCCGATCGCAACGCAGTGAATCCAAGCGATTTCTGTTCCTTTCGAAATACCGAACTTGATGTCCTCGCGAATTAGCTTCCCTGATTGCTCGACCATTGCAAACCAGTAGCCACAGGCATTGCACTTCTTATTAGTAATCGCAGGTGGTCCGCCCGGAATTGCTCGGATCAGCCATCCCATGAAGATACAAAATGCAATAAACGCTCCACCGAGAACCAACAGTATAAAAATCGTCTCAACTTGCATAAGTATTGGCTCCATAAGCAGCTTGTGTTTGATCGCGAAAAAGTAGTTCATCTGTCCAGCGATTTCGAAAAGCGTTGCTTGGGTCGTAATCCCAACAAATCTGTCGGAACTCGTTGAAACGCGGATACAAATCTCTCAGTTCACTCAACGTCAACGGACAAAGTTTCCCCCAGTGCGGACGCGCGTTGAACAATTGCGACATGCTACGACAAAGAAAACCACACACATCCTCAAAAGACTTCTGGTGTTTCAATCCCTCAAAATTGGACAGCGTGATGGAGTACCAATGTTCGTTTGCAAGCTGTGTAGATGTAGAATCATTAACGGTCTGGTTGGAACTGCAACACGACGGACTCGCCATGGATATTAATGTGTCATCGGAAAGAACTTTTCGGACACAAATCGGATAGTGATGGCAATATGTTCCAGCGATGCTTGCAATCCCTTCTTCATCACCCAGGCTTTTAAGCTGCTCTCGAAAGGCCTGGTCAGCGAGTTCTGCCGAGCCGCTCGCCACCTCCAATCCACGTTTCAAGAATTGCAGGGCAGCATCCAGATGACTTTTTTGAACGAACAATTCCATTTCGAGATGGCGAAACAACTCATGTTTCATGACCAATTGTGTGTTTGACGGGCCTGTCACTCGCCAATCGCGAAGTACGAAAAGTGGGACAACCCATCCGATCATAATTCGAATCGCGATACGCCATCTCAACACACGAACCGCAAACATTAGAGCTAAGTGTAGGCCGATGTCGAGAAACAAAACCCGATACCAGTGGTAGAATAGCAATAGCAATAGCGCTGATCGTTTCTCACTGACTTCGTGGCGGTGTTGCACAAAGTAGGTCCACCTCCACGGGACAAGATAAAATTGTTGAAGCGGGTAGTCTTCCTCCGCGCCAACAACATCCGATAGCTTTGAGTACTCGTGAAAGCTCTCCTCGATAGAGTAGGCATTCCTGCATAGCATTTGGACGCTGAGTATTACGCCGAGGCAGCCGAGTGAACACCGCGATGCTTGCAACTCAGGTCCCTCGGAAACTTCTCGGATAACGGCTTGCCCGCTGACTGGATCGTATTTCGCAATCCGAACGCTTACTACGTAGTGAGAAAGCGAATGTTTACCCGAGCCGTGTGTGCCCGTTGAAATTGCTCCAGCCATGGTCTGCTCAGTGATAAAACCCACGGAGGGCAACGTCCAATTTTTTTGACACTCCAACTCTGATAGAAGGCGTTTGATTTGACATCCGGCCCCAACCCAAGCGGATTGAAAATCGTCGTGCGCAACTGGTTCGACCTGATTAAAGTTTCGCAAATCTAAAAGCACATCGTCGGTTTCGATGGCTTTGCTCCACGAATGGAGTCGCCCAATAACCCTAATTCGCTGGCCGCGATGCTGGTTCAGGATGTCGAGTACTTCCTTTTCGTTGGAGGGCGAATAGCTCGTTTTTGGTATAAGTCGAATATTTCTCCCGAAATTCAGACGCATAGGTTGGGCTCAATCGTGATGGTGTACTTTTGCTCTGATATTATACCATGCGAGAGCGCGCGTTCGATTGTGCGCGGTCTACAAAAAATTTCTTGGATTTGCGATATCGATTGCGGACTTGGTCGATCTTTCAGCATCGGTTCGAACGGCTCTTTGCTTTCCCGATTCACCACCCGTCCTTTCCGCCCGTGTATCAAGTCGGCGAAGTCGATGGCCGAACTTGGTTTTCTATGCTGTTTGTGGATGGTCCTACCCTTTACGAATGCAGCCTAGGCAAAACGTTCGGGCCGGAAAAGATCGCGAAGACCATCGAGTCAGTCAATCCCGAACGCAATTCGTTTAGCATTGCTGGCACGCCTGCATACATTGCCCCTGAACTCGCAAAGGCAGCATTGTCAAAAGCGGCCTCGTTTGATGCAGCGTCGATCCCAAGTGTCTCGTCGGATGTCTACTCTCTGGGAGCAACGCTTTGGTCGGCATTGGCAGGTACTCGCCGTAAGTGGATTTCTGGTGTCTTTTCTCTTGCGAATGAACGTGCATGAAGTGTGGATATGGCTGGCTATGCTCTGGAGTTACGGGCCGCTTTTCGTAACGTTTTTGGCGAGCCAACGTTCCAGCAAAGCCACAGACCCTGCACGGAGAGAACGGTGGTCCGTTTGCAGATCAACTGAATGACTGGTGGGAACTTCGTAAAGAGATTCACGCTAATGACAAAACCATCATGATAGACCTTGACAATGGTCCGCACGTTTGGAGCCATCGAACACACTGTCCCCGATCGTTGGAGTTGCAACCAGGCTCTATGCCAAGTTGAATCGGAGCGCGACTGCGCTGTGCATCCACGACCAACTGAACAATGCGACTCAACACCGATTCGTTTCCAACGCTGACCGCCTCGAACCAACAGCGGCCAGCCACACCAGAAAACCACTGGCGCCGCCAAGGCAAGTTGTATCCAATCGACGACTTAAATCGATAACCAATCCATCCTCCTTAAACCCACCATCGGTCCCATCGACAACCTTGCGTTCTAAATCCATACCGCAAATCGGACAATCGCCAGGACCAACTTGTTCGATCTGAGGATGCATCGGGCAAGTGTAGATCGCACCTGAGGCTGGCAGCCGATCGACCATCTTGATCGGTGAACCTTCAAACTTTGGCTGCGATTTCGCAAACGGAGCGTGACCGGCCAAGTCTTTTTCGGCCCTCGTTGCCAACACACGCTGCGGATCTGCTTCGAACTTCTTAGCGCAACTTTCGCTACAAAAGAATACGGAATTCCCTTCGTATTCGATGCTGCGAGACTTGCTTGGATCGACCGCCATCCCGCATACCGGGTCTATCGCTGTAATCTGTGTCGGGGCCATCATCGTTTGCTGCCTATTTGTAATCGCTCAATGTATCGCAGCGACGAATGCAAATTGCATTCCTTAGAAGGCAGACTCGTACAATTGCTCAACTCAAGACTTGACATGCAAAGAATTAGTTTCAGAAGTCGATTTACAAATGGCAGTGACGTGCTTCTGCGAAGCGAAATGCAAAATTTCATCTAAATGGAAAATTTCGTGAAGGACGATGACTGCTTGGGCATCTAATAACCAAACTCGCTTCCGGAACTAAAATTTTGGATGCGAGATTTACGGTAGACCAAATAACGCGCATGCCGATGACAAATCGGAAGGCGAATTAACGAGTAAGCCGGTGTGTTGGAATCTCATTGAGGATCCTTTGCACCGGCTTATTTTATTGCGCTATTGCAAATAGCGATCGCGAGTATTCATTCGAGAACTATCGCTTAAGACAAACCAACAACAACGCCGTATTTCAAACTGTGGCTACATCATTCAGATTTCCCTTGTTGACCGACCTCTTTTGAGATAGTCGTTGGACTTGTCCTTTGACAACCAACGTTACGACATATTTCGGCACAGCAGACGAACGAAGTGATGGACCACGCATCGAAGCAGATGTTGTTTAGGAGTGTCACAGGATTTGCAACTCGTACTGAGTTGCTGATTTTGCGGCTGGAGAGATGCGTGACGAAAGTTGCGTAGAGTCGAGAGGATCCGACGGCGTGAAAGTGTCGCTGGAGAGCGAGGGTATGTTGCCGTCGCAAACAAGTTTACAAGTTACCTTTAGGAAAAACGATTATGATCAATTCACCAAACCGACGAATGTTCTCACTTGCTACGGCTACTTTAGCTGTGATGGCAATGACGGCTGGTTCATTCGCTGTCGCAATTGCGGCAGACAGTCCTCATGCTTCGCACATGCTCAAATGTGCATCCGTTTGCGCCGATTGCCAAGTCCAGTGTGACTCATGCTCAGCCTATTGCGCGAAACTGGTAGCCGAAGGAAAAAAAGAGCATGCGAAATGCATGAGCCTGTGCGTGGACTGCGCAGAATGCTGTAAGATGTGCGCTTCGCTTTGTGCTCGGCAGAGTGATCTGTGTGCGCACGCTTGTGAATGCTGCACAAAATGCTGCAATGACTGCGCTGCCGCATGCGAGAAGTTTCCTGACGACAAACAAATGGCTGCCTGTGCCAAGGCTTGTCGCAATTGCGCGAAAGAATGCACCGCAATGGCCAAGATGATGAAATAGTTCTTCAATATCGAGGCAGAAATTAGTCACTGCAATTGAAGTTGGTTTGACAACGCTATAGAAGCCCATGTCTCAAGTGATCAGCAATTTGTTGATCACTCAGTTTTGCCATTTGCTTTAGTCCAACTGGCTTTGGTCATCGATCTATCGGGCTCCGCGGGTGTATAGTTCGATCGCTAAGTAATGTTATTGCTTCTCACAAGATGCTGGAGTTATTGGTTAGCGAGCTTATTGCCCGAGACGCTACTTCTGGGCTGGGAGTCCACGATCCTACCGCACTGTGCAAAACCCCAACGGTTTCAAGCAACATCGTCATCCCTTCCAGCGTCGGCATTGTACGGCGAACCGATTCGATCAAACGTTGGCTTTTGTCTCTCGGGATCAACGCCTCAATTCTAAGCAAATCGCCGGATGATCCAGAGGGCTGCAACGACCTCCAACTACTCGTTACCGAATAACTCAAATCGGCGTGCGATAACAATTCCACCAGGGTCGGCTCTAGATCTTCTGGAATGGTAAAAGTCAGTCGATGCATCAAGGGCAAACTCTGCTGTTTGCGAGCCGCCATACTCGAACCGCTCATCTGCTGGTGACTCTCTAAACCCACGATATCCAGTTTGAGACCTTCTTGAACAAAGTCTTCCTGAAGTTCATGAAGTTTTTCCATTACGGTATGATCGACGAATTTTGTACCGGAAAGATCGACTGTTACATTCGAATGCTGAACATATCCCAGGTGTTCAAGCTGTCGCCGAAACGGAATCCAATTGGAGAATACGGCAGACTGACTGGCAAAGACGACGCAACTACCGTCTTCCAGCGTTTGAACATCGAGAAAAGGTTTGAAGAGAGATGTGATTGGAACTCCGTTAGCGGTATGAATTACTAGCTTGGCTACGATCCCAAGAAATATCCCCTGCAACAAGTCGGTGGCTAAGACCATGATCAAGGTAAAAACAAAGATGAATAACTGCTCAGGACCGGTTCGATAAACCTTGAGGAACTCGTTGGGGGAGGCCAGTCGGAACCCAGTAAAAATCAACATCGCGGCCAGCGCCGTCATGGGAATTAAATGGATGAAATTTGCAAGGAATGACACACTAAACAACAGGAAAAGTCCATGCCAAAAATTGGCGAACCTTGTTTTGGCACCGTTGTCGATGTTGGCCTTGCTTCGAACGATTTCTGAAATCATAGGCAGACCACCAATTGCCGAACTGATCGTGTTGCCGATTCCTACCGCCAGCAAATCGCGATTTAGATTGGATTTGCGATGGTAAGGATCCAACATGTCAATGGCTTTTGCACTGAGAAGTGATTCCAAAGATCCAATCAACGCATACATCAGAATCCACTTCCAGGCTGCGAAGGTTTGCAGCGATGCAAAATTTGGAAAAGTGATCGCGGCGAGCAGATTGGATGGTATGTTGACTAGTGCCTTTTCCGAAATAAAGTGCTCGACCCCACCGAACATGTATTTATGAGGCTGCCCCAATTCGAAATACATTCCTAGTGGAATCGCGATTAACATTACTAACATCGGGACCGGTATCTTCTTAACGGTCTTGTTTTTGAAGAATGTCATTCCGAAAAGGAGCGTCAAACTGATGATGCCAATGCAAGCCACATACGGGTCCATGTTCCAAATCGACTTCGGAATTTCAGCTAGTAAGCCAAGCGGCTCGTGGCTTTCCGGTTGGACACCTAAGAGCGTGTGGGTCTGCTTCCCGATGATGATCACACCAATCGCGGCCAACATTCCATGTACGACTGCCGACGGAAAGAATTCGCCGACGATTCCACTCCTTAAGAGTCCAAATGCGATTTGGATTCCTCCTGCGACCACGCCAACGGCTAACACTGCAGCGTAACCGCCTTCCTCACCATAGATCTGCTTCATCTCTTGAATCGCTCCGAGTGAGATGACAATTAGTCCGGCCGCCGGACCTTTGATCGTAAGTTCACTATTCGAGATGAATGGTGTGATGCAAGCGCCGACAATTGCAGTTAGCACGCCCGCGACGATTGGAAATTCGGAAGCCGAAGAGATCCCCAAACACAACGGAAGCGCGATCAAAAAGACCAAGAACCCGCTGAGTGCATCGAAGCGAAAATAGTTGAAGAAGCCAGCAACATTGCCTTTTGGCGACTGCTTAGTCGCACTGGTGGTTGCATTTACGGCGGTTGACATGAAACAGTTACTCACGGTGGGCTACGGGAAATGACACTCTTTTAAGTGCAGACGAGTATATTCCGATATATCGGCAATGTCCCTAGGTCTATTCCATTACAAATCAGTTAGGCATAGCCATGGACGCGACTTGCCGATCAATGAGCGGCGTCCTCAACCTTTGCGTCGTATCGTGCAACGTCGCGATGATCAAGCAATTCGACAGCCGCATCAAATCTGGAGTGGACGCCAGGTTGGGGGCAAAGCCCTGCACCGATCAACAACAGCGAAAACGTCTTGATGGCGATTCGTTCCGATCGGACGGACGCTAATGGAATCGTCGCGTGATGCGTCGTGCCGGTGAAGATACGAAAGTAAGCTTGGAGAATTGCGATTCCATTCAAAGCCGTCGATACGACGACCACACCGCCGACCCACGGTGAGATCTCAATCGCCGCTTCGACGAGTAGTTCCGTACCTGTAAAGCCGATCGTGCACGGGAACCCAACCGCAGATAGACCTGTCAATAGAAAAAAACCAGCCAGATGGGGCATGTGGGAGTACAAGCCGTGGTAGTGGTTCAGCGAGAGCGGACCCGTTCGAGCTTCGACACACCGCAATGTCAATCCGAGGCCGGTAAGTGAGAGAGCGACTGAAAACCATACACTTAAGGCTCCTGTTAGGCCGATGGGGGTCGCCGTTTCAAGTCCGACAAGAACCAACGCGGAATGGCTAAGGAACAGGAAGCAAAAAAACCGTCGTGAGTCTGTTTGGACGATCGCCATGCAGGAAGCATACAGCGCTGTTGCCAAAGACAAGAGCGCGATGCTCCGTAGAGCCCAATCAGGTGCGATCGGCAATACCAACCTCATCGTCGCATAGGCTCCCACCAACGGAGTGATGTACAGCAGTGCGTTGCCGAATGCGGCATGTTCAAAAAGATCCGTTATCCAACAGTGTAGTGGGGCACAGCCGCTACGAATCAATACCGCGGCCACCAACATGACAATTCCTGCCCCCCGCCCAAAGTCCGAAGTCGACCATTCATAGCAAGCGGCGCCAGTTGCCATCAAAAGTAACGATAGCCCAATATGTACGAGGAAGACTCGCGTTGACTTCCTTCGAGTTCGCAAATCGATGTACATCGGTATCGTATTCAATACCAAAAGTACTATCAGCAACCATGTCTCCTTGCAACTCAAGACTGCGAGAGTCGACGAAAGCGAAAGCAACCCTAAGGCGAATGAGTATTTTCCAAATTTAACCCGAGGCGTTGTCAACATTGTCAGGAAAAAGAGCAATGCAGTTAAGGGCAATAAGGGAGCGTTTAGTTTATCGATTACGAATTCATCGCGCCCAATAATCGACTTGACGACATCCCAATGATCATGCGCCTCAAAGGAAAAGAGCGTCTCGAAGTCGATCCAACCGGCCAAGGCAAGCAGAAACGTAGTTCCCGCAACCGCTAGGCTTGCAGAACGCGCCCGCGTTACGTCGAGAATCCTACCGACCCATAGCGATGCCATCGCGGGGACGAGAATGCCCAGTTCTAACCAGGGCAAATGCAATTCATTCATCGTTTAACTGTTTTCCTGGAAGCTGTGGCTTGCGTACTTAATCATTCCGCGTGTCATGGGGATGCGATTTCGAATGATGATGGGAACCGGCGAGCCAGTGAGTCCAGGTTCGCTCCCAACGATTAAACGTCGAAAACAAACGAACGAAAGGATTTACAATACATTCATCCAACATTGCATCCATATATCCTCGTTCCATGGCACCACGATAGAGACGTCGTTGTGTCGAAGCCCCAAGTCCAGCAATGATTCGAGGCGAGCCATGATCGATAGTTTTTCCGATTGCGTTTTCCATCGTTTTGTAGTCGCGAAGGAGAGTCGGGGCTCGAAGCAACTGCAGCGAACGCATACAGGCGTGGCCAACGATATGGATGAGGGCTAAATAGCGAAAACCAACTCCGATCTCAACGACGATGATACTGACCTGTGTAAGCGATGCAAAGGCCAGCGCGCTTTTGATATCGGTTTGAACTCGCCCCGCCAATGCAGCAAAGGCAGCAGAAACCAAGCCAAGCCCGATCACCATCCAGCTAAGTAATGACGATTGATCCAATATCGGACTAACTCGCAAAAGCAGGAATGCACCCAAGTGCACCGAGAGTGCTCCGTAAAATATGGCGCTGGAAGGGGTCGGGCCTTCCATGGCGCGCGGCAGCCAACCGGAAAAGGGAACGAGTCCCGATTTGCCAGCGGCTGCGATCAAAAGAAAAGTTCCAACAAGCAGTGCCGACTCGTTACTCAGTGAAGCGGTCCCTGCAGGCCAAGCCTCGTTGCCCATCAAAACGCCGAAGTCCCCTTCGCCTGTTTGATGATGCAAAGCGATTGCAGCCGCCAGAAACGCCGCATCTGCAAGTCGATAGATCGCCCAGACTCGAAGCCCGTTCGACACAGGTAGCTGCCGCTCGTGAAAATACGCGACCAAAAGGGCGGACGATAGTCCGACTAGTTCCCAACCGAGAAAAAGCGTTTCGATCGTGCCAGCCAGCGACGCAAACGTCATTCCGACTAAGAACATCGCAAAGCTCAAGAAAAACCTTTGAAAGCCTGCATCGCGATGCAGATAACTAAGTCCAAAGGAGCCCACCGTTCCGCACAATACCAACGACAAAATAGCCATCGGTACGCTAAGGCGATCGAAGACAAATTTGATATGAAAGTGGAAGTGGACATCGTGAATCTCGACCATATTACCCAAGTCGATCAATTCACGCCGCGAGCCAGTGGAAAGCATGATGGCGAGAACACCTAACGTAGCCAACAAGCTTAAACCGACCGAAGTTTTCAACCAACGACCAAGAATCAATTCACTCAACGGTTGATCGACGAGCAGCCTACCCCCAATCAGCAACAAGAGTGCACAAGGGCAAAAGACAGTGATGCAACCGAAGACTTGCGTCCACTGGGAAATATTCATTTGCCTACCCCAATCGATTCGTTTCGTTGCGTGGCAACCGCCATTGCGTCGACCTTCGCGAATCCAAGTGGCTCACGCCAACCTCGATACCAATCGAGTGAAACAGGAATAGTCGGCAAAACATGCGGTCCTGATTCGTATGGCTCAAATCGGTCTCCCTGATACAAATGTATCCGGTTCGAATTGGGGTCTAGCGTGGCGATTTGTACCCAGTGATTACGAATATAAGTCTTGATGAGTGGATTCCGGTCCATGATGGACAAGATCGATTCAGGCTTGGCTTCAGCGATAAAGAGGATACGAACTGGTTCATGAATCTCAACCATTTGCTGGCTGAGTCCAGTCCGCAAATCGCTGGCTGCACCTTCCATAACTCCAATTAAGGAAGTGATATTATGTGGTAGCTTGGTCCCGCAACCATAGCCAACATTGTCGACGGTCGAAAAATAGTATTCCAAGGAGATACCGCCACAGACCGGAATAACGGCTTGCATAATACGCATCAAAATCGAGGTCGTCTCGTCATCGGTCGTTGGATCGTACGAGGTAAGGAAACATCGTCTATCCATAAAAAGTCCCCGCGTTCGCCCGCGACGCCCGACGAAACACGCGGCATTGGTTGCATGGTTGTATTCCGGTCGAACTTGAGCAAGATCCTCGGATCGTCTCTCAACATGTCGCAATGCCTCTTCATCACTGCTTCCCAAATCGAGCGAATAAAAGCGGCGAGCTCGTTCATGAGCGTTTCTTCGACGAGCTTTCTCAATGGTTTCGCAAGCGACTAAGAATTTTGCGGTGTGATTGGGTGGAATTCGGTCGATGTCCGAATATTGAATTGAGTCATTGCACGTATTGTGGAACCCCCCAACAAAAAGCGTCGAATCAGGAATGACTAGTCCTCGTTCCTTGAGTATGGCTCGTACCCGAGGGTCGTTCGCCATCTGAGCGACCGCTCTCGCGTTGGGACCTCCTTGACCACCTCCGCAAGCTCCGCAGTTGTAAGCCGATTCATGAGGGTTGTTCAAACTCGATGATCCGTGGCCAAAAACGACCACCAGCGGAGCGAAATGGCCTTGGATCCCCAGATCGCCTGTAAGTCGTTCGATCATGTTCGCCATTTCGACCAGCGTAAAGCCCTCAGCACCTTTGTCGGTTACGTCGGATAGTTCACCTCGTTCGAGCCGTAGTTGTGTTGCGACAGTCGGGCGAACGAGCTTTCCGAACTTCCTGCGAATCTGCGATGTCAATCGCGGAAACAAGACCCGAGCCACTAGCGGAAACGCATTTAATGAGCCCAACAACGCGGTGAGTACTCCACGGAATAGACTCCGGCTACTCATATGAAATGTTTGAAACGCTTTGCC
>JANPNA010000045.1:0-12855 GCA_031427235.1 Pirellula sp.
ATCCTGATTGCGATACAAATCGTAGTCTTCGTAAACCACGGTGTTGAATTGGCCTTCGCTTCGAACCGTCATCATTCGCAGTTGGTTTTCGGCCAGTTGTTTCAATTCTGGGAGTCGGTGGGTGAAGAGTTTTGCTCTCCCATCTTTGGTATTGAACTTAGGCTCATGGTAGGTTCGCCCACCAACTTGAAACTCCTTTCCGGTCTTGGCGATAGTATCGATTTCCTCGTAACCTGGGACGACTTTCGAAATCCAGTGACGGATTGTATTGGATTTCTGCATCTGCTCCCAATCCACGGGCGTCGTAGTGCCGAGCACTCGTCGTCCGATCTCGGCAATAATACTCACTTCGCTACGGGGCCCGGGAAGTCGTTTTGGACCACCATCGCTCAAACGAACGTAGTTGAACATGGATTCTTGAGTGGTCGGCTCCGGCTCTTCGTCACGAGCCAAAACCGGTAAGACAATGGTCGACTTTGCTAGGCCGCGGCCGTGGCCCGTATTCAGCGTTGTATTGAGCATGACGAGCAAGTCGAGTTCGGCGAGGGCTTCGTCGGAATACTGAGCATCTGGATTGGATCCATACAGATTCCCTCCAAGACAAAGGCCAAATTTCAAGTCACCGGACTTTGCACCCTCCATGCAGTCCATGGTATCGCGGCCTTTGGTCGTTGGTAGCTTCACACCGAATTGGTTGGTAAGGTTTTCGAACAGCTCATCCTTAAGCTTAGGTGTTACGCCGACGGAGCCGATACCTTGAACGTTGGAGTGGCCACGGATGGGCATGACGCCTGCCCCCTTGCGACCAACCATGCCGCGCAGCAATGCAAGATTGGAAATGGCCTGTACGTTTTCAACGCCGTGCGTGTGATGGGTTATCCCCATCGTCCAAGAAAACACAGAACCATTGCTTTTGGAGTACACGGCCGCAAGCTCGCGAATGGCTGTTTCGTCGATGCCGCTTTTTTGGCAAATCTCGCTCCAACTGGTGGCCGCCAATCCAGCTAAATGAGATTCCACGTTATTACAATATTTTTGTAGGTACTCTAAATCATGTTCCCCCATCTCCACGATGGCCTTAGAAATTCCAGTGAGCAACGCGAGGTCCCCCCCGATGTGAGGTTGAACGTAATGGGTCGCGATCTTGGTGCCGAAGAAAAGACTCATTGGGTCACTGGGGACCTTGAACCGGACCAGCCCAAGTTCACGCATCGGATTGATGACGATGATCTTGCCGCCACGGCGTCGTAGATGCATCAATGTGGTCATGAGTCGGGGGTGATTGCTGGCCGGGTTCCCTCCGATGATGAAGATCGTATCGCAATGATCGAGGTCTTCTAAGACCACGGTTGCGGTCCCGGTTCCGAGCGAAGTTTGCAGTCCAACGCCACTCGCTTGATGGCAATAATAGCTGCAATTATTGACATTGTTGGTACCGTAAAGGCGGGCTAGCAACTGCAACAAAAATCCCGCTTCGTTACTGCTGCGACCGCTGAAATACCAAAACGTCTCATCGGCTGAGAGTTGCTTTAATTTCGCAGCGATCCGCTCAAAGGCCTCATTCCAGGTGATGGTTCGGTAATGTTCCTTTCCCTGTTCGTATAGGATTGGTTGAATCAATCGTCCACTTGATTCCAACTGCCTTGGAGTCCAATTGCGGATCTGAGCAATCGGGTGTTTTGTCCAAAAATCAGCGGTGATTGCCGGTTGCATGTCCGCGGCCATGGCCTGAATTGATTTCTTGCAGACTTCGGGAAAAGCCCCTTTTTCGTTTACCATTCCACCATGTTGGCCGCCCATACCCAGCGCGCATGTCTTGCATGCATTTCGGGATCGCAATGCCCGATAAAGTTTCCACAAGCCGCCGGACTCGATACCCTTTCGAAAGGTGTATCGAATCGCTTGCCAACCGCCGCCTGCCGATAGCTTTTTCATGATGGAGTGTCGCTGAATGGTTGTTAGAGGATGCTGTACTGGATGCAGGCACCAGGATACTCCGCTAACGTCGGACTGAGAAGTTCTCAAACTCATTGCTCGGTTCCGACTCAAACCGATCCATTTGCTTGATTTTGCCGGGCATCGAGGCTTTTATCGATTCGATAAAGCCATCGATCTCTTTGGAATCCGCTTCTACGATGATTTTCACTCGCCCGTCTGTGCAATTCTCAACCGTGCCTTTAACGTCAAATCTTTTCGCGATTTCGTTCGTGGTAAAACGAAATCCGACTCCTTGAACTCGGCCAGAGAAGAAAAGAATCGCGCGAATCATGGGTTGAGGACTAAGGGTTGAGGACTGAGGGTGGAGGGCTGAGGGTGGAGGGCTGTTTTGCTTCGTCCAGATTAGATTTTTGGGCTTTTAACGTGGCGTAAGCTTCCAGCTTGCGATTTTTTCAACTCGATTCGATGGCAGGCAAGATGCCTACCCCACTTCTTAATCTGAATAAAGCACTAGTTAGCCAAAGGGCACACACTTTTGCATATTGCTAAAATTACTTGATCGCAATCAGGTAGCCGATGATGGCTCCGACTAACAAAGCGGGGGGAAGCAAAATGGCGACTGTCAAACCGATCACCATTCCTCTGCTGGCTTGTACTTTGTCTTTTACCGGGCTGTCTTGACGCGTGATCGCGGCTTCTACCGCATCGATTGGCAGCCCACGCGAATCGGCCAGCAGAGGATTTTCGGGAAAATTGCGTTGGGATGGATTTGAGTCGTTGGAGTGAAGGGATGCTTCCTGAGCATACTCATCTTGGCTGACCGCCGTGTCGGGGTCCGGTGAAAGTGGCGGTGGCGACGACCACGGGCCTCGCGTCATTCTCGGTTGAGTTATCTGAGACGAATCAATCGCCCAAGGTTCCAATCTTGCCGCAACTTCGGCGCACGTTTGAATCCGTTTGTTCGGATCCTTGTCCATCATCTCGGCAATGATATCAACGAATTCTTCGCTGATATTTTCCGCAAACCGGCGTGGGTGAAAGGGGGTCTCTTCTAAATGACGACGCAATTTGTGGGCTGTGTTTCCGCCAGGAAACGGTACTTTGCCACATACGGTGTAATAGAGCGTGCAACCGAGAGAATAAACATCACTGACAGGTCCAACGGCAAGCGGCGTGCGAATCTGTTCGGGTGACAGGTAGTCCGCAGTACCAACAATCTTGCCGGCCCGAGGGTCGTCCACCAGGT
This sequence comes from Pirellula sp., assembly GCA_031427235.1. Classification (GTDB taxonomy): domain Bacteria; phylum Planctomycetota; class Planctomycetia; order Pirellulales; family Pirellulaceae; genus JBKCUI01. Next base: position 3,185 of record JANPNA010000045.1, read on the forward strand.
TTGCCGTAAACGCCGCAAGACCGACATCGGAAACCTTCGCAATACCGTCGGGGGTGACAAGGATGTTCCCTGGCTTGACGTCTCGATGTACCATGCCCTGCTGGTGAGCATATTCGAGCCCGTATGCGGCTTGCATGATAATGCTGGCTGCTTGCTCTTGTGGAAGTGGCCCTTTCGCTTTGATCAATCGCCGAAGGTCCATTCCTGGTACATACTCGGTCACCAGATAATGCACCGTACCATCCTTGCCTGCATCGTACGCGCGGACAAGGTAGGAGCAATCCAGTTTCGCTTGAAGTCGAATCTCGCGAGTAAAACCATCTAAGGTCTGCGGCGTCAGTCGACCGACGGGAAGGGTCTTGACGGCACACTCGCGCCCCATCACTTTGTGGATAGCTTTGAAGACGTGCCCCATCCCCCCCTGACCAATGAAGTCCGTGATGATGTAGGGGCCCAACGTCAGTTTGACTCGTCCATCACTCAGTTGCACGGCTTGGTATTCGGTCAACGCTCCTTGTTCGATGAAGATAGCCCGAAGCAGCTTGTCTTCCACTTCCGACGGGACAGGCTGCGGTTCCGTCGCGCAGCGAAATCGGAGCAAACGCAAGCAGTATTCCCACTGTGCGTCCGCGATCAGTCCGCTTGCGAGTGCAGCCCTTCGAAATTTCGATTCCAACTAAATTTGCCTTTAAAAACGAAATACGCTCAAATTCCCTGACCACCTGACAATGATTCTAGCACCCCTAACTTCAAGTCACACACTTCCTTCGAATTTTCCGTCCGCTCGGAGCTTTGCTCCGACGGACAGAGCCATGCAATAAGGGCCATCTTAGGGAGATCGTCGCGGAATGGATCCTTGTCGGTAGAATAACGCAGTCAACCTGGTAAAGTACTCTGCCAATAATGTCACTTGTTTTTAACTACGCGAACTTCATGCCACTTACGCACCGTTGAAAATGTTCCCATCTCCGCTCCTTCGAAGATTTATTTCCTGTTTCCTTTTACTTCTATTGGTTGTGGCTTTCGGCTGTAGACCGTCAACTGCCCGATCCTTGGTCAAGTCGCCATCGGTAAATGGGACCGATTCCTTGGAGTCGCGGATCACGACCACCCCGCATGATGAAAGCGATGACTTTTTTGAGAGTGCAGCCATACCTCGAATCGTATTGAAACTATCCGAAGATCAAGCACGTATGCTTAGCGAAAATCCTAGGCAGTACGTGCGGTGTACGCTGACGGAAGAGGGTGGAATGCGACTGGAAGTCGGTTTAAAACTGAAAGGAGCGGCGGGGAGCTTTCGCCAGCTTGATGAAAAACCTGCGTTTACCATCAACGCCAACAAGTACCACAAGCAGCAGTCATTTCATCAACTCCAAAAGTTTCACTTGAACAATTCGGTTCAAGACGAATTGTACGTCAACGAATGGTTATGTGCGTCCATCTGCCGTGAAGCAGGTGTTCCCGCACCGCGCGTTACGCATGCTCGCGTGTGGCTCAACGATCGTGACTTAGGGCTATATGTTGTTAAGGAAGGCTTTGATCGTCAGTTCTTACAACGGCATTTCCGGGACGCGAGTGGAAATCTGTACGATGGCGGTTTCTGCCAGGACATTGATAGCGAGTTAGAAAAAGACTTAGGCCATGGTCCCAATGACTTGAGCGATCTCCGCGCTCTGAACGCAGCGTGCGCGGAAGAGGATTCCGAAACGCGGGGACAACAAATGGTGCAACGGCTCGAGATCGAGGCCTTCCAAACGTTTATGGCTTTTGAAATGATGGCATGTCACTGGGACGGTTACGTCGCCAACAGCAATAACTATCGCATTTATTTTCCGCCGGATTCGAAGCGTGCATGGTTCTTACCACACGGCATGGATCAGATGTTTCAAGATCCAGGGTTTCCAACGTTTGGACAAACCCCCGCAATCGTTTCAGGGACTGTTCGCAGCAGCCCCGAATGGAACGAACAGTTTCGCCAGCGTGTTGCCAAACTGTTGCCGTTATTCGATGGTCATCAGTTGGTGGGGCGGGTTCAACAACTGCACCATAAACTCCGCCCGACATTATTGGAATTGAATCCTGATGGCATCGCGGAAATAGATGAGCAAATAGCTCAATTGCAAAATCGACTGCATGAACGATTTCACTGTATCGCTCAACAACTGACGGAACCGGATCCTGCCGTGGAGCATGACGCTGCCGTAATGGAATTCGGTGATGGCGAACCGGTCCCTCTCGACGACTGGGATCCACAGCAAGAAACACAGGACTCTCAGCTTGTCCGGATCGATCCGTCCGAGAATTCCGTCGACACTTCAGACGACAGCGTCATTTATTCGATCGCCGTTGGAGAATCGAGTGACTGTGTGGCTTCTTGGCGGAAGACGGTCCTGTTGGCACAAGGCCACTATCGGCTGCAAGCACAGTTGCGAGTGGATGATGTCGATCCACGCAAGAATGATGACCGGGGTGTAGGTGCCGGCCTCCGAATATCTGGCGTGAATCGGGACAACGCGTTGGTGAACAGCAGCGACTGGCGTGAAGCTAGCTACGATTTCCACGTGACCGAGGATTGGCAATCGGTGCAGTTTGTCGTCGAACTTCGCGCGACCAAGGGATCGATGGCGATGAAGAATGCAAGAATTCACTTTTCATTTCCATGACAACAGCACTCAACCAAAAATCATCCATTGACGAAATTCGGCATCGCTTTGACGACGATATTGAGCTGCTTCATAAAAACTCGTGTTTTGCAGCCTTTGTCGCGATCAAGGCGACGGACAATTCATGATGAACCGTCGTCGCTGAATTTAGGTTATCATCTGCCGCTCGCGATAGTCAACGCTATGCAGTTAGAAATAGAAAATGAGGGAGGAATTCATGAAACTAAATGAACTGCTTGGGGATCCCGCATGGCTGTTTGATCTTGGCTTTCCAATCCAGCCGTTCCGAGGTCGCGTGGCGACTCCCGAAAGCTTGGAGTGGCAGCTTGGCGACGAGTACAAGATTCCAGCCTTGAGCTCCCTAAGCGGCGGAAAGCGATTTGCCGAAATGTTGATCGCATGGAATGGTGATGGACTATTTTTCCATGCACGATTGCGGGCTCCAGCGGGTAGGGAAACTGCTTTCGCAGCAAATAGTTTGTCCGCCAGGACGCAGTTGTGCTCGCTGTACATCGATACACGATGGAGTCCTGGCGTTCATCGCGCTACGTCGTACTGCCATCGATTCGATTTTCTGTTGAATCGTCCGACTCGCACTCAATCCGTAATCCGAGGTCATGGTGAGTTAAATCCCATCCAACGCGCACGTGCAGCCCCTGCTTCGGTTCATCCGAACGACATTTCGGTTGCGACTTTTTTCCATTCCGAAGGATATGACATCAAGGCATATTTGAAAGGGGACACGTTAACTGGGTTTTTTCCGGAGGAATTTCAAGAGATAGGCATTTTTTACACAATCAACGATTCTATCCTAGGCAATCAAATTATGGCAAGAACGCTGCAAAGCCCCTATTTTGAGGATCCAAGCGTTTGGTGTCGCGGTCAGCTTCTTCAGTCACAGACGTAATTCCATGATACTACTACAACGGACTAACAAATCTTTTGGGCCTATGGATGGCTCCGCCATTCGTCCCGACAGATGTGCTGCCATGTCCCTAGATCAGATCAAAGCGATTGATCTTTCGACGGAAAGTGGAACGGTTGCCTTAGAGGAGGTCTTTGACGTATCGACCGATCGAATGCCGTTCGAGCCCTTTCTTGTGATCGATGGGAATTGCGAAGCCCTCGATGGCTTGGGGTCGGAGATGCAAAGCGGAACGATTTGTATTTTGGGAGACGTGGGTGATAACACAGTCCGAAGTATGGGTGGAGGGTCGATCGTCATTGTTGGCAATGTTCGAGATCAGCTTGGGGCTGGAATGACGGATGGTTTGATCTATGTGGTAGGAAATTGCCGCCATCGTTTGGCTTCGCCGTTGGCTGGAAGAAAATCGGGAATGCGAGGTGGGGATATTTTGGTGGCAGGCTGCGTTGGGGATCGCGCTTGTGAACGCATGCGTCGAGGAACTGTTTTCGTAGCCGGAGATGCAGGCGACTATTGTGCTGCACAAATGATCGCAGGTAGTCTGGTGGTGATGGGGGAAATGGGGCGAGAATGGGGGGGCGGCATGCGGCGAGGAAGCATCATTCTCGGGCGTGCAAGCGCATCGAAACCGTCAGCCTCCCTTTCCGCGGCGAGGGATTTCGAATTGAGTTTCTTGCCGCTGATTTGGCGCCACGTAGCGAAAATCCAAGCTGACGCGTTGGCAATTCTTCACTTGTCGATCGCCCTTTCGCAGTCGGCGATGAAACGAGCTACGAGAGAGGTCCCAATGCCAATCAGAATCCCAAGTACCAGATGGGTGCAACGACAAATAGCAGACTTGAATTGCGATGGACGAGGGGAAGTTCTTGTGCTCAAACGCATTTCGTCTCCGACTTACGGATAAAGTTTGGTGAGTTAACCCGTTTTCGTAAAGCCCTTTGGAGGCTCGCCTAACTAGACATGGTGGCTTTTGTGTAGGATTTAGCTTCCGAATGGTTTAGCTCCGTCAATCCACTTTCACTATCGTATTGACTTGCCCAAGATATGCAGGATTCGCAATTCCGAGTTTGGTGTTTATTTTTATCGCAAGTCATCGCGATTGCAGGCTTTTTGAATTGGTTTGGTAAATTTGAACCAGCCTCCCAATTCGACACGTCGAGTTATCGCGATTATTCCTTAGAAAGTGCCAGCGTCGCGCTCAACGACAAGCGAACCTTCGTGTATCCATGCGTGCTGCGTTTGTTCGATGTCGCGGATGGCTCGGAGCGATTGGTACCTTGGTTTCAATACTTATCGTCCGCGTTCGCGGTCGGTGTGTTCCTGGCGGCACTTGTGCGATGTGCTTGGAATCCGTGGTTGGCCTTAGCGGCCGCATCTCCCATCCTAGCAAGCCCAATGGTACTGGAATACAGCGGCATTTTGACGCCGGATCTCTTGGTCCAATCCTTTTCGATCTTGGCCGTTTCGTTGTGGTTAATCGTCGTGCACACCGGTAGAAGTCTCTGGGCCTGCATCGGGTTGTCTGTTTTTGTGTTTATGGCTTACCAGACGAAGCCGTCCTACCTGTTCCTTTTGGTTTTTGTGCCTATGGGTGGCTTGATTGCGCGTTGGTGGTTGCATTCGGAAAAAAGAGACGCGTGGAAGGTTTGTTTGCGGTTGAGTGTCGCCAGTCTCGTGCCGTTTTTGGGATGGTGCACATTGCGTTGGTTTGTGGTCGGGCACTTTGGTTTGGTTTCGTTCGGCGGCTACAACATTATCGGAATCGCAGGTCAGCTTTTGAAACCAGACTGGACGAACCAGTTAACTTCCGATGTTCAACCGCTTGCCGAAGAGATCTTAAGACGTCGTGACCGGCAACGAGATTGGCCGGTAGATGCTAGCTATGACAACATGGAGTCGCACTTCAACGCGATGGTATGGGAGATTGCAGTCCCTGCCGCGTCGGAACTTTACGAATCGGATTCGCGGGTCATGAATCGTCAAATGGCGAATCTATCTGGCCAGATATTGTTGGGGCATCCGCGATCCTATGCGACTTGGCTATGGATGGCGGTAAAGCGCGCAATTCGGGCGTCGATCGAATTGACTTTGCGTAACCCAATTGTGGCAATTTCGATTCCAATGCTGTTGGTGGCGTTTGCGATAGGCTGGCGAAATAAAAGTGCGACTGGGGGATGCGTAGCGTTGGAATGCCAGCGGGAGTTTCAGATGATCGTTTGGACGGGGCTTGGGTACGCGATGTGCAAGTTGGGGTTGGTTATTTTGGTCGAGCCACCGATCGATAGGTACTGTGCACCGGCGGCGGTTTTTCTTCCTTCGATTTTCGTGATGGTGGCTTGTGGAATGGTGCTGAGGATGAAATGCTGGTCGCGGCCGTCGGCGTTGGCGGGATGAAACCCAGCACTCCAAATTTTGCTGACGGTACAGATTACCTAATCGGTTTTTTGGGCAAATCGGGTTCTTGAGACAACTAGTTCATTTGTTCGAAGTTATCGTAGATCGACTTCCTTGACGATTACAACAACGTCTTGGCAAAAGTCGAGACAAGCAAGTGCACTTTCGTTGGAAACGGACTTCCTGAGCGCGCTTGGCTCTAAAGAATGATCTATTCAAGGATGAGATGGTCATGGTAACGCGACTACTATCGGTGGCTTTTGTCTGCGTTTTCAACGTTTCGGCCCACGCCCAATTGCCGTCGGAGAGTTTCTCTCCACTTAATTACCTAGGTCGATTCTATGGTTTTGGCTATAGCGATGGATACCACGCTTGCAAAGACGGTCGCTGCGAAAGTGGCAAGAGCGGCAGCAGCGGCTCGATTTGGAAACCATGGGAGTCGATGTCTACTTATTACGGTACCGCCTCAGCACCGCCTGGCAACCGAGTGGTAACACAGCGGGCGACAAACAAAGCTCCTTTGTATTCTCAAGAGAACTGCGTGGCCCCAAATTTTGGCTCGCCAAATTTTGGCTCGGCAAATTTTGGCACTGGGGCCCCAAACTTCGGCCCGTCGTTGGACGTTTCGCCTCAGCCGATGTACCAGGCGCCTCAGCCGAAGTACCAGGCACCACCGCAGAGTTTACCGAAATGGAGCCCGACTCCTCAACCGTCTTATGAATCTGTTCCGCCCGCACCTAGGCAATCGCAGCCGTCGCCAAGCGATCGCAACAAGTTAGAGCTTCCGGCTCCACAATAACCGGAGCTAGTGCCTCCATCCCCAAAGGTTGAACCGCGAGACGTTTCTTCCAATTAGGCGAGCGGCGATGTGAAAACTACCAATCCTAACCCGATACGTAAGTGAGGGACCTGCGAAATTGTCCCTCGCTTACGCTTCGGGTTGGGATACTCAAATTTTCGTCCGACTGGATTTACCCCAAACTAATTGGATTGTGAATTGACAAGTCAGAACTCTGACCCATTCGCACCGCAACCTCGCAAAGGTGTGATCAATTCTTGTGCCTATCACAACGGCGTGCGCGTGGCAGACATACCGATTGCCGACCTGGGGGACGCTTGGAGTCATTCCGATCGCTTCATCTGGGTGGGGCTGTATGAGCCGAGCGAGCAGGTGCTATCCCATATTCAACATGCATTCGGTCTCCATGACTTGGCGATCGAGGATGCGCACACCGCCCATCAGAGACCTAAATTGGAGGTCTATGACGACTCGATGTTCGTCGTTATCCGCACTGCGAGCCTCTCGGATGGAGGTGAACACCGGATTGAGTTTGGCGAAACGCATGTGTTCTTTGGTCCACGTTACATCATCACGGTACGTCATGGATCCTTAAAATCGCATGTTGGCTTGCGTGGCCGTTGTGAAGCCACGCCAAACTTGTTGGCCAAGGGAGAGGCATTTGTTCTTCACGCGTTGATGGACTTTATTGTTGACCAGTATTTTCCGGTGATTGATGCCCTGGAAGCCGAACTCGACGAGTTGGAAGTCAATATCTTCAGCGGAAAATTTGTGCGAAGCGTCACCGCTCGAATTTACCATCTGCGGCGCGATCTACTTGCGATCAAACAAGCGGTGACACCGCTCATGGATGTGTCCGCACATCTGACACGGATGAGTTCGAACTTAATACCGCTCGATACGCGTCCGTATTTTCAGGACGTTCACGACCACGTGATCCGCATTGCCGATCTGATTGATACTTTGCAACAGCTTTCGCACACCGCGTTAGAGAGCAATCTGGCTTTGATCTCGGTAGCTCAGAACGACGATACGAAACGCCTAGCGGCCTGTGCGGCAATTATAGCTGTGCCAACGATGATCGCTGGGCTGTATGGGATGAATTTCAAATACATGCCGGAAACCGAGTGGACATTCGGTTATCCCCTTGTTCTTGCCGTTATGCTCTGCGCGTGCGGCTTCCTTTATCGTTGGTTTCGCAAGGTGGGTTGGCTCTAAAGCGGACGGCGTAGTGTACAATGCAAGAATGAATCTCCACTCATCTCCTGCCATTGGAAAACCACCGACCGTAACTTTTCATGGCGCGACTCGGTCCGTTTCTGGCTCCATTCACCTCATTGAGGCTGGGCCATATCGATTTCTTTTGGATTGCGGACTTTATCGTGGACCGCGTGAAGAAGCTAGACGGCGAAATTCCAACTTCGATTTTGATCCTGCAACCATCGACGCGATTTTCCTCAGCCATGCGCATGTCGATCATTGCGGCAATATCCCGAATCTAGTCCGGCAGGGGTTTTCGGGGCCGATCTACTGCACACATGCTACACGCGACTTGATCGAGGTCATGCTAACCGACTCCGCTCGCATTCAAAAAAATGAAGTTGCAAGCGTTTCCGTGGCGAGAAACACGCGAGAGCGGGGGGCCTCGCTCTTCACCCATTACCATGTCGAGAAAACGATCGATGCCTGCATTGGGGTCGATTATTTGAGCGATATCATCGTCAACCCAGACGTGCAGATCCGCTTTATCGACTCTGGACACATTCTCGGCAGTGCTATGATTGCGGTTAGGATCGCACACGGCGATCAAGAATTCTCGATTATTTTTACGGGCGATTTGGGCCGTCGTGGTGTTCCGTACGTGGCAGAGCCGTCTCGAGTTCCTTCGGCAGACCTGATCATCTGCGAGAGCACCTACGGCGGTAAAACGCACGATGCGTTGGATGTCATGTCAGCAAAGATGTCCGGCCTTGTTACTCAAACAGCGGAACGGGGCGGAAAGGTCCTGATCCCGGCCTTCAGTCTCGGCAGGACGCATTTGGTGCTACACTATCTGCGACTCTGGATGACAAAGGGGCTTTTGCCTCGGTTGCCGATTTACGTCGATAGTCCACTCGCGAAGAAAATCGATGTCGTCTATCAAAAATACCGAAGCTTCCTGTCGGCGGAGGTGGATGAGGTCTCCTGCGAGTGGCTGGAATCCGACGATGACGCTTGGTTTAAGTCGACTCAACGCGAACCGTGTATCATCGTTGCATCGGGTGGTATGTGCGAGGGGGGGCGCATTGTACAGCACCTGGAATGCCATATTGACGATCCTCGATCCACGATTGTACTGGTCAGCTATCAGGCGCCCAATTCATTGGGGGCACAACTTTTGTCGCCGGTACCGACTGTTCGATTCCAAGGTCGGAATTGGAATAAATGGATTCAGGTAGCTGAAGTCAAAGGCTTTTCTGGACATGCAGACAAAGACGATTTCGATTGGCTTCTTCGCGACGCGGTCGAGGGGACAGGAAGAGTTCGACTCGTCCACGGAGAGCCCGAGCAAATGCTCGCGTTGGAAAATCAACTGCTTGAAATGGGTTTTGCAGACGTTGGAGCTCCCAAGCGCAAGGGAGTCGTAAAACTGTAGTATAACAAGTTCAGTGCTCGTCTCGTCCCCTGACGTTTGCGTGTGGCACGACCCTGAGTTTACGAAGGGCGTGGGAGCCGCTAGTGCTTTGTTACAACTAAGAATTAGGGTTGGCTTCGGGTTCATATTTTCTACCTACATATGACTTCAATATTTCTTTACTTTCTTTTGATAATTCACCAATACGAACCTCGTTTAATATGTTTTTGAAGATTTCATCTTTTTGACGAAATATTGTCTTTAATTCTATATGGT
>JANPNA010000046.1:0-12181 GCA_031427235.1 Pirellula sp.
CAAGACGAAACGGGTCATTCGATCGATCATTCAGATCGACGCGGCCCTCAATCAAGGCAACTCAGGTGGGCCACTGCTCAACTCTCGGGGTGAGTTGATCGGGATGAACACGGCCATCGCGACTCGCAGTGGCGACAATGCCGGCATAGGTTTTGCGATACCCATCAATACTATTCGTCGCGTTGTACCGCAACTCATTGCGACAGGACGAGTGCAACGCCCAACGATTGGCATCATGCAGGTTTTCGAAACGGAAAAGGGGCTTCTGGTAGTCAACTTGACGCCGAACGGCCCCGCCGAGAAAGCTGGACTTAAAGGTTCCAAGCTGGAAAGAAAAAAGGTCCGTCGGGGTGTACTGGTCTTCGAGCACGAAGCGATCGATCACAGCCAATCCGACTTGATCGTCGGTATCGACGGTCATAAAGTGAAGCAATCCGACGATTTGCTTAGCGTCATTGAAACCAAAAGTTCCGGGGATCAGGGTGTTTTGAACGTGATCCGCAACGGACAAAGCATACAATTGCCGATCGTGCTTGGGAGCAGCGAATAACTATTCGCAAATCGTCGTTCAAGGCACTTGTGCATTGTTAACTAAGAATTAGGGTTGGCTGCAGTGGATCTTGTTAAAGATCCGAATCCTGCCGGATCTTTGACAAGATCCACTACCCTAAAATTAAGCTGTCACAAGGCACTAGTGGGCTTGAACGAGACCCATTTTGATCGATTGATTTGCGTCGGTCGACAGCGATGTGGATCCTTCCAACGCGATCACAATCCGTCGGCCACTTGCCTCCGTAATCCGACCTACCTGATGGTTGCCTTTTTCATCCAGGACCACCATCGTCCAACCGACATTGAGCTTATACACATCTGGCAGTTCGATCAACAACTCTCCAAGTTGCTTGTGATTGCTGACCACGCGAGCGGCAATCAACTGTTCTGGATTGGAAATTGCATCGGAAGAAATTCCTTTCGAGCTGCCGCGTTTGGCAACGATGACTGGTTCGGTACCTGGGAGGACACCTGTATCTCGAACGCGATAAGAGACTTTTGCTACCGAGCCGTTTCGAGACTGGATACCCGAGGTGCTGCCTTCCAGCTTTCGTCCTGGTGTCCTATTCTCGTCCCCTTCAAGCTTTCGACCCTCGAAGTCCGGAGCTGTGATCTCCTCGATCTCACTTGGGGGTGGTGCAGGCACTTCTTCGATGGGCTTTGCGGGCGGGCAAGGACATTTCTTTAGAAGTCCGGCAGCGGCAACGCGAATCTCCTTAACGGGTTCCTTCACGCAGCCATTGGAATCCAGGCCTGTCGCGATGTCTTGTACTTTCTTTAGGATTTCTTCGGTGCAGCAAGTGGTTTCGCATCCAGTGCGGCAAGCTGAGCAGTTACCCGCAGCTTTACAGAGTCCCTCAACGGCTGCTTTGCGAACATCTGGATCGCAATCATCGAGAGCGGCCAAGAATGCTTTGGCGACCTTGTCGTCTTTGTTGTAGCAACCGCAGTTGACCTCTGCCAAGAAATTGATGGCTTTGATTTTCTGTTTCTTTAGATCTTTATCTGTCTTGATCTTCGCAGCCGTCTTGATCATTTCCGGCTTTTCAGGCTGCAAATTGGCAGGATCGGCGATCTTCAATAGGGGCGGTTTCTTCTCGAGGTTGGGGTAATTTCCCGACCGGTTGATACTTGAATCGCGTATTCGAGCAGCCGCCTGTGGAATTCCAAGTTTGTCCCAAACGGTTGGAACGGGCACTGGATTGGCCACGCAACCTACGAAAGAACTCAGAAAGCATGCGGCTGCCAAACGAGAAGCTGCGCCAGTTGAATGTAAGCGATCCATCGCATTATTCCTGATTTGAAGTTCAATAGGTACGCCATAGGTGTGGACCTACCAAACGGAAAACAATCCATTGATGGCAAATTTATCGGAAGCTCACGCCGAAAGATTCTACCTTTAGTACCCTGGGTGGTATTCTTTAACCAATCCGCCGAATCCCAACCTCCCTCGGCAAAAGAGATTGAATGATAGCAATTGAGAGCTGTTTGCGAGTTGCTTAGGCGGGTGACACAGTGGCGTATCCCAACCCGAAGCGTGAGCGAGGGACAATTTCGCAGGTCCATCACTTATCCCCTACACATTGGGTTATGAAGGGTAGTTTTCAAATCGCTGCACGTCTTAGCAGCGTTCACGCCGACTTCGTAAACTCAGGGGATTGCCGCACGACTATCATCCCAGTAAACCGATAGGGGTATGTTTTTTGGTTGCCTGTTTCCCGCCAAGTCCACGGTATTCGCAACGATGATGACGCGTCCGCTAGGTGTTCCAACGAGTAATTTCGAATCCAGGAATACCCGACTTCGCTTCCCGTCCCCGTCCCAGCTAGGGTTTGCGAGTGGCGCAAAAATCCGATTGGGATTGTATTCCGTATTTGCCAAATCCCTATCTTTGCTGATCGCAAATTCAACGGTTTCAACACCAGAACCAGAGGTGCCGTCATCAGGCTCGATCAAGATTTCAAGCCTACCACCCGGTCGCAACTCTGCTTTCCCATCGCATTGGATCCTGCTGATCAAAGGCGGGTCGCGGTCGAAAATCAACTCGGTTTTCGCTACTAAGTTTCCACTCATGAGCTGAATCGAATAGACTCCATTCAAGCGTTTATCGATTCCTTTCGTTTGCCGAATCTTCAATTCACTTGGATTGTAGGCAACGGTGAGCATTCCATCGTCGTCGGTGGTTCCAAGCTCAACCGAGACGGATCGGTCGCTTTCGACTTCTTGACGATCTATTAGATTGGAGTTCACACCTTCTTCCTTGGAGAAAATGAGCGACGCGCTCTGGTTGAGAGCGAAATCTGCCTTGGCCTGAACTTGGATGCCGTCGTAAGCAATTGCCTCGCCTTCGATTTTGTTTGGAAACACCCAACGTTGTCCCGACTTTTTAAGTTCCACTGGTTTTGGGAACTGTTTGGACAGCGGTTCAATCTCGACGATTTCGATGCGTGCCGGAAAAACTTGCTCCAATCTAGAAGAGTTTGGCTTGGCCAGATAAGTGATCGCCCGTGGGTATCGTCCAACTTCCAGGTCGAACCGAAAACTCTTGTTCGGATCCATCGGCTCGCCAATAAATGTTTCGATTGGGCTCTCTTTCGAAAGTTTTATGGAACTGGATTGCAACGGATAGGTCTGTTGGTTTTTGGACTTCAGGTCGGTCCATTCGGAATGAATTTCGATGGGCAACTCCTTGAGATCTAACTGTTGCCAGAACTCGAGCGGTCCTTCCAATTTCATCTTTAGCCTTTGATCCGACTCGACACGACCGGGCTCCACCAGCACCAGTTCACTTGAAACTGGGTTGGTAGGTTTAAATCGACCAACCCAACGTTCCGGATTTCCACGAGCAATCTCAACGTCTCCCTTGTTTTCGAATTCGTCGATTTGGAAAATCAAAAAATCGTTGTTCGCTTCGATACTCATCGCGGGTTTGGACTTCGAAGCATTCTTTGCTGTGCGAAGTGGCGTTGGGACGTCTTGGGAATTTTGGCTATACGCAGGCAAAATGATGGGTCCCGAGGAAGCCAATAGAGCCTGTTCGGGAAGTTTTTTCTCCCGAAGCAAAACAGAAACCTCATTGCGAGGGAATGCATAGATTGATAGTTTGACCTTTCGTTCCATGAGTTGTTTATTTGCTAAGGAGAAGGAATAACGGCTGGTTGCACCGAAAACCGCCGGGCTTTCAAAATCAAACTGTTCGAACGTTTCGAGCGAAGCGATGTCACAACTATGAACAGGGAGTTGTTTCTGAACTCCGCGGTTCGCAGGGGTGACTATGAGATGGACTCTCGCCGCATTTCGAAAGATCGGGATACGCAGCGGATTGGATGCGATGCCGTCTGGATCAAACGCGATCAATTTGATTGCGCATTGATTGGGGACTATTTGGTCCGAAGACAATTTGCAGTTGAAAAACAATCCCTTGGCATTGGGCTGGATCAATTCCCTGGAATCTCTCTTCAAGGGTCGGCCCCCAATCGATAGTTGCATTCCCGGCAATGCATTGCTTTTGCTTGATTCAATGGACCACTCCAATCCACAACTTGCTACATCCGTTTCATCCCCGTATTTGATATCGATCGCAAGCTGAGACTCTTCGCTTTCGCGGGGGAAATCCAGGCGTTCAAAATTAGGCCTGACTGACAATCGAATAGCTCTGGATTTGGTTGGTGAAACGACAATTCCAGAATGGGATTTGGTTAGTTCCATCGATGAAGAAAAGCCAAAATCGATTAGACTCAGGTAGTGCCATTCGTGAACCGTCCGGCGATTGGCCAAAGACTCTCCAAGCCTACGGATTTCTTGAACATACAATTGCCCCCAAGCGAGCAATGTCTTCTTGTCACTTACAGGCACCGCCAGGGGCGAGTCGGAAAAAAAAGAAGTGGAGCGTCTAAGGCTTTTGCAATACCACTCAGACATGGCGGAAGCGCCGTCGTCCAGATCGTTGACATTGAGAAGCTTCCGTAGATCTTCGTCGTTTTTCGGAACGGTATCGGTGATTTCTTTTTTGGCAAGGAGCTCAGTTAGCTCCTTGCGTTGTTCGTACCGTAGAAGCGGACTGGCTAAAAGCACTTGAGAGGTTCGCTCGTCGATCCAAGTCAGTTTACCAGGACGTCGAACCGAAGCGATGATCCTGGCAAGACTAGTACTCAGGCTGCGTTTTAGCTTCCCTGCCAAATCCGATATTCGCAGCTCGCTTGATTTCCTGAGCGCGAATTCGGAATCGTTCTCTGGAAGGGAGCGTCGAGCCTGTTCCAAAACATCGAACAACCGGTCATAGTCCGTTTGCAATTCGTTCGGAAACTCCAACGCCAAATCTCGCCAAAAAACAAGCTCGGAGAGGCAGTCAATGTAGGAGCGATACTCATTTCGAATTCTACGCCACGGTTCCTGTTCGACATCGTTTAAGATGGTTTCGTCTTTCCATAGTTTTTGGTTTCGATTCGTGGTTAAGAAGTCATTCCAAGCTTGAGCGAGTTGGCCACTACCTTCGCTGGCTGGCGTGCCGGATTCCTGTAAGCCATAGAACACTTTCAATTCTCGTTCGTAGGATTGTGATTTGGCCGCATCGTGAGACGCGTCCATTTGGAGTTTACGCCAAAGGAACGGTGCAAATTCAGCAGGGGTCCATCGCCACTTCTTTTGTCCATCGCTGTTGGCTTGGAGTATCCGATCTCGCAATTGCCAAAACCGAAGGGATGGGTCGGGGTCAAGGGTCGGTGGAGTGTCTTTGGAGGGAAGACCGCTGGGGTTGGGATCTTGGCTGATTGAGTGCATGGAAACGAGATGCGTTTTTCGATCGATGCCAACAGATTTGTTGGTTGCTTTATTGTCGCCGTTTGGTTCTTTGCCAGTGTTGTTTGGTTGTGTTTTGGTTTTGACGCTCCCTTTGTTTTCGGACAGCAGCACTTGCTTTGCCATCTGCCAGGACTTGGCTGTGTCGGGGGAGCAGACTTCAGCCTTGTTGGCATAGATCAATCGAGGAGATTGTTTCCCTTCGCTTGCGGCGGAACAATAGCGAACAGTCATTTCGAAGTAATCTGCGAGGGATAGGTAGTTTTGTTTCGTTGTCCTTTGGAGAGAATCTTCGCAGGCAGCTTGAAAAAGCGTTCGTTTGCGTTTTGACGAATAGTGAGTCGATTGAGCATCGGTGGCCGCGCAAACGATCCAGAGCTGGTTGCCGGGAGGATTGGAATCCTTGGACAGTTTTTCGCATGCTTTAACCAAATAGGAAGTGACCGGGTTTACGAACCAGCCGCGATGGGGCACCGACTTCAAGTCGCAGATATCCGCCATCAAAACAATGTTCTTTGCGGAGACTTTTTTGAGCCGCTTCAGGAGTTTATAGATAGGGTAAACGGTATCGTCAGAGGCGTTCTTGCTATCGGTGGTTTCGCCAACGAACAAACCGCAATTCCATTCGCCATCCGAGTCCAAAGCGACCACGGCATGGCACCTTAATTGAACGATCAAGGTATCTTGGCTGTTCAGCCCCAGCCCTTGGAGTTGAGTGGGTAATTCGGTCAGGGCGGCTTCCAGATTCGGGCTGTTCTGTAGATCTTGATACGCGGTGGATGGGACAACCGTCCAGGGCTTCAGGCCGTTTTCTTTGGCGATCGCCTCAAAACCCTGGAGGTCCCAAACACCAAACATAGGTTTTGCAACCCGCTCATCGTAGTCGGTTACAGCAAGGCTCACGACAAAGGTCCTGCCAGCCGAATTCCTCCAAAGCATGGACACAAAGATACCGGTCAGCACCATCAAAGAAATGGCTAGAAAGGCAACGATCACTCTTCGATTCGTGGATTTTGACGGTTCGGCGGTCCATGATCGGTTTTCAAGTTGAATGCCTGATCCTTGTGACATTTGTCTGTTCCTGAATCGTGGGCTCGACGGATTGCATGCGAAAAGAGCATTGTAACGCCCATTCGCGTCGCTATGATATGGCCATGTCCCTCGATTTGAGCCTGTGTCTAGCGGGAAACGGGGCTCGATGGTTGTTTTCCTATTTCGCAACGGTAGCAACAATGCAGAATCCTGCAGTCCATTGGTCGGAGGGCATGTTTCTCCGACCGCATCACTTCCAGGCATCCGATCGCTACTGGTCCGAACTAGCTGGACGACACACGCAGTTAGACCATCCGTATGGATACGGTGTTTCTCAAATTACCATTTCTAACGATGCGCTCGATAACGGTGTACTGGAAATTGTTGGTCTGCGGGCTCGCATGCGTGACGGAACGATTGTTGTACGCGAACCGAACGACGTTCAATCCGTCGATCTAAACACGCGATTGAACCAGACCACGTCTGGCAACGCGCCCATCATGGTTTTTCTAGCGGTCCCAAAAGCATCTCTAGGTCGAGTCAATGTCTCAACCAATAACGGGGACGATCGATCTCGTTATATCGGTACCAAAAGGGAGTTGGACAACGAGAGCACGGGAACGAGTCCGCAAGAAATTGGACTCTTGCAACTGAGGCACAGTATCCTATTTTCCACGGACGATTTGGCTGGATTTGAAGTTTTACCATTGCTCCGACTGATTCGAAGCGCGTCGGATGGTGCGAAGTTTCGTGTGGATCCAAACTACTATCCACCTTCGATCACCATTCAGTCTTGGGGGGAACTATCCACGCTCATACGCGATCTGCGCAATTTCCTGGGCAGCCGAATCAAGACGATGGGAAACATCATTCAGGACAAGGGTATTTCGCTTGCCACACAAGTCCAGGGAGACTTGGAGAAGATACTGCTTATGCACGTACTCAACGAGTCTTATGGCGAGCTGTCTTGTTTGGCTTTTGCATCGGGGATACATCCACTTGTCGCATACACTTCGCTCTGTTCCATCGTTGGGCGCTGCTCGATCTTTGGACCGACCTCTGCGATCGAGGAGGTGCCCAAATACGACCACGACGATTTGGCTTTGATTTTTCGCTGGGCGTGCGACCAGATTCGCAAGCTGGTCAACGCGGTGAAAGAGGACGAATGCGTTCAACGACCGTTTATCGGGGCTGGAAAAGGGATGCATGTCGCCTTGGAACCGGAGTGGTTTGGGCCCGAATGGGATTGGTATTTTGGCGTCAGTCCAGTCAATTTCAGTGTCGAGGAGTGTTACCAATTGCTGAAAGAATCGTTGGATTGGAAGCTTGGGGCGTCCGACAAAGTGGAGCAGTACATGACGCACCGGCAACCCGGTTTGAAACTTCGAGGGGTGCGAGAATTGCCGCGGGGCCTATCCAATCGTGGCAAATGGGTCTTCCTGCAAATATCATTAGATAATGAACCATGGAAGCAGGTACAGCTATCTCAAACGATGGCCATGCGGGTCCGAACGGAGCAAATCTCCAATTTGGATTCGCTTGAGGGGAATCGACGGCTGCACGTGACAGTCGGAGGCCAAGCGTATGGCCTGGAGTTCGCAATATTTGCAGTCAAAAAACGAATCTAAACGAGCCCTAGAGCATTCATGCAATCCGAATTTGCCAGCGCAGTGGATCCAATTTTTGTGGCTGCGTTACGATTGGAGTCTCGCATTGAGAACCGTGAACGGATCGTCACCGCAGATGAGCGCGCGATCCTCATTCGAAAGATCGAAGAAGCCGAAGCTAAGCTTGGACTGCGGGAGGAATGGAAACTTTCTAAATATGCGATTTGCGCATGGATCGATTCCAAACTGATTGAGATGCCGTGGCAAGAAAGCGGCTGGTGGAAAGACAATTGCCTGGAAAAGAAATTCTTTGGGACCCGAGATGCGCACGAAGAGTTTTTTAAGAAAGCCATTGATGCCGGCAGTCTCCCCAGCAAAAACGCGTTGGAGGTTTTTTACTTAGCGGTCGTTTTGGGGTTTCGAGGGTTTTACGCGAATAGCGACTTGTCCTACGCTCGGCAGATGGCTCAGAAGCTGCGCGTACCCGATTCCATCGAAGCGTGGTCGCGAGAAGTCGTTCGAACATTGCACTTCCGTCAAGGGCGACCGAACATCCCCGGAATTATTCAGACCGGTAGCACCGCGAAACCGCTCAATGGCAAATCGATGCTAATTCTGTATTCCATGTTGGGTTCATTGCTCGTGGCTATTGCCATCGCATGTTTTGTCTTCATTTATATCAAGTAACCTCACATCATGATGAGCTTTCTCTACGCCTTTGTTCATACCATCACGACGCCGATTCGTGCGTTTTACTACGTCTTATCCGAACTCAACCCTGGATTTAGCGCAGTCTCTCGCTGGTCATTGGCGTTTAAGTGGGCTTTGCTCTCCCTAACGTTTTTACTGATCATCTGGTTTGCCGCATTCATCAAACATTGGCTGGATGTTGAACGAAGTGCCATGGACTGGTTGAAATGGGATTTGATCGCGCTTCCATTCATCTGCGTGATTCCGTTCCTTGTATTCTATTTCGTGAAATACTTGATGATGGTGGAGGTGTCGCGATACCCTGAAATCGATCGCATTTGGCTTGAGAGCATTCGCGACGCGGCCAGCAAAGGCATCTCTATTGCGAATACGCCATTGTTCTTAGTGTTAGGTGTCAGCAAACAGCGAGAGGCCAGTACAGTGGTCAATCTCATGGGGCTGGATTTCACGGTCCATGTCCCTTCCGCTGGCGAGTCCCCAATATCGATACACGCCTGCAGTCAGGGATTCTTTGTTTTTCTGAATCAATGCAACTGTGTTTCTCGACTGTCAATGGCCTCTAGCGTCGCGTCGGTTTCGAGTCCAATCACGGAAGGCTCTGGGATGCCGCCGACGGAGGTCAGCGGAACGATCGATGCAAACCAGTTTGGAGCAATGCGGTTTCCGATGAGCGAATCTGCCGTAGCTTCGCCGGTAGCCCATTCCTCGCCAATCCAACCAGGCGGGACCATGTTGCTCGACGAAAGCCAGGACATGTCGGAACTTTGGAAAACCGCAATTACCTCGAAACAATTGGCTTCCCAAGATGTTGTCGACTGTGAAGACAGGATGCGCCATGTTTGCAAACTGATCAAGAATGCTCGCCTACCTCTTTGCCCAATCAATGGAATCGTTTCGACTTTGCCGTTTGAATTGGTCGAATCGTCCAGCGGCCAGCTTCAAATTGCGATTCAAAAAGACCTGACGATTCTTAGGCAAGAATTGCAGGTTCGCTGCCCGAACACCGCCTTGGTTACCGGGATGGAAACCGAAGATGGCTTCATCGAACTAATCAAACGCTTGCCCCCAAGTCAATCGAGTGAAAATCGTTTTGGAAAGGGATGCGATCTTTGGGTCGCCCCAGAAGCAAGTAGGTTGGATGCGATCGCTATTCATGCGACGGCTGCCTTTGAAGATTGGATCTACATGCTCTTTCAGGAGGAGAATGCGCTCAAAAAGCAACACAATTCTCGGTTGTTCATGATGCTATGCCGCGTGCGTGGGGTTTTTGCGGAGAATCTCCGTTCGGTCATCTCGAGAGGCTTCGGTTATGATCCCAAAATTGAGCCGCACTTAGCATACGAACAATTCTTGTTCGGCGGTTGCTATTTTGCTGCCACGGGATCGGGACCGACTCAACAAGCGTTTGTGAAAAGCGTCTTCGCCAAAACCTTGCAACAGGAAGGAGAGCTCGAATGGGCTCCTGCAGCAAGGCGTGTCGACAATTACTATCATTTCTTAGCAAACCTAGCAGCTTTGTGTGGGACGATTGCTTTGATCGCGATTGCGGCCATGTTGGTTCACCGATTTGCAATCATGCCTGGACAAGAAACACCGTTGCCATAGCAGTTGTCAGTTGTCAGTTGTCAGTGATTGTGATTGTGATTGCTCCCCTCTCCCCTTTTTTAAGGGGAGAGGGGCTGGGGGTGAGGGGCAAGGAGCACGTACCAGGGGTTTTAAGTGAGAATGATAATTCTTATCTTGACAATCACAATTAAAAAACGTGAACTAGAAAACAAATCAGTAATTCTGTTCTAACCGCAAGCCCCCCGCCCGTCTCCATCGCATTCATCCGCTAACAAGAGCTCAGCGCAAAAGAAATCCAACGTGTAAGGACCGAAGCGATCCGCCGCTTTGTTGCAAACGATGGTTAGAACGTTTCGCAATCCTTACCTTTTGGCATTGCTGGACGGGGGCGATAGACAGCGGGCTGGACGCAATACCTGTGGCCATGGTGCGGACGTCCAATCGTCATCGTTTCGCGTTCAACCACAGAAAAGGGACAAGGTGGGAGTCGTGGTGGGTTCGCCCAATACGGATACCAAGAGTCGTACTGTGAATGCGGTTTTGTGCCAACCTTCTCGATTTCATTTGGGTGCAGACCGGCGTGCCAAACCACAGTCCAGTCCAGCGTCAACCCTTGCAGGTAAATCAAGCCGTCGTTGCGAGACGGCCCCGCCTCCCATCCATAATCCCCGACCCTGATTTCCGCACTTTCAGGCATGACGATGACACTTGGGTCGCAGGGGATCGCAATGACACGATAAATCTCGCGGTATTCGTCTCTGGCCTTCTGTAACCCGCGTTCGTCCAGTCGCCACGTCCAACGATAAAATTGGATTACTGCGATGATGCTGAGTGCTCCGCCCGAAAATGCAGCTCCGATTCCCCACAAAGGGCCAAGTGTCGCGGCGACAAACTTAAAAGTAACCACCGTGGCGGTCATCACGAAGATCACAGCCAGCAGTTCAATCAAAGTATACCCCAATCGCTTCACACTGCGCTCCTTTTCGGTTTAATGCCACACCGCTTCTTGATTCGACAATTTTGCTGGCTTTTAGCTACCCCCCGAAAAAATGCTGTGTCCCCATGCTTCGCCCTCCCACTAGTGCAATGCCCCCGAGTTCAACTCGGGGGATCGTTACCATATCTCTAGAAAGGGTGGTCAGCACCCCTGGCATGAAGCCAGGGGCATGCACGGCAAAGCCGCTTCGCGGATATTGAACTCGCTGGCCACGACTCGCCCGTCGACGCTCTAAGTGAATCGCGGTCGCCAATCCTGCGCCTGCGTTTCTAACGACCAAGGATCAATTGCGAAAGTGATTGAATCGCACTCTCAAGCGGAACAATTGATTCTCCCCACCTGAGTTGAGGGGGAAAGCCTATTTTACCCACCTGAGCTGAGGAGAATAGGGGGGAAACATAGGCTGAGCCACAGTAAATACCGCAAATACCGCGACAAAAAACCGGATCTGTTTAATTTGACGACGTTAGCGGCTTTCGTCAAAAATTTACGTTTGTGCAGATCTTGAAGGTAGAATGTAGCGTATTTCAACAAAGGTCGATGATCCAATCAAGGACAAAAGGACCGGGTGACGGTGTTACCTAAGTCTGTGGCTGAGCCTTTGAAGGCCGTGGTGGAAGAGGCAAAGAAGTTGCACGAACGGGACCTTCGTGACGGTTTTGGATGTGTCTATCTCCCCTTTGCTCTATCGCGAAAATACCCGAATGCAGATCGTGAAACCGCTTGGCAATATGTGTTTCCTTCACGACAAATGTCGAAGGACCCTCGAAGTGGAGCCATTCGACGCCATCACATTCACGAAAATACCTTTGCAAATGCCATGCATCGTGCTTTGGCGATGACCAACATTGCCAAGCCCGCTACTCCCCACACGTTGCGTCACTCTTTTGCGACCCATATGCTCGAAAACGGTGCCGAT
>JANPNA010000047.1:0-2375 GCA_031427235.1 Pirellula sp.
CACATTCATGACCGCCACGTTCGGGTCTGTGCCTGGCTCGAAAACAATCTGAATCGTTGCCTCACCAGCACTGGTGGCGTCGGAGATCATGTAGCGCATGTCCTGGACGCCGTTGATAGATTGCTCCAAAATCACCAGCACAGAGTCGATGAGAACATTGGCACTCGCTCCGGGAAAAGAAACCGCGACCACGACGCTCGGAGGCGCGACGTCGGGGAACTGAGAAATCGGCAGCGTGACGATTGCCAGTCCACCGAGAAACAAGATGATTAGCGAGATGACGATGGCCAACGCTGGCCGATGAAGGATTTTTGCGAACATGAATGAAAGCGTGCCTATTCTGCGTGGTATTTGAGCTGTTTAAGCGCCTGTTCTGGCGATTGAAACTCGTATTCGACCTCTTCGCCGTCGCGAACCTGGCGAATCCCCTCAAGAACGATCTTGTCGTTTACGCCGAGCCCCTCCTTGATCAAAAAAATGTCGTCCAATTCGTTCAGGATGACGATCTCGCGCTGCCGAACGACGCCATGCTCCATGGGGTGCTCCCCGGCATGCTCGCCGCCATCATTCTCGCCGCCATCTTTTCCTTCAACCATGAAAACATATTTCTTGGCGAGAATTTCGAAGGTTGCGCGCTGAGGAATGACAACGGCATTCTTGACAACGCGACTTAACAATAGGGTGCCGGTCTGACCATGACGCAGAAGTCGGTCCGGGTTCGGAAAATCTGCGCGGAAGGCAATGTTCCCAGTCTCGTTGTTGAAATCAGCCTCGATCGCAGCGATTTTGCCGATCTGCGGAAACTTTTCGCCGTTGGCCAGCATCAGCTCAACCTTGATATTGTCCTTATCCGTTCTTGCTTGATATTCGAGGTAACGGGACTCAGGCACGTTGAAGTAGACCCACATCACGCTATTGTCGGACAGGGTCGTGAGGATGTCTCCCTCGGAGATCAGGCTGCCTTGCTGATGGCGTTGGTGGTCGATGATGCCGTCGAAAGGTGCTTTGATATTGGCGAAGTCCAATTCGGCCTGCGACAGATTCACTTTGGCCTTTGCCTTTGTCAGTTTGGCCTGGGCAAGTGCCACCTCTGGCTGCGCAACCACCTTTTGTTGAAACAACCTCTCCGTGTTATTGAACTCAATTTGCGAGAGCTGGGCCTCGGCCTTCTCCGCATCCAGCCTTGCCTCGTAAAGAGTCGTAACGACCTTGAACAACGAATCGCCCTGCTTGACCGTTTGGCCTTCTTTGACCTGGATCGCCTCGAGATACCCACTCTCCATGGCCCGGACCTCGATGTGGCGGTGGGAGTGGATCTGGCAGACATATTGCTGCGTGTTGACCACGTCCTTTACCAAAGGGCTGGTGACCAGGATCTTGTGATGCTCGTGGTGGGCTTGTTCCTTTGGCTTGTCACAAGCGGATATCGGAAGGAATGCCGCGAGAAGAATAAGGAGCGGGATTAGCGATGATTTCATCTGTGCTGTTGTTTGTTTGCGAGATGTCTAGGGGTGCGGGATGGTTTAATTAACCAGGATCGACAGTTAAAAATCGGGTCGATTGCGTGATCTCGAGATCTCGAGATCTCGCCTTCTCGTTACATTCTGTATTCCCCTTTTCTCTAAGCAACTGACGGGCCAAACTTGAAGCAACTGACGGGCCAAACTTGAAAACACCCGCACGGCGAACAATCCTTGCAAGTGATTCGTTCGGCAATTGCAATGACGCGAGACAATCAAAATCGAGGCTTTTTTTAGTTGCCTAAAGGGATCGGCACCAAAAACGTCGCGAACCTGCAAGAACCTGCGCGAGACGTGCAATTAATTGCACTAAGGCGAGCGGCGATGTGAAAACTACCAATCCTAACCCGATACGTAAGTGAGGGACCTGCGAAATTGTCCCTCGCTTACGCTTCGGGTTGGGATACTCCACTCTGCCGCCCGCCTAAATAGCATTTTGTAATGGTGATCGGAAAGCACATTTCAAGTGCGAGAGCTCGAAGTGAACGACAAACGGAACATTCCTACTACTATTGATGGTGATTTTCACACTAACAAAAACCTTAGGTCGTCTAGTTCGGCAGTAAGACCGTAAAGGTGGTTCCACTGGGACTGGTTTCAAAGTCGATACTGCCATCGTGTTGCCGAACAATCTTGTCGCAAAGCGCGAGTCCCATACCCGTTCCATCGCTGCGAGTTGTGAAATAGGGATCGAAAATCCGAGATTGTATTTCAGGAGGGACTCCATTGCCGGTGTCGCTGATGTCGATCCGTAATTTTCCTTCCTTGTCTGAGACACTGAAACGGAGTGTGCCGCCATGGGGCATGGCGGCGACCGCATTGAGAGCTAAATTCAGCAGAACCTGCTCCAACTGA
>JANPNA010000048.1:0-7312 GCA_031427235.1 Pirellula sp.
CTTGAAGCCGGAAAGGACATTCGAACGATCCAAGAATTGCTCGGGCATGCCGATATCTCGACAACCATGATTTATACTCACGTTAGCACTCTGGGGAGCAGTGGCGTACGGAGCCCTTTGGACTCGCTCTACTTACTTTAGCATCGTGCGGAAAACAAGTGTCGCCTTTCGCTCGGCGAAAGTAGGACAGCACCATTCGTGCCTGGCACCTATTGACTATTCTGAGTTTGTCTTCTTTGCGGCTCGCTTCGTTGCTTTTTTAGTTGCCTTTTTAGCCGATTTGGTTTTCTTCGTAACAACAGCCGTGGCATCGGAGTCCGAATCGGTTTCCAATTCCATATCCGAATTGGCTTCCCTCGAAACCTTCTTCGTGGATTTGGCAGTTTTCTTTTTGGCGGCTTTCTTAGTCGTCTTTCTGGACGTCTTCTTCTTTTTAGAACCACCTGCTGCCGCTCTTACTGCCAACAGATCCAGGGCTTCCTCGATCGTCAAGTCTTCCGGTTTCATATCCTTACGCAAGGACGCATTAGTCTCGCCGTCGGTGACATACGGTCCAAACCGACCGTCTCGAATGGTGATGTTGTTGCCTGTAATTGGCGAAGCGGCCATTTCCCTTAGAGGTGGAGCGGCGACACCGCGACCACGACCCAAGGCTTTCGGTTGTGCGAGCAACTCCAACGCCTGTTCGAGCGTCAGATCGAGCAAGCTTTGAGTTGCTCCCAGCGATCTCGAGTCCGTTCCGCTCTTGATGTATGGACCAAATTTTCCTTGCGTCGCGATGATCGGTTCCCCATTGGCTGGATTGATCCCAAGGGTACGTGGAAACATCAGCAGCTTTACGGCGGTATCCAGATCTAGCGTCTCGGTGGTCATGCCTTTGAGCAAGGATGCGTTCTTTTTGTCCTCATCTTCGGCGTCGCCCATTTGGACATACGGCCCAAACCGGCCTTGCTTGATGTAAATAGGTTTGTTGGTTTCGGGATGATATCCCATCGGTTCTTCGCCGAGCTCTTGCTTGGCCAACATCTCGACGGCCATCGCCAAGGTCATTTCATCAGGTGGCATCTCCTCGGAAATACTGGCTCGTCGTTCGCCTTGTTCGACATAAGGTCCATATCGACCAACCCGAACGGAGACGGGTAGTTCTTGATTACCATTCAGGAATCCAAGTGGATAGGAACAAGCGGTGCGAGGATCGATTTCAGCCACCTTCAGCGCAAGCAGTGGTTTAAGACCGATGCCACCAGGTGCGGCGTTTTCAGTGACCCCCTCTTCACCGAAGTAAAACTCTTGCAGGTAAGCCAAATTCTCACGTTCGTTGCGGCTGATTTGGTCGAGGTAATCTTCCATTTCGGCCGTGAATTTGTAGTCGACAAGCGACGTGAAATGCTCCTCCAATAGCCGAATCACTGCAAACGCAGTCCAACTCGGAACAAGTGCGTTCCCCTTCTTAAATACGTAATCT
Organism: Pirellula sp.; assembly: GCA_031427235.1. Lineage (GTDB taxonomy): Bacteria > Planctomycetota > Planctomycetia > Pirellulales > Pirellulaceae > JBKCUI01. Next base: position 1,466 of record JANPNA010000048.1, read on the forward strand.
CGTTTGAGAATCGTATCGATAATCGAAGCGTACGTACTCGGACGACCGATGCCCCGTTCCTCCAGCCCCTGTGTCAAGGATGCTTCGGTATAGCGTGCAGGTGGTTGGGTAGTATGGGAAACCGAATCCAACGACAGGGCTTGGAGAGGATCGGAAGCCTTGACGTCGGGGAGAAGCTTTTCCTTTTCCGCCAATTCGGCGGCTGGATCATCGCTCCCTTCAACGTAGGCTCTCAAAAACCCTTCGAACTCGATCGAAGTACCAGTCGCCTGGAAAATGGCGTCGTCGGCTCGGATGACGACAACGACGCGTTGTTTCCTGGCATCCGCCATTTGAGAGGCAATAGTTCGCTTCCAAATCAATTCAAAAAGTCGAAATTGATCGAAGTTCAATTCGCTCCTGATCTTCTCTGGCAGTTGAAAAGGGCTACCAGCGGGTCGGATCGCTTCGTGCGCTTCTTGAGCATTCTTGACCTTGGTCGCGTACGTCCGCGCAGTCGAATACAGGAACGCATCGCCGTATTGCGATCGAACCAGTTCGCGGGCTGCATCGACTGCTTCTTTGGAAAGCGTGGTCGAGTCGGTTCGCATGTAGGTAATGTAGCCGTTTTCATAAAGGCTCTGAGCAACCCGCATCGCGTCCTTGGCGGTCATTCCCAGTTTGCGGTTGGCTTCCTGTTGCAAGGTGCTGGTTGTAAACGGTGCTTTCGGGCGTTCGGTGTAGGGTTTTATTTCGACGCTGACGACTTGGAACGAAGCCTTCGCAAGCCGAGTTTTGAGCGCGTCCGCCGAAACAGCATCGAGCTGCAACATCTTGGAATCTTTGAGTAACCCCGTCGCGGTGTCGAAGTCCTTTCCGGACGGAATTTTTCGATCGGCAACACTGACCAAGGAGGCTTCGAATTTCTCTTTGCCAGTGGTTTCCAACCATGCATCCAGATCAAAGTAGGTTGCGGAATGAAAGGCCATGCGTTCGCGTTCGCGTTGCACGATCAATCGAACCGCGACGCTTTGCACGCGCCCCGCCGATAATTTGGGTCGGACTTTTTTCCAAAGTAGCGGCGAAATGTCATAGCCATAAAGCCGATCCAAAATGCGTCGCGTTTCTTGTGCCTTGACCAACCCCTGATCGATTTGCCTGGTGTTTTTGAGAGCGTTTTGGATAGCTTCCTTGGTGATTTCGTGAAAAACCATCCGGTGTACCGGCACTTTGGGCTTCAAAACTTCTTGCAAATGCCAGGAAATGGCCTCCCCCTCGCGATCCTCGTCTGTCGCCAGATAGAGGTCTTTTGCGTCCTTGAGAGCTGCTTTCAAAAAAGAAACGTGTTTTTTCTTGTCGGCAGGAACGATGTAAAGGGGCTCAAAACCGTTGTCGACGTTCACGCCCAGAGAAGCCCACGATTCCGATTTGAACTCGGCAGGGACTTCTTTAGCACCTCCGGGAAGGTCGCGAATGTGGCCGATGGAGGCTTCAACTTGGAATCCACTCCCCAAATACTTCGAAATCGTTCTCGCTTTTGCGGGAGACTCGACGATGACGAGGGATTTTTTCTCACTCATAAAAAGTTTTTGTGTTGCAAGTGGATATTGGCGAAATGCGATTTTGCTCGTCTGTGATTCTGGTAATCTACCTCACGCACAAGGGTTGTCACCGCAATGTTGGTGATTTGTCAAGCCCCAGGCAGCGCTGGAGCAATGGAATTGCGTCAACCAGCGGAAATCCTACAATCCTTGTTTGAGTGCCTGTTTATTGGGCCAATTAACTCGAATGTCGACTACCAAGGATTGATTTGTCCAATGTCCAGCCCATTTGCTATTTTTCGAAAAAACCAGAAGCTTTGGATGGCTGGAGCCGTTTTCATCGCCATCGTCTCATTCGTAATCGCCCCGATGATCGACTACTTTTCCGGTTCCGGAAAATCGAACCGAGGCGGGAACCGAGGCGGACCAAATCCTGTCAAGGCGTCCTGGACAGGCGGTTCCATTCGGTTGAATGAACTCGATCGTGAGTGGCAACAAGTCTACTGGGCGAACACTTTTTTAAGAAAATTGGCTACCGACGTGCGTGAAAAAGGTGGAATGCCCAATGTTCCCGAGTTTAATCCTGACCTTAGCTATGTAGGGATCACCAGTGACCGAGACACCAAAGATCGAATTATCCAAAGAAAACTACTGGTGGCCGAAGCAAACCGGATTGGAATCCACTTCGACGACGAGTCCGTTAAGACCTTTCTCGAGCGTTTTGTTGACCGAAAGCTGGATGGCGAACAAATCAAAGCGGCCCTCAAGGTTGCAACCAACGGTCAAATGAACTTGTTCGATTTCAACCGCTTGATGCGAGAAGAGATGGCAAAAAATGAGGTCCTTCGCTTAGCTGGTACCGCTTTGCGATTCGAAAATCGACGTGATTCCAACACTCGAGGCAGCCCGGCTCTGACCACCCCTAGCAAAAACTGGCAAGATTTTCTTAAATTCAATCGGGCCGCAAAAATTCAGGCATTTCCTGTTTTTGTTAACGACTTCGAGTCGCAAGTAAAAAACAAGCCCACGGAAAAAGAGATTCAGGAGATCTACAAAACAGGCAAGGACATAACTCGATCTCGCCGTACCATCGACACCCAACCAGCCTTTCGAAGGCCTAAAACCTCGAACTTCGAGTTTCTATCGATCGATGTCGAGAGGATTATCACGGAACAGATGGCTCTCGTGCCGGAAGAAACGCTTCGAGCCGAATACGAACGCCGAGTCAAAGAAAAACAGTTTCGCGTACCGGTTGCGCAAGAAGCCATTGGTACACCTACAACCGAACCTAGCACGCCTTCCCCTACCACACCCCCGAGCTCAACAGAAGGTGCGTCTGCAACACCCCCTGTGAGCGAAACCACGAGCCCTGCTGCTCCCGCTGCTGGAACGGATAGTCCGCCAACCGCTCCTCCAGTATTGGCTGATCCTAAAGACAACGCCTCCGTCAAACAAAAAAACTCGAACATCAAGCTGGTTTCATTCCAAGAAGAAAAACCAGCGGCTACAACCCAAACGGACCCTGCGGTTCCCGCTAAGCCTGCCCCGCCCGCTGATCCGACCGAAGCGGCCTCACAACCCGAACCCACCGCTAAGATCGAATTGTCCGATCCTAAACCAACAGAAACGGCCCCGGGTTTACCTACCTTTCCCCAAACTGGAATTCCGCAAGCCGCCGATGGCATTGCGGAAAGCACGCCGATGCGGACCAAGACTTTTGACGAAGTCCGAGAGCAGATTGCGCGAGAACAAGCGACCGCCCTTGCGTACAAGGTCGTGGAGGAACGTATCGACGAATTAGTCGGGCCGATGAGCATTTATCAGTCCGAAGTTAAGGCATATCAAATTGACTTGTCGCAAAAAGTCAAAACCGCGAAGGCACCTGCCCCAATTGATCTAGCCAAGCTCGGCAAAGAGTTGGGATTGGAACACGGAACAACGGGCATGGTCGATCAGGAGTCGATACAGGGTACGCCGATCGGTACCTCGTTTGTGATGCCTGGCCAACGAATGCAGCCCTTCTCGTTTGCCATGTTGGTCAATGCATCCGAGGGGTACGGCGAACTCTATACCCCCGTTGTATCGCTTGGATTTACTGGGGGAAACAAACGTTACCTTTCTTGGAAAACCGAGGAGACGCAACCCATGACCCCTTCGATCGATGCCGTCCGAACGCAAATCGAAGCGGTTTGGCGAAAGCAACAAGCCTTCAAACTCGCCGAAACGCGCGCTCGAGAAATCGCGTCGAAGGTCGGTTCATCGACACTCAAGGATTCGTTGGCAACTCCCGAGGAAAAAACACTGGTTCAAGAACCCGCCAATTTCACTTGGTTTAATCCTATGTTTGCACGCATGGAGAGCCGTTTGCAACTAAGCAACGTAGAACTGTTGCAACCGGTGGATGATTCTTTTATGGAAACGGTGTTTGCAGCCAAGCCCAATGAAACCGTGGTGGCTGCCGATAGCAACAAGACGGTCTACTACGTGGTTCAGGTGATCGAGCAAACACCAGAAATCAACTCCCTTTTCGAACGCTTTGCCGCAGCCCCACTAGAAGGCGTTTCAACCGTTTCTCAGCTTGAAAGCGACCGCGCTCTTGAGCCTTGGTTTCAAAACTTGCAAAAACAACTCGGCTTCCGAGCGGACTAAATTCATGTCGCATACGATGGTGATTTTTGGAGCTTCCGGCGACTTGACCAGTCGAAAGCTCATTCCGGCTTTGTATCGCCAGTTTCAACGTGGCAGATTGCCGAATCCAACCCGAATTGTCGGCGTTGCTCGAAGCGCTTTTACCACGGATCAGTGGCGAGCGCAGCTAACCGAATCCACCTCCAAGTACGTTAAGAACGACTTTCATAACGACACGTGGCAGGCCTTTTCCCAAAATATCTTTTACCATCCAGGTGATATCGGAAGCGAAGACGACTTCCATAAACTGGCTGCCTTCTTAACGGACGTGGAAGGGGCGCAAACCACCGATCGAGTCTATTACCTTTCCACCATGCCACAGCTTTATGCTGCCGCTATTGCTCAGATGGGAAAAGCTGGACTCAATGACGAAAAGTATGGCCACCGGCGGGTCGTGATTGAGAAGCCATTCGGTGTTGACCTCGCATCCGCCAAAGCTCTAAACGAATCGATACACCAGACCTTTCGAGAAGATCAGATCTATCGTATCGATCACTACTTGGGCAAAGAAACGGTCCAAAATATCTTGGTGTTCCGTTTCGGGAACACCATTTTTGAACCCTTGTGGAATCGCAATTACGTCGACCACGTTCAGATCACGGTGGCCGAAGAAGTCAAAGTCGGTCGACGCGGCGACTACTACGACAAGGCGGGTATCCTGCGAGATATGTTTCAAAACCATATCTTGCAGTTGATGATGGTGACCGCTATGGAAGCCCCTGTGCGATACACAGGCGAGATGGTTCGCGACGAAAAAGTAAAAGTTCTCCAGAGCGTTCGACCCTACAAAGGGAGCGATTTCGCAGAGTTTGGCGTTCGTGGTCAATACACAGGATATAGCGAAGAGCAGGGAATTCCGGACGACAGCCAAACCGAAACCTTTGCTGCTCTGAAGCTCTACATTGACAACTGGCGATGGAAGGGCGTTCCATTTTATCTCCGGAGCGGGAAGGGGATGAGTTGCCGATCAACGCAAATCGTGATTCAGTTCCGTGAACCACCTCACATGTTGTTCGAGGAACGGAAATCGTTTCGCCCGGAAGCCAACAGAATTGTCATCCAGATCCAACCCGCAGAAGGTCTGCAACTTTACTTCCAGTCGAAAGTACCAGACTCGGACATGAAACTGCGGCTGAGCGAGCTTGATTTTAAGTTTGACACGAGCGGCAAAGAACTGCCCGACGCATACCAGCGTCTCTTGCTGGATGCCCTGGTTGGTGATCCGGGATTGTTCGCCCGTAGCGACGAAGTCGAGCAAGCTTGGCGAATTATCGATCCAATCATTTCCGCATGGAAAAGCCCCGCGGCCCCAACGCTGAACCCTTATGAGCCCGGCATGTGGGGCCCAGAGCAATGCACCGAATGGATGCACGCGCAAGGACGCAATTGGTTTGACGTCTGCCCCATTTTGCATTAGCCCACCCCTTGAGGTCGTCCAGCCTGTTGGCGAGGGCTTTCCCAAGAAAGTCACCCTCCCTCGGGGAGGGGCGGCCGTAGGCCGGGGAGGGTGAACTGAATTGTACCATCACACAAGTCACTTCACCCTCCCCACGCTTCGCTCGACCCACCCACAGGGAGGGTGACAAAGCTGGACGACCAACCCAACAACCCTCCAACACAACACCCAACCCAGAAACAA
>JANPNA010000049.1:0-8065 GCA_031427235.1 Pirellula sp.
GCCACCTCGGCGATGCGGTTGTAGCGGAATGCGTCAAGCATTTCGTTGGTTGCCGAAGTAGGCAACACCTCCCTCGAAACCTTTGACAGGTTCCGCTACGAAAAGAACGGATTAACGTGAATTTGGTGGCGTTCAGCGAGAAGTCTCGAAAAATGCTATATAAAGTTCAAAATGTGGTATGAAAATGTGGATCGATGTATTCATAGTTCTTATGGGATTTTGGTTCATGCGTGCATTTTTCGTTGTTGCAATAGGCTCCATCCTTTGCGTGTTTTGCGTGCAAGGCCCGTCCGCTGTTGCGCAAACGAATTCCCTTTGAATTGCCGATATGGAGGAGGGGTCGCTTGCGGATTGGTATTTTCCAGAGACATCAGGAATTGGCGATAGTGGAGGAGGCATTTTTCCGTCGGGCAAATACTCGTATTTCGCCTCGATCATGGAGGGACGCGGAACCCATAGTCTGGCGGCGACAATCTGGACACCAAGCCCGATACCAAACGAAACGTCTGGTGTCCGGGCATTTCGCTGGAAAGAGCTACGCGAGAATCGCGAGTTGTATTTTTCGGCGTGGTTCCTATCTTCCAGACCCAACCAAACTCACAGCGTAGGCCGCAAGTTCTTTCACCAAACCATTAAGTCTGTACCATTCGGCAATTGGGTCCACTTCGAGGTGTTTCTGAAACAGTCCAATGCATTTGATGGACACGTTACATTTTGGCAAGATGGAGTGAAACTGTTCGATTTTAACAACGTGAAAACGAGCTACTTCAATTCCGCTTTCAGCAGCACAACTACCGCAGAGACACAACGTGAGGACTCAAAAAACGCCAGAGGGAATTCAAGGAGTATTAAGAATCGATTCAGGCGATGAATGTGAAAACTACTAATCATAACCCGATACGTAAGTGAGGGACCTGCGAAATTGTCCCTTGCTTACACTTCGGGTTGGGATACTCCACTCTGCCGCTCGCCTTAGTGTGCTCCAATTCAATAAGCACCCCGCCGGTCGCGGAGCGTACCGGCCTACGTAGATCCGTCGCTCCGCTAAACAGAATCTGCCCAAAGGTTGCGAACTGCACCCCGAGAACACCCACAGGATCTAAACTCTTTCCAACGAAAAATCTATTGGGCTACGTTGCGAATCACTCCTTAGTCAGGCACAATAGCGGGTTGAAATGACTAAAATCATCCCTCGTTGCGTGTCGCAATGTGCTGCATTTGAGTCACATTACAGCCATTAGGGTTTGAAACTAACGATTTTGAGGACACAACCGCGATGACCTTTCGATGCCTTACGCTCTGGATTGCCCTATGCATGCTCGTGATCGGCTACCTCCCTGTTGGAGCAGCCGAACCCGTACTTAAGCTGAAACAGGGGGACCGCATAAGCTATATCGGTAATACCTTGGCGGACCGCATGCAGCATGCTGGTTGGTTGGAAACATATATCTATGCGGCCTATCCCGAATTAGATTTGACGGTTCGAAATCTAGGGTTCTCTGGGGACGAAGTGAAGTTGCGTCCCCGCGAAGATAACTTTGGTAGTCCAGATGAATGGCTTACCAAGACCAAGACCAACGTTGTCTTGGCTTTTTTTGGTTACAACGAAGCACTCCGCGGGCCATCGGGATTGGATGGTTTCAAGAAGGATCTTACGGAGACAATCGATGGAATGTTGACCCAGAAATACGACGGAGAATCAGCACCGCGATTGGTTTTCTTTTCCCCCATCGCACACGAAAATCTGAAGAGTCCGCATCTTCCAGACGGTGTCGCCAACAATGAGAAACTGGAACTGTACACCAAAGCCATGGCGGAGATTTGCAAGGCAAAAGGGGTTGTCTTCGTGGACTTGTTCGCTGCGACCAAAAAACTGTATGCCACTGCTTCAAAACCGTTGACCTTGAATGGAATCCATTTGCTAGACCATGGTGATCGAGCGGTCTCGAATGCAATCCTCAAGGAGTTGTTCGGCATCGAAAAGCAAACCAAGGACGAAAATGAATTGGAACGGTTGCGGCAAGCCGTCTTGGACAAAAACTACCATTGGTTCAGTCGCTATCGCGTTGTCGACGGCTACAACGTATTTGGAGGCAGATCCAAGTTAGCTTGGTTTGGGCAATCCAACGCGGATGTCATGATGCGTGAAATGGAAATGTTTGACGTCATGACTGCCAACCGCGATGTGCGAGTCAGGGCGGTCGCCAAAGGAAGCGAACACCATGTTGTCGACAATAATCTCCCGCCGGCACTAGACGTGAAAACCAACATTCCGGGAAAGTTAGAAGGTGGTAAGCATGAGTACCTGGATGGCAAGGAGGCCATTTCGAAAATGAAAATTGCGGACGGAATGCAGGTCAACTTGTTCGCCGACGAAAAGATGTTTCCCGAAATGGCCAAGCCTGTCCAGATGGCGGTGGATACCGATGGACTGCTGTACGCGTCGGTTTGGCCATCGTATCCACATTGGAATCCAACGGAACCGCGGAAGGATCGAATAATATCGCTACCAGATGACAATGGAGATGGAGTGGCGGATCGCTGTGTGGTGTTTGCGGACGAACTGAACAGCGTAACCGGATTTGAGTTTTGGGGGGGTGGTATGTTGGTGGCCGCGTTGCCGGAGCTCTGGTTCCTAAAAGACACCGATGGGGACGGCAAAGCAGATGTCAAAATCCGAATGCTGCAGGGGCTATCGAGTGCCGACTCGCACCACTCGGCCAATGCAATGTTGGTTGGCCCGGACGGTTGGCTCTATTGGTCTCGCGGGATTTTCAATGTGGCGGCCATGGAAACACCAACGAAAACCTACCGCTCTGCTGAAAGCGGCGTACATCGTTTTAATCCTCGGACGTTTGAAATGGAGTTCCATTTCCCAATTGGACCCAACCCGCACGGCGATGCGTTTGACCAATGGGGCTATCAGTTTGCAAATGATGGTACGGGTGGTTCCGGTTCCTATGTCAACATTGGCAAAGGTGTAGGCCACAAACCGTGGTTCAAGATGCGAGTGCGCCCGGTGGCTGCCATCGGATTTCTTTCGAGCAGTCATTTCCCTGAAAAGAATCAAGGCAATTTCTTGATTTGCAATTGCATTGGCTTTTTGGGAGTACTTCAACATGAAGTGAAGTACAACGGAGCAGATATTACCGCCGAAGAGATTGAGCCCATTTTGGTTTCCAGCGATCCCAACTTTCGGCCGACCGACGTGGAAATGGGTGGCGATGGGGCCTTGTACGTCTCCGACTGGAGCAACGCGATTGTCGGCCACATGCAACACAACATGCGTGATCCGAACCGCGATCATGAGCATGGTCGCATCTATCGTGTTACCGCCAAGGATCGGCCGGTGCTCAAGCCGACCAAACTCAAGGGTAAACCGATCCCTGAAGTTTTGCAGGCCTTTTTCGCTAAAGAAAATGGAGTTCGATACCGCGCTCGACTGGAGCTAAGCGGACGTGAAACGAAGGACGTTGTTCCTGCCGTCGCAACCTTTACGGCTAAGCTGGATCCTGCCAAGCTTGACGATGCACAGGCATTGCTTGAATCACTGTGGATTCACGAAGAGCACCGCGTACCAAGTTCCGAGTTATTGAAGAAAGTTTTCAAGGCCAAGGAGCCACGTGTGCGTGCCGCAGCCATTCGTACGCTCGGCCATTGGGGCCCGAGGATAGCCGATTGGGAACCGATTCTGCTAGCCGCAGTTCGTGACGAATCCCACTTGGTTCGTGCCGAGGCAGTGAAGTCCGCGTTGAGCTTTGAAGGAGTTACAGCAGCCGAAGTCATCTTCGAGGCCTCGAACGGTTCGACCGATCCAGAATTAGACATCGTGTTGGCCTACGCTCGAGGCAAGATTTCACTGGACAAACTCGTTGCGGATGCAGTTCAATCGGGACGAGCCTTATCGAAAGCGGCTCGAGAGTATGCATTAAAAAACGCCAGCCCAAGCGATCTGCTAAAGCTTGAAAAGAGCGAAGCGGTTTACGAAGCAATTTTGAACCGACAAACCGCCGATGCTGGCTCCCTAAAAGAAGCTCTCACGGGCTTAGCGGGATTGCGAAAAACGGGACTTGTGCCACTGTTGTTGCAATTGGTTGAGGAACGCGACCGCCAAGAACAGGTCAATGCGATCCCCGTACTCCGTCAATTGCTATCGGATCAACCAGCTAGCGAGTTGAAGAAAGTTCGCAGCCGCTTAGAAAAACTTTCCACTCAAGGCAAAGCATCGGCCACACGCCAGTTGGCGTTCGTGGCATGGATCGTCGCCGAGAATTCTGCGGATGCCCCAATGTTGGCTGCTTCCAAAAGCAAGGAGTCGTTGCGAGACTTTCTAGCCGCGATTCCTTCCATTGCAAATGAAAAGTTGCGTGGAAGCCTGTTTGCAGCGGTCCGGTCGTTGATGTTTGAACTTCCGCCCAATCTGAAGGCGGACGCCGGTGGGGCTTCCTTTGTGCAACCGGGGATACAGGTCGACTTCTTTCACCCGAATCCGCCGAATGTGGCTATCGAAACGCTGGCCAAACTGAAGCCACAAGCCAGTGGCGTTGTTCCGGAAATTGTCATGAACGTACCGCAAAAATTGCAGCCCGACGAATTCGCATTGCGATTCACTGGCACGATTCAAATACCGACTTCCGGCAAGTACATGTTCTCGATCTCATCGGATGACGGATCACGACTCTACCTTGACAACAAACTCCTTATCAATCACGACGGCCTGCATGGCATGACCGAGAAACAAGGGGCTGTCGATTTGCTGGCAGGCCGTTATCCGATTGTCGTGACTTACTTCGATAACGGAGGTGGCGATGGACTAGAGGTTCGATGGATGGGTCCTGGTTTTAAGAAACAAAAGATTCCGGCCAGTGCGTTGTCGCTCAACGGTGGCGAGGAAACCCTACATGATTTAGCCATTCGTTCCTTGGCTTCCATTCCTGGACATGGCTCGGAGAAATTTCAAGATCTCGTGACACTTGTAAAAGCCGATCGCAATCGTCCCGCAGCCCTTAGTCTTTTGAGTACGGTGCCCGCACAAGATTGGTCCGCCAAGGAACTGCCTGGACTTGTGGACAACATAATCGGTTATCTCAGCAACATCCCACCTCAGTTCCGTAACGCTGGACCGGCGTTGGAAGCCGTTGCACTTGCTCGAGCAATATCGGCCAAGTTGCCTGCGGATCAAGTCAAGGCGATTGAGAATCGACTCTTGAATCTCGACGTTCGCGTGATCGCGCTGGGTACGGTGATTGAGCGGATGAATTTCGACAAAGAAGTGATTGCGGTCCAGGCTGGCAAACCTGTCGAGTTTCGTTTTTCCAATACCGACAACATGCCGCACAACTTCGCGATTGTGCAACCAGGCGCGTTGCAAGAAATCGGATTGGCTTCGGAAAAGACCGCGCTCGATGCAGACGCAAGAGATCGACATTATGTCCCCAAATCGCCAAAGGTTTTGGCATCCAGCAAGCTACTAGCACCTGGCGAATCGCAATCGCTCACCTTCGATGCACCGACCACACCCGGGTTGTATCCCTATGTATGCACTTACCCGGAACACTGGCGGCGTATGTTCGGCGTTTTGATTGTCGTTGCCAATTTGGAAGAGTATCAACGAGCCCCGGAAAAGTACTTGGCGTCGAATCCTTTACCCATGAAGGACGAATTGCTGAAATCCATCGGCCGCAACACCGAATGGAAGTTCGATGATTTGATACCAAGCGTTAAGAAACTACCACAGGGAAGGTCGTTCGAAGTGGGCAAGAAGCTTTTTGCGGATACCAACTGCATTGCCTGCCACAAAATGAACAACGAGGGACGCGAACTTGGGCCTGACTTGACCAAAATTGAACCAACCAAGCACACCACAGATCACCTGTTGCGATCTCTTTTGGAACCGTCCAAAGAAATCCTTGAGAAGTACCAGTCCTACTCATTCCTTATGAGTTCGGGGAGCACGGTTACCGGAATGATTGTCGAGGAGACCCCGACACAAATCAAAGTCCTTGCCGACCCACTTGCTAAAGGCGAACCAGCCGTCTTAGACGTTGCTGAGATTGAAGAGCGAAAGAAGTCGACAAGTTCCATTATGCCCGGCGGATTGCTGAACAAACTAACCCAGGAAGAGATCCTCGACCTTGTAGCCTACCTTTACGCAAAGGGGGATAAGAAGCATGAGCTGTTCTCCAAGCACGATCATTAGGCGAGCTGCGTTTGAGGCGTGTCAAGTTTATCGCTCGACAACGTCTCGGATGCCAGCATGACACCATGGACTCAGCAGTATGATCCTTGTGGAAATATGTATTTGTCGGCACTCGTGGCGGCTTTGCCGATTTTCGTTTTGCTCGGGCTTTTGGCAGGCTTTCATGTTCGAGCCCACTACGCAGCCATCGCGGGTCTCATCGTTTCCTTGATGGTTGCCATCGGCGTCTATAAAATGCCAGCCTTGCTCGCTCTAACCGCAGCGGCCAATGGCGCTGCCTATGGCCTGTTCCCAATCGGTTGGATCGTGCTGACCGCTATTTTCACCTACGACATTTCCGTCGCTACGGGCAAGTTCGAAATCTTAAAACGTTCGATTGCCGCCTTGGCTGACGATCGACGCATTCAGGTATTGTTGATCGCCTTCAGTTTTGGAGCCTTCATAGAGGGAGCCGCTGGCTTCGGAACACCGGTCGCCATTTCTGCTGCTATGTTGATTGGCCTGGGGTTCAAACCGCTTCCAGCCGCTGGATTGTCGCTTATCGGAAACACCGCTCCTGTCGCGTTCGGGGCACTAGGAACACCGTTGATCGCGTTGGCACGAGTAACCGAGTTACCGCTTGAGTCCCTGAGCATGATGGTTGGCAGGCAATTGCCCCTCTTCTCGCTCCTTATACCATTCTGGTTGATTTGGGTCATGGCAGGCTGGCGGGGCATGATGGAGGTCTGGCCTGCATGCCTTGCCGTTGGCCTCAGCTTTGGAATCATGCAGTTTCTAGTAAGCAACTACCATGGCCCATGGTTGGTCGATGTGATCAGTTCCATTGTCTCGATCGCTACCTTGGTCGGCTTGCTTCGCTTTTGGCAACCAAGAACCACTTGGCGATTTCCGGACGAGTCGGCCGCGATCGTCGAAGTTGCCCCAACCTTTCGCGAAGCCTGTGTCGCTTGGATTCCATGGCTGGTCCTTTCGATCATGGTCTTTGTATGGGGGTTGCCGCAAGCCAAGAGCCAGATGAACGCTTGGTCGAAGCTGGAGTTCCCTGTGCCAGGCTTGCATAACAACGTCGTCCGCGATGTGCCCGTCGTGGCTGCCCCAACTCCGGAAAAAGCCATTTACGAAGTGAATTGGCTGTCTGCAACGGGGACGGCATTATTCCTGGCGTCGCTAATCTCTGGAGCAGCACTCGGTCTTTCGCCTCGCAGTTTAATCATTCTGTTCGTTGGAACGCTCCGTCGAACGACCATTTCACTGGTAACGATCGCGGTCATGCTTGGACTTGGCTATACCACGAAATACAGCGGCTTGGACGCCTCGATGGGATTAGCTTTTGCAAGCACTGGTTTTCTATTTCCATTTTTCTCGCCATTGCTTGGCTGGCTGGGCGTTGCACTCACCGGCAGTGACACCTCATCGAACGTGCTTTTCGGAAACTTGCAACAGATCACTGCCGAACGACTCGGGATCTCGCCGATTCTTGCCACGGCAGCCAATAGTTCCGGCGGCGTCATGGGCAAAATGATCGACGCGCAATCCATCGTCGTAGCCGGGGTTGCCACCGGACAACATGGACAGGAAGGCACGATCCTGCGTTATGTTTTCGTTCACAGTATCGTACTGGCCATTTTGGTAGGCCTCGTCGTCGCAACGCAAGCGTACGTCCTACCTCAAATGATTCCATCCATGCCGTGATGTGCCAATTTTTCATCCCGAAGGGATATCAGACATTAGCCGGTGGTTGAGCGGAGCGACACCACCGGAAAAGAATCGTGCAGAGCGTTCCGATCCTGAAAGGATCGCAGAATCTGTGACCCTTTCAGGAAACGCTGTGAAGTATTTTCGTCCGATCGGAGCTTGCCTCCGACG
>JANPNA010000050.1:0-25816 GCA_031427235.1 Pirellula sp.
ATCGCCGAAACCATCGAGACCAGCGATTACACCTCCGCTCAACGACGCGTTCAAGCCTTGCAGGAGCAGGCAAACACATTGCAGAAGCCGGCAACGACGGTGGTGTTGGAGGACTTAAGCCAGGTGACCGCACCATTGAAAGATGGCATGCTGTCCCCTTTGTCCATTGATGAAAGAAACGATCCCGTTGGTCCGCATGCAAGTCTTACTAGCAACCGCTGTAGCGACAAAGGGTTTTTGGCGATGTCGGTTTCCGAGTACTTGGAATTGCTGGATTGGACGGCTAGGCTGACGATCGCTGGCAAGCGTGGGGCAACGCCCGAGGATACACCGAAGATATTCGAGCGGTGGTCGATTGATCCGATGACCTGGACCATCCTAGTCCGCGATTTCGGTCGGATGTTTTGCCAGGTAGCTGGCAATCCCAAGGTGATTGACGAGGCGAGGAGTCGCAAGACAGGGCGTCGATTTTATGTCCGTCAACAAGCGAGAGAGCTGCTCGCGACCCCTTATCGCAGTTCGACCTGACGTTTTGTTGCCATCTCTTCTTATGCTCGACAAGAGCCAAGGTGCGAGCTACTAATTTAGCTCGTTTCCGAAGGTGCTTTGTCCATTTTTCGCAAGATCCTATCGGTCGTTGGTCTCAAACTTTTGATTACCCAACGTTCAGACAGAGCCTCTTAATGAAAAAGGGGCAAGTCATTAGCTTGCAATGCAATCTACGCAATCCCTAAAATGTCCTGTGTCCCCAATAAACCTCCCAATAAACCGCGTTCCGTAAGCCAAAAATCGGATTTGAGTATCCGCCCGGTCTGGCATCAGAAAGAAGAACGCGTCCGAGCACACATATTCGTGTGTTTCTTGTCGTTCGTACTTTGGAAAACGCTTGGTCAACTATGCAAAAGAGCGGGGTTAGGTGACGAGCCCCGGCGAGTTATTTCGGAGCTGTCGGAGATCCGATTGGTAGATGTCGTTCTTCCGACCGATACCGGGCGGGAAATACGCAATCGGTGCGTTGCAGGACCTACGGAACATCAGCGCATTCTTCTGGACAAGCTCGGCCTCAGACTGCCCACTCGAATTCGCGAAGGCAAAATGTAGTGGAAACGAAAAAGCCAAAACCCAATGTTTTCATTGTTCCGTCGCAAGTTGTTGGGGAAGTTGGGCTAGCGCCCTGCGGCTAATGAATAATCCGGGCTAGTGCTTCGTCCAGATGAAAAAGTGGGGTAGGCAAGGGTAGGCATCTTGCCTGCCATCGAATCGACCTTAGAAAATCGCAAGCTGGAAGCTTACGCCACTTTATAAACCCAAAAATCTTTTGCGGAGCGCTTCCAAGCTTTGGCGGGCTTCGACCCAATCCGGCAATAATTGGGTTACCCGTTCCAGGTACGGAATTCCTTTCTCTGGAAACCCACAGGCGTCCCAGGCACCTCCCATTTTCAGCAACACCTCAACGTTATCCGGTTCGGACTGAAGAGCTATCTCAAAGTGCCCAATCGCGTCCAACGGCCTTGTGCGCATCAGCATGTCCCCCAGGGCTCGGTTGTAATCGAACGACATCGGCTCAAGCGAGACCGCTCTTTCCATCCTTGCTATGGCTTTCTCAGGGACCGTTTCTAGAGTCGCTAGCGTAGCATGGGCTGTCGAAAGCTGATCGTCCAAGGCAATTGCCCTTTCGCAATACGCAACTGCCTCCACATTGCGTCCACTCGCAAGCAAAGCAGATGCGTAATCCACATTCGCTTTGGCTGAATTTGGACGGCGTTCGAGATTGTCAAGACTACAGGTGACTGCATGCGATAAACTGCCGCTGCGGATTCGAGAAGCAATTAGACTACTTTGAAGCTCCTCGTCGATTGGAAACCCAAGTACCGCTGCTTGATAGTACTTGACGGCTTCGGCAAAGTTTTCAAGCCGGGTTTGGAGATGCGCCATATTCACGATAGCATCAAGATCATTGGGGTTGTTTTGAAACGCACGTTCCAAGTGCAGGCCAGCCAGTTCATAATTTTTCATTTCAATAAGCAGTCCTGCATAATTGGCGTTGGCACTGGAGTCATTGGCTGCAATCTCAAGCGCGCGTTCAAAGTGCTCGCATGCCTCCGCGTACCTCTTCTCCTTTGCCAAAAGTCCACCCAGTCCTACCCAGACAGTCACATTGCGAGGAGATTTCACAAGGGTATCCTTCCAAACGGAAGTCTCGGATACGAAGACTTTATTTCTCTCAAACGCGGTTATTCCTAAGGCAAGGGCAAGCAGCATGCTCGTCCCAAGATGGATACGAGAAGCGGACGCTCTTGAAATGCCTATCCGCGATAGCAATTCATAGACTCCCGTGAGTACGAGGGCTATCACAGCCGCCAAAGGTAAATACATTCTATGTTCGAATGCCAGATCCTTGATCGGAATCACGCTCGATGTGGGCGCAAGCACGAGGAAAAAACAACCGCCCAAGAAACCCCAGCGCGGATGATGAAAGACGGCCCAAACCATCGAAAAAAAGAGCGCACTCACGAAAAGGAACTGAGGCAGAACTTCCTGGATCGAATGCGACACCGGCCACGCAGGGTAAACACATTGGCTTCGCGGCCAAACGGCCAAAGACAAATAGTGAACGAGCACGCTTGATTGACTGAGCAGATACGTCCATGAGGTTAACCCCTCGACTTGGTAGAGTGATCCGTTGGCGTAGTCCAATTGGTAATGTACCATCGACCAAACCAACACCGTCCAGGTCGAACATAAGAGTACGTAGAAATACTTCCGCTTTAGAATGAGGTCACGCCAACTGGAAACCATAAACGCTCGGTCATACCACAGGACAACGAGCGGTGCCGAAACCATCACTTCCTTGCATCCCATACCAAAGGCACAAGCAACGATGGAGCAAAGCAACCAAAACCAACTTGTCTTCGAGTCTTGCGACCTTGCAAAGCAATAAAGAGTTGCCAGATAGGCAAGTCCCATCAAAGATTCAAGCCTTTGGACAATGTACGTTACCGCTTGCGTATTCAGTGGATGTACAACCCAAACCACGGCGATGGAAAACGCTAAAAAAGCCGCCGAGGCATGATATCGCGGACCGCAACGGCGCAATGACCTTTTGACAAAACCAAACAGAAACAAGGCGGCAACTAAGTGAATGCCTAGATTAACGAAGTGAAACCCGAAAACATCATACCCGTGGCAAGCATAATTCAACGCGAACGTATATTGTCCAAAAGGTCGGTTCGAATTCTGCATCGCCACCCACGGAGGCCAAAGCGTCCGAATCGATGGCTCGTTGACGATCCGTGCGATATCGTCGAAAAGGAAAGGGACTTGAAGCGTATTGCAATAGGCGGCAATTCCTGAAGCAAGAATGGTCGCGACATAAACAACTTCTAAGATCGCTTTTCGTGCACTGGAGTTGGAAACCTTTTCGCTCATCTTGGTATCAGCTTTTGAAAACAAATCACACGGAAATCCTCGCGTACAGAATGGACGATTCGAAAACAAGAGTAGGCCGGATCGCCGGTTCCTGAAATTGGATTGTCGGCTTCCTTGTCAAATCGATAGTCTGGTCGTATCGATTGCATGGGCCGTATCGATAGTATGCCATTTGTTGGTCTCGATCCATAATCGAACGCACGACTGCACATTGCCTCAAACTGCAGGTTCATGTAGGCTCAAGCGACCGTCGGGTGTCCGCCATTTCTTTGCCGAAGCGAATTATGCCACAGAAATCTTGTGAAAGGAGGATCGCGGTTGTCATACCGTGCTACAAGGTTTCCAACCACCTGGCCGACGTTCTTGCTAGGATTGGACCGGAAGTTAGTGACATCTATTGCAGCATTGATGGTTGTCCCGAGGGAAGCCGCGAGGTCGCGTCGAGGGCTCAGAGCCTTGACCCACGAATCCAGGTTCTGTTTCACGAAAAAAACTCCGGCGTGGGCTTTGCGTTTATGGCAGGCGCGCGAAAGGCGCTGGCCGATGGGGCTGAAATCGTCGTCAAATTGGATGGCGATGGCCAGATGTCACCCGAAAAAATCCCAGACTTAGTGGAACCCTTGATCCGAGGCGAAGCGGATTTTTCAAAAGGAAATCGCTTCTTTCATCTGGAGGATCTTCAGTCGATGCCAGTGATCCGAATGATCGGGAACGCTGGCTTGTCATTCTTCTCAAAACTATCCACGGGATATTGGAACCTGTTCGATCCCACGAATGGCTTCATTGCAATACGTGCCGATATCGCCAGTCGCATCCCCTGGGAAAAAATCGATCCACGGTACTTTTTTGAGTCCGACTTGCTCTTCCGACTTTATACGCTTCGCGCGATCGTGGTGGATGTGCCGATGAAATCGCACTATGGCAACGAGCAAAGTCATTTGAACATCTTTCGAGCAGCGGTTCAGTTTCCGTTCTATCATTTGCGAAACTTTCTAAAGCGCATCTTCTATTGCTACTTCCTGCGAGAGTTCAACATTGCTTCGTTGAATCTTATCCTCGGTATAGGTTTGATCGGGTTCGGTGCAAGTTTTGGGTTGATCCACTGGATTCGAGGCTATGAACTCAATCGACTGGCATCGGCCGGTACCGTTATGTTCGCAGCGTTGCCACTCATCCTGGGATGGCAAGCGCTCCTCGCCTTCTTTGCGTTCGATGTTGGGAATGTCCCCAGAAGGACGATGCGTTAACGAGCATAGAGCTCCTGGACTTGCCCGCTATTAACGCGAATCGACACGAATAAGCACATGTGCACAAGTATTTCCCTGTAATTAGCCGTTAAGGCGCTAGCCTGGGTTCCCTAGGTGCGTGCCAATCGTCGAAAACCGCGGCTAGCGCCGTACGGCTCATTGTTGATTTCACTCAAAGACTTGTCGACAGAAGTTAGATGAGGCTCGGCGGCATTGCAAGTGCGAGGCGACTTACCTGCCCATGCGATAAATCTGAAGCGAAATGTCGGATCGAACAACTTTCAATATCGGAGACAGACCGATCAGCAGAACGTAAGACAACCAGGCGCGAGTGAGGCTAATGTTGGATTCCATGCGGATGCGATTCCATAGCCCGTGATAGTGAAAGGAAGGCAAATCGGCCGCGTATTCCAATTGAAATCCTTGTTTCAAAAGCAGCGTTTTCAATCCAATGGGCGAATAGTAATGCACATGCGGACACGGGAAAGAGCGTTGCCACAATCGATCCCACGCTTTACGCATCCCCAACCATCTTAGCACGCACGCAAGTCGAAACAAAAACCCATTGCTTGATGGCAAAACCAAGACGAGCAGGCCGCGAGGTCGAAGATGCCTTCGGCACGATTCAAGAACTTGCCCCGGATCTACTAAGTGCTCAAACACATCGTTGAAGGTTAGAACATCGAATTGTTCTGTCGCAGCCAGACACGATGGAAACTCGCCGACTCGGACTGCCAAGCGATTTTGAATGGCGGATTCCGCTACCGCCACTTCAGGCTCAATTCCCAGCGATTCAATCCCCGCTGCTTGTGCAGATTCGAGAAACCATCCGTACGCCGTTCCGACATCGCACAAGGTTGGATGTTTGGCCTCCACTCTACTGGCAATTTCTTTGACGATGATACTCGCGTTGGAGCGTCTAAGCTCCTTTAAGGAACGCTGTCGTTGCGCCTCGTCAAGATCGAGGTTTTTTTCTCTCAAGGGGCTGTGATGCAGTCTGGATGACCAGTGGGAACAGTGTTCGCATCTCCAAATATCTTTGTCCAACCAAACCACCATCGCACAATCGCAAATCACACAGACTGGTGGCGATGAGTCAACTTGGCTCTTAACGGTTGAGGCTGGCGAATTCGGTAGACTTTTCAATGGCTGTCCTCTATCAAGGATGCATCCCTTCCAAAAGCGCAAAGCAAGTTTTGAGCGGCCAAGGCACCGGATCGAAGCGCTCCCTCCATAGTTGCAGGCCAGCCAGTTGCAGTCCAATCGCCAGCCAACCAAATCTTTTTGTCGGCCAAAAGGTTGGAATCCAATCGGCCTGCGTCGTGCCCAACGGATACCGAAAAGACGGCGTTCGGGTCGGTAACCACGCGACCTCGCAGCATGGTAGCAACAGCGGACTCCGGGAAAATCTCCGCGAGGTCTTGCTTGACGATTTTGAGAATCGACTCAGCGTCCCCTGTTGGTAGGTCGCGTGATGCGCTGATGACGACTTGATAATAGTGTTCTTTGGTTCGGATCGGCTGGTCCGGGGAGTTCGTTGAACGATGCGATTCGGGAGCGGGAAAAACCCATTGGCATAATCGGTTGATCAGAATCGCATGAGGCTCCGTTAACCAAGCTCGGTCCCACCAAGTGTGAATCCCGGTTATCGGAGAGGATAGCAATGTCGACGCAAGCTGAACCATTGGCTTCTCGTCGACAGGTAGGACGTCCGATACTTTATTCCACGGCAGCGCGAGCACAACGGCATCGTAGAGGTCGCTTGGGATCGCGTTGTCCCCTTGTAACTGCAACTGAACCTTGTTGGACGGGCACTTGAGAATTCCTTTGACGATTTGCCCAAAGCGAATGGCAACGCCTAATTTTCGAAGCGTGGTGCAGACGCTTTCGTCCAGCACTTCCGAGAGCGGGCGAGTCGGAACCAGAAGATGGAAAGCGTCGCGATGAGAAGCAAAGCCGTCGACGAGAACCTTGTGGGTTGCCCCCAAGGTAACGCGATCAACCTGCTCACCGAGCGCACTGACCAGGATCGTCCCCCAGAAATTTTGAATGCAGCCTTCGGTCTGACCGTTGGCACGAAGCCAATCGATGGCCAGATGAGAAGAACCGATAGTGTCGCGTTTGAGTCTGGTCATTCGCCACAACCCGAACCCAACTCGGATCCGCTCGGACAATCGCAATTGAGGCCATCGAAACAATAGGCCAGCAAGATGGTACGGTGCTGGAAGTGGCCAAGCTGCAACGCGAATGCGTTTTCCTCCAGAGGATGCAAAGTGGAGCGAGTCCTGCTGAGACCAAAACGGTGACTGGTCCGTGTCTTCGATCCATTGTTTGAGTGTTGAGCAACAATTCATTCCGACATGTTGGCAGTAGTCAATGGGTTGACTTGTCTCGGAATCCACGAACGACCCGACCCGGCCGCCGATGCGGTTTTTGGACTCAATCAACGTCACACGGCAACCGTGACGAGCGAGGTGCAATGCGGCGTTGATACCGGCGAGCCCCGCTCCGACGACGGCGACGTTTGGTCCTTTCCAAGGCCAGGCTTGGCGAACGGCAATCCCATTGCGTTCTCGCATTGGAGGATGAGTTGCAAGCAATCGTAGGAATGAGGGTGTAAACAAATGTTGGCCGACAATCCGTACTTTTTGCAGTTTGGTCAACTGAATTCGCGATTGCCAGACCAACTCCGGTGCTGTTTCGATAGCCGAAAGAAGCTGGCGGTACGAATGCCACATCAGCGAGAACATGCGTTGTCCATCAAGGGATAAGGTATGGGCAACTTGCCAGCCGCTCTCGTACAAGGCCTTGGTTCGTTCGATTTGCAATCGCATCAATCCTCGCCAATCACCGAGTTCGTTGAGCGCGAACACGCTTGGCCTCGCCTGCAATCCAAGCCACCGGGTTGAATCGATTCCAAACCGAGCAAGTTCATCGGCGGGCAAATAGATGCGATTGCGTTGGCTATCCTCGGCAATATCGCGAAGAATGTTTGTCATTTGAAATGCAACTCCGCAATCCAAGGCGGCTTGTGTTGCGGTGGGGGAGGGGGACTGGCCGATTGTCTTAGCCCAAATGGACAAGCAGGCTATACCCACGCTCGACGCGACGCGATGGCAATAGGTCGCGGTTTCATCCCAATTCTTCATGCCAAGGTAGGCGAGCGATCCACTAGCGACTAGCGAACCGGCATCTAAGTCAGAGGGAGATGGAGCGGAGTCTGTGTCAACACCTCGCACTAGGTGATGCAACGATTCGAGCGGAATTGAAAATTTGGAAACAGAATCCGCCAGCGCAATCCAGATGGGATCAAGAATTTTTGTGGCTTCCGAGGTCGGCGGTGAAGCGGTGGAGAGAGAATCGAGCCACTCGTGCCAAGCAGGTGCTGACCAAACTACGGCAGATTTCGCCTTGGAATCTTCGGAGTCGGTGGCATCATCAGCCATTCTTGCAAAAGCATAAAGTGCCGTCATCGCATGGCGTCGGTCTCGTCGGAGAAGCGCAAACGATCGATAAAAACTGGAACCACTATTGCGGGTGATGAATTCGCAACGGGCATGAGACGCGGACAGAGAATTCATCATGCCAATTGGGAGCCGTTTGGGCAAGCGAGATCAGCGACTTGGATTGAGCGAGGGGAAAATACGGATCGGAGGAGCAACGCTAGTTTCTGTCGCTTGGAGACTTCGATGGGCCGAGACCAGACGTCGTAATTGACGCGCGCGATGTTGTTTAATAGTGCCAAACCGCCGCGAGCGAATAGCTGAATGTCACGAGCCAACCAGCGAGGAGTCAATTGAACCAAGGGGAGTCCGCGGACGAGTTGGGTTCGAGCCAATTCGACCCAACCTTTCAGAGCGAAGCGGAGATTGTCTGTGGCGTGTCCCGCCAAAATCTCGGATTCGGAGAGTTGAAATCGTTGCCATACGTCCCGTGGTAGATAAATTCGTCCCAGTTGTGCGTCTGGCCGCATATCCTGACAGAAATTGGCGATTTGCAAACCAGTGCAAATTTGATCGCTGAGTTTCAGCGCCTCCGGC
Organism: Pirellula sp.; assembly: GCA_031427235.1. Taxonomy (GTDB): domain Bacteria; phylum Planctomycetota; class Planctomycetia; order Pirellulales; family Pirellulaceae; genus JBKCUI01. The sequence continues at coordinate 8,717 of JANPNA010000050.1, forward strand.
TCCTCGACACAGGCTAGTTGCAAAAGGATGCGACCCACGGGGTTCGCACTCCCGCGGCAGTAATCGAAGACCTCTAGGTGTGAGTCATAACGAGTCACGCGTTGGTCGTGAACGAAGGCGTCCAGCAATTTTTCGAAGTTCTCGACCGAAAAGGATCGTTTTGTGATTGTTTCCCTGAGTGCAATAAAGACAGGGTGTTTTGCCGTCCCTGAAAAACAAGCATGCAGTTCCGCTCGCCACCAATCCAACAGTCGAATGGAATCGGCCGAATTCCCTATTTCGTCGGCCAAATCATCCGACCATCGACAGAACGCATAAATGTTCAAAAAATCTTGCCTGAAGGCTGGGGGCACGAGCCAACTGGCGACGGAAAAGTTCTCATAATGACGTTGGGCCAGCGATTTGCAGTACTTTTCCGCTTGGCTCAGATCCATGGAAGGATTCGATGAGCTCGGCCCGAAAAGCTTTAGGTCCTTGATGACGATGCTTTTGCCCGCTCTCGTACAAGGTTTGGAGGTGAAAATGGCTTCGCTTGGGGATGACATGACGCTATCATAACCTGAAATTTAATGAGCCCTCACTGACCTCAATGTCCAATGAAAATAATTCTTGCTGCTCCTAGAGGATTTTGTGCTGGCGTCAACATGGCCGTGCAAAGCCTTGAACTAGCGCTCAAGCACTTTGGCCCGCCGATCTACGTCTATCATGAGATAGTCCACAACCAGCACGTAGTGCAATCGTTTCAAGGCAAGGGTGCGGTATTTGTAAATTCTCTAGAGGAGATCCCAAACGATTCCACGGTGCTTTTTTCAGCGCACGGCGTCTCCCCGGAAATCCGGCGGGGTGCCAAGGAACGTCGGCTCAACGCCATCGATTCAACGTGTCCACTTGTTACCAAAGTGCACTTGGAAGCAATCAAATTTGCTAAAGAGCACTACACGATTGTCCTGATTGGGCATGAGGGGCATGATGAAGTGATTGGGACGATGGGGGAAGCGCCCGAAGCGATCGTGCTTGTGGAAGATACGGCAGACGTGAACAAGCTTCAGTTTAAGGCCGAAACGAAACTCGCGTACTTGACTCAGACGACTTTGAGTGTGGACGATGCCAATCGAATTATCGAGAGGCTCAAGGAGCGATTCCCATGGATCATCGGACCTGCCAAGGAGGATATTTGTTACGCAACGCAGAATAGGCAGGAAGCCGTGAAACTTCTTTGCCAGAAAGCAGATGCGGTGATTGTACTTGGGAGTCAAAACAGTAGCAACTCGCAACGGTTGCGTGAGCTTGCGGAGGAGTTTGGCCGTCCAGCCTATCTAGCCGATGGCCCACAGGACCTCAACGAAGAGCAGCTCCGAGGGTTCGAGACGATTTTGATCACGGCTGGCGCCAGCGCCCCCGAGCTGGTCGTACAAAACACGATTCAGTGGCTCAAAGAGCGATTCAACGCAACGGTGGAAGAGCGGGAAATAAGGAGAGAAGAGGTGTATTTCCCACTCCCAAAAGTGCTTCGGGCTATCCCTTTGGATTGAGAGTCGAAGGGTGAGCCGTTGCGTCCGTCGAATGTCCTGCGTAGATACTTCGACCACCGTCAACTGGCAGGCATACACCGGTAATGAACTCGTGCGTTACAAGGAAGTATGCCGCATGTGCAACGTCTTCTGGTTGACCATGCCGTTTCAGAAGGCATTGCTGGCGTATCGCGTCGGCTTTTTCAGCCGAGATCGATGGATCCAGCATGACTGGTCCGGGCAGGATGGCATTGACCCGGACCGCAGGATTTCGAGTTGCTAATTCGACCGCTAGCGATCGTGTCATGGTTTCGATGGCGCCTTTGCCTGCAAAATAGGCGGCGAAGTCAGGATAAGGCCGCACTACTGCCCAATCGCCGATCAACACGATCGCTCCGCCTGTCGGTTTTGAGGCCATGTGAAGTCCGGCTGCTTGACTGCAAAGGAACGTGCCGAGGGTATTGACTTCGAATTGCCGCTGAACATCTTGTGCGGTTGTTTTCTCGAAGGACTGCCAGTCCCAAACGGCAGCGGAATTGACAAGCACGTCGAGCCGGCCAAAATGCTGAACAATTCGTTTCACCGAAGTTTTCGCGAAGTCTGGATCTTGCACGGAGCCTTGCAGGACGATCGTATCGGTACCAGATTGGGTCATTTCCGTAGCGCATTTCGACGCGTTTTCTAGGGATGTGTCGGCATGGAGCGCGATTTCGTACCCTTGTGCTGCAAAGTACTTCGCGATGACTTGTCCGACCCGAGGGGCTCCGCTGCCCGTAATCCAAGCGACCTTTTTTTCGCTCATTTTTTCTGATATCTCCGAATTATCTGGTTGGAATGCAGTTCGTGCGACCTGTTTCGAATTGGTTGTCCTGAGATATCGTATGCGGGATAACTGTGTTGTGGGAAAAACAGGCCGAAGCGGATTACAAATTACGTCGCTCCGCGAACATATGGGGTGCCCATGCGCACCGACACGGGCTAGAATTAGGGTTGATTCTTTTTCCCAAAGATTTTGTCCCCCACCGCCTCCCGGCGGAAAAGCAAGCCGCCCAGTCGAGGAGCCCGTAGTGAGGCAAGCGCTGATTAGTGATATTCACGGCAATTTCGAAGCACTTCAAGCGGTGTTAGCGGATGTTTCGAGCCAATCCGTGGACCAAATCATCTGTTTGGGAGATATCGTAGGCTATGGACCTAACCCTTGTGAGTGTTTGGACTTAGTCATGCGGAAAACGTCGCTGACGATCATGGGAAACCATGATCAAGCGGCCCTTTTTGATCCTGAGGGGTTTAACCCCGTCGCTCTCCGAGCCATTTACTGGACTCGGGATCGATTGGATGCCGGGATTTTGAGCGTGGTCAATAAACGATGGGACTACTTGAGTGAGTTACCAAAGCTCCACCACCAAGACAAATTCATGTTTGTTCATGGCTCACCTCGAGATCCTACCAACGAATACGTCTTTCCCGAGACGATTTACGACAAGAACAAAATGGAGAATATTTTCACCAGGGTGACGCAATATTGTTTCCAGGGACATACACACATGCCTGGGGTATTTACACCCGACCTGGAATTTATCAAGCCTTCGCAATGTGAAGGCGTTTTCGCTCTTGGCAAGGAAAAGCTGATGGTGAACGTAGGTAGTGTCGGCCAGCCTCGCGACGAAGACAATCGAGCCTGTTATGTCATCCTCGATCACGATGCTCGCAAACTGTTCTTTCGAAGAGTCGACTATGATTTCGAAACGACTTGTCAAAAGATTTACGCGGTGCCTGAACTCGACAACATGCTTGGCGATCGGTTGCGCACAGGGCGCTAAATCGGGTTTCCTTTAGAATCCACTACTGAATTACAGAAACATCCATTCCGTGCGCACAGCAATCGTAAGCGACATACATGGCAACTTGGAAGCCTTGCAAGCTGTCTTAACGGACATTGAGTCGCAGCGTTGTGATCGGATTGTTTGCCTAGGCGATGTGGTAGGCTACGGCGCAAACCCCTGCGAGTGCTTGGACCTTGTTTCGACGTTTGACCTCTGCGTACTGGGAAATCACGATTACGGCGCGTTGATCGACCCCGAAGGCTTCAGTACGGCAGCGGAACAAGCCATCTTTTGGACTCGCACGCAGCTTGAAAACAATGCCCAGCCCGCCGAAGCCCAGCGTCGACTAGAGTATTTGGCGCGTTTGCCTCGAACGATTGCCGAGGAAAACGTTTTATTCGTTCACGGTTCGGTTCGAAACCCGCTGAATGAGTACGTTTTCCCTGAGGATGTCTTCAATCGTCGCAAGATGGAGAAGCTTTTCTCGATGGTTCAGGGGTACACTTTCCAAGGTCACACCCATGCGCCCGGCGTGTTCACAACCAATATGCAGTTCCTAAGGCCAGACGAGTTCGGGTACCAGATGGTATTGCCGGACGACAAGGCCATGATCAACGTCGGAAGTGTTGGGCAGCCTCGCGATGGCGATTGGCGCAGTTGCTTTGTCATACTTGAATATCCTAAAATTGAATTCCGCCGTGTAGAATACGACATCGATACGACAGTGAATAAGATTTTTGCGATTCCTGAACTCGACAATTTCCTTGGCGAGCGACTACGCGAGGGACGTTAGGGGCCTAAATCGGGCTTTCCGGACTTTCCCGGCTGTTTACAGCCAAATAATTGAAAGATCTGGTCCGAATCCGGAATGGAAAAGTTGACATTGGGTAGGCATGTACCGTACCTTAGAAGTGTGGGGTTTCCCCATGACAACTTTTCGCGTACTTACTCCTCTTTCCACTACCAACGAGGTGGTCTCATGCGCCGACGTACCCTTCCTAGTCTGCTCGTACAATCGTCTCTTTTGGGTGCAGTAGCGCTGACGACAGGTATTGGCGTGTTTGAAGCGAAAGTGATCGCTCAAGCACCACCTTACAAGCAAATGGAAGTCAAGCTGAAGCCAGATAAGGTTGTTGAAAAAGGGAGGGAAAAAAGCAAGGCCGCGAGCGGCAAAACCGAGAAATTGGATCTGTCGCCGCTGGACGAATATTATCGCGATTATTTGATCCCCCAACTGACACAGTCGATTCCAGACTTGGTCAACGTGGCGCGAAGAGAAATCCTTCAGGACATCGATACAATCGAAAAAAACAAAGAGCTGAGCGCAAAGTTTAATGCCAGCTTCATTGCTCAAATGAAAGAGTTGGCTGGTAAGGACAAGAATGGGAAAACGTTTGCTCCGCACACTCGCATCAATGCTGCATTCCTTTTGGGACGTTTGAATTCGGAGGTAATAAATAATATTGGGAAGCCCGAAGCAAGAGTTCAGCAGAGTCTCCTCGATTTCATCGAGCAGAAAGAGAATGAGGGATTGACCAGTTCTGCCTTGAGCACGCTTTCTAGGCACATTAGGGCCGGAGCTGTTAACGAAGCTGGTCTCAACAAATTTGTTTCGGTACTTCAGTCTCAACTCGCGGGTCCTGCACCTGTAACCCGTGATCCCGATTCTCATGACTATCTGACGGAACAGATCATTCAGTGCTTGACCGATATCGTCAAACTCGATCCCGAGAAGGGACCTGGTAAACTTGCCGCCGCCGCATTGACTCCGGCATTGCTTAAGATCATTGACGAACAGAAATCCGAGTGGTTGGTTGAGGCCGCGTTGGTGAGTTTTGGTACCCTCAAGACCGTAAACTTGTCGCCTGAGGAAGTGATAACGCTAGAGAAGGCCATCGCTAAGTTTGTGAAGCAGTCGCTGAAGGACTGGAAGAAACGAATTACGAGTTCATCTGGTTTGACAGGCGGGATGGGTGGTGGCGGAGGTTATCCAGGGGGAGGCATGGGCGAAATGTCGAGCTCAGGCGGTCCTGGAAAGGGGAGTATGGGAGCAGGGATGGAAGGAGGCGAAGGCTACGGACCTGCTATGGGTGCAGCGAAGCCAAACCAAAAAAAGAATCCCACCGAAGAACAACCCAAGGAAGTTAAGAATGCCAGACGAATTGCGCATCAGCGCTTTGAACGAATTCACCTTGCATTGAATGGTGCACCCAGAAAACCGACCACTGCACTGGCAGCTTCCTCGAACGTCGACAAAGCCCTAGTAGCCTTGATTTCCGCCGAAGAAAAGGTCAAAGTAACGGGACTTCTGGCCAAGGTTGAGCTGTTTCAGGAAGAACTCAACGACCACAACATTAAAGATCTATCGTCGCTTACGATAGCGGTTACCAAGTCGGTAAAGGAGCTCCGAGTTGCATGTGACCTGATCCTGGGTCAAAAGAAGACGGTCGTTTCGGATACAGAGGATGACCCTTTCTGACATTCACGGCAAGTTGTCTCCTTCCGCATCTCATCAATGAACTTTAGAATCAGTGCATCTGCCATTTGGAAGCACTGAGAGAAAGTTCATGCCTCAAGAGTCTGCCTTAGCTGTGACAGCACCCCACTCACTCCTCAATGCACCGCGGATCCCGGATTCGTGGACTCACAAGCATTTATTGGGGTTGGAGCACCTATCAGCGAACGAGATCAATTTGATTTTGGACTACGCGGACGCTCTGCACGCAGCCACTTCAAACGGTCGCAGCAAACTCGATCTGCTCAAAGGGCGTACGGTTGCGAATCTTTTTTTCGAAAATAGCACTCGAACGAAAAACAGTTTTTCCCTCGCTGCAAAACGACTTGGTGCGGACACTGTTGAGTTTTCGTCTAGTGGTTCTAGTGTTGCCAAGGGCGAAACCTTCATCGATACGGCAAAGACCATTGAGGCCATGCTGGTCGACGCCGTGGTGGTACGCCATAGTTCACCCGGCACGCCGCATATGCTTGCCAATCATTTGGCGTGTAGCGTAATCAACGCAGGGGATGGTCCACACGAACATCCAACACAGGGCCTTCTCGATATCTTGACGATTCGCCAACATCGCGGCTCACTAGCAGGCTTGACCGTTGCTTTGGTCGGCGACATTGCGCATTCCAGAACGGCTAGGTCCAACATTTGGGGGCTGCTCAAGTTGGGGGCGAAGGTCATCGTCTGCGGGCCAGCCACTTTGGTTTCGAAACATTGGGAGAAGCTAGGGGTCGAGGTCTCTTATAGTCTGGACAAAATCCTGCCGCGTTGCGACGTGTTGAACTTATTGAGAATCCAATTCGAGCGACAAGCGATTCGTCCGTTTCCCTCGGTACACGAATACACTTTGCTGTACGCGATGAATCAAGAGCGCATCCGCCGCAGCAAACCCGAAATACTGATTATGGCACCAGGCCCGATCAATCGCGGAGTGGAACTGACCCCCGAAGTCGCCGACGGTCCACACTCGGTTATCCTGGAACAAGTGACTAACGGCATCGCCATCCGTATGGCAACCCTCTGGCTACTCCTAGGCGGCAAAACCGTTCAGTGAGGCTAAAAACTAAAGGTGTAAGGTGTTAGGGAGTCGCAATTCAAACTGCCAACTGCCAACTGACCACTGACCACTGACAACTGACCACTGACCACTGACCACTGACCACTGACCACTGACAACTGACCACTGACAACTGACCACTGACAACTGACAACTGACAACCCCATGCACCCAGACTCTTCATGGCTTATCGAAAACGCTCGGATGATCGACCCGAATAACGGGATGGATCAAGTCGGGCGATTGCTGGTGCTTAATGGGCGTTTTGCAGGGATAGATACGCGCGATGGGGACCTGCCGGAACACTTGCAACGGTTCGACGCAACCGGATGCATCGTCGGACCGGGGCTGGTCGATTTAGCGACTGAGTTTGGCGAGCCAGGTCGAGAGGAAGATGAAACGATTGTCACAGGCACGACCGCAGCACTAGCGGGTGGATATACTGCGATCGCTCTTTCGTCGAACTCGGAACCTCCCATTGATACCGCTGCCAGTGTCGAGTTCATTCGGCAAAAAGGGGCAAGAGCTGACAACTGCAAGGTGTATGCGCTAGGATGTGTGAGCAAAGGTCAGCTTGGAGAGTCGCTGGCAGAGATCGGCTCGCTGGTCGAAGCAGGCGCGGTCGCCCTGAGCGATGGCCCGCGTCCGATTGAAAACACGGCCCTGCTCCGGAGAGCTTTGGAGTACTGTGGTATGTTTGATAGAGTGGTCTTTGATCATCCAGAAATTGGCTCCTTGTCGCGAGGCGGGGTCATGCACGAGGGATTGGAGCAGCTCAAACTTGGGCTATCACCGATACCAGCGGAAGCCGAAGACTTAGCCACGTCGCGGGATTTGAGGCTGATCGAGGCAACCGGCGGTCGATTGCATCTAACCAGTATCAGCACGTCGGGCAGTGTGGAACTATGTCGGCGAGCCAAGGCGCGTGGGATCCAGTTCACGTCAGGTATCTTCATTGCCAATGTGCACATGTGCGATACGTTGATGCGTTCCTTCGATGCCAATTGCAAGGTGAATCCACCGCTTCGTTCTCAAGATCATGTCGACGCGTGCGTCGAAGGCCTGCGAGATGGAACGATCGACATTATCAGCAGTGGCCATCGCCCATGTTCGTTAGAAAAGAAAATGATGGAGATCGACGCTGCACCGTTCGGGATGATTGCCCTGGAGACAGCGATGGCTCAAGTCCTCACCTACTTGATCCGGCCTGGAATTTTGACTTGGTGTCAAGCGTTCGATAAGATGAGCCTGAGTCCAGCCAAGCTTCTTGGGCAAAGTGGGGGTAGTCTCGAAACAGGCAAGCCAGCCGACTTCTTCATCATTGATCCCGAGAGGCGATGGACGGTGGATGCAACCGCATTGCAAAGCAAATCCTACAATACACCTTTGAACGGAAGTGAGTTGTTCGGATTGGTGCTGAGCACGTTTGTAGGCGGCCGGAAACGCTGGACCGCGAAGGGTCTGAAAGTGAAATGACCGGCAAGCTGAGTAACTTCGTTGGGGTCATCTGGGATTCGCTCTGTGCATTCCCAGAACCGCACACGCGCGCACGCGAGGTGGAGACAACATGCTGCGCCGGGGTGAGCATAACTAAGTCGTTAGAGCGCATCGAGATACCGCTAGTGATTTACGACAGTTGCGATGGATTGGGGTTATTGAGCAATTTCCCTGGCGCCCGCCCCCTACAGCTTAGTCCGCCTTTGTCGGACTAAGCTATAGAGGGCAGATGTGTTATCGTTGCGAATCGAGTACGTAGGACACCAAAACGGTGTCCGGTCGGGGCAAGCCCGAGCCGGACAATCAGCCTCGAAATGATCTTACACGGCGTAGGTAGTAGGGAGGTGGCGTTCTATTGCTTTGCAACCTACTGCGATCGCGATAATAATTCATGCAAATGAAAATGGTGCTTGCCAAGTTTTCCGCCATAATTGCCGCCGGTAATTTTTCGCACGCCGCAGGATGGTCCTACCTCGCATGCCGCTTGAATACCAACGCGCATCGCGTGTCCGACGACCTCCGGCGATAGTCCATCAATGACCAGTTCCAATGCTGCGCTGGTTTGATCGAGTACATAGGATTTGGTTTGCTCTCGCAATGTCGGGCAGAATGCATCGTTGGTTGAGGCGTTCAGCATTTTGTACTTCGAGCCCACTTTGGAACCGCTCCGCGCGACGCCGCCAGGGAAAGGTGTGATGCAATCGCGAAGGCGTTTGATGGCACGCACGGCATAGTCGCACGCATGCAAAGCTCCGTGGATCGTGTCGGCCAAGACGAGGAAGTTTCCTCCGCCTACAGCAGCTTGTCGACAGACGGTATCTTGACAAACGAATTCGCCATCCATGACCGGGATTCGCCAATAGCGTTCTTTCCCAATCTTCTTTGAGATTTGGTGGCCGTCACCGAAATAACGCAGCTTGGATCCCATCGCGATACGCTTTTCGCTGGTGAGACCTGCAAAAACGGAAGTACTTGGGCAGGTTAGGACACATTGCCCAACGCGTCGGACCAACTGCTTCTCAAGTTCGCCGCCAGAAACGCTAAAGAGCAAGATTGCAACTCCCGGACGACCGTCCGGAGTCTCGTCGGATTCAAGGAATCGTTCCACCCCAGCTTCGACGCCACAGCCAATGACGCTCGTCGCGAAGCCCGTCATGGCCTCGGCGGCACGCCGCGCCCAAGACGGTTCGGCGGCCGTAATAATGACGCGAGTGCCCGTCATATCAAAGGCTTCGGCGAACGTATCTTCGATTTCAATCCCATTTATTTGCATCACAAGCTCAAGTTCGTGGTGTTTTGCGAAAAATCTAAGCATGCCGTCTGGCCAACAGGCTTGTGATTCGACCATAATGATTTGCGATCCAAGCGATGGACAATCTCCAGGCGATGGACCACTAAGAAAGATACCATCCTTGCTCAGTCAAGCGTAGCTACGCTCGCTAGCCCGGATTATTCACCGGTGATTTAAGGGTCATCCGAAAGGTGTAGCCTCCGTTTATGGCGGAGCGGGCAACCGTGGCTAGCGCCAAACGGCTAATGAATAGTCTGGGCTAGCAGGTGGTCAACCAACAACGCCAGTTACTTTTTCGCCTCAACACAAACTCATCCAAGGCAACACACTATGGGCCGAATTGAAATTGGTTTTCAATACCCTTGGTATTTGGTGTTGCTGCTGCTAATACCTCTCGTCTGGTGGCTAGGGATGAAGTCCTTGGCTGGTCTTGGGCCCTGGCGTCGATCGATTGCGATTGCACTGCGAACTGCGGTCATGTTACTGGTCATTTTTGCAATTGCTGGAATCCAGTGGATATGGTCCAGCGAGAAGCTGACGGTTATCTATCTGTTGGACCAAAGCGATTCGATTCCGGTCGCCAAGCGTCAGTTGATGTTTGAATATGCAATTCAGAGCGTCAAAACTCACCGTCATTCGGAACGGCAGGACAGAGCTGGGCTAATCGTTTTTGGTCGTGAGGCCGCCATCGAAATCCCACCGTTCGACGAGGACCTACCCAATATCAATCGGCCAGAGTCTTTTTTTGGCAAGTCGGATGCAACCAACCTGGAAAGTGCACTCAAGCTCGCTCAAGCCAGTTTCCTGGAGGACTCCGCCAAACGCATCGTTATCTTGACCGATGGCAACCAAACACTAGGTTCTGCAGAAGCGACCGCCCAGAGGTTGAGCGATACCGGCATCGGAATTGACGTCGTTCCCGTTCGCTTGGATTCCCAAACGGAGGTCTTGGTTGAGAAGATTGACGTACCTGGATTTGTTCGGCAAGGTCAAACGGTAGACGCTCGCGTGGTAATCAACCGCTATAGCGAAGCCGGGAACGCAAAAGATATTCCTGGGCATTTGCGAGTCATACGTCGCATCGGCAACCAATCGGAGGTTTTGGCAGACGGCGACTACACCCTCGATCGAGATATCAATGTGATCCCGATCCCACACAAAATCGATGAGACGGCCGGTTACACCTACGAAGCGGAATTTACCACCAAGGACGATAAAGACGATACGATTACCCAAAACAATCGGGCGACGGCGTTTACCTACGCACGCGGCAAAGGGAAGGTCATGTTGATTGAGGACGGGGTGTCGCCTGGGAATTACCAGAAGTTTGTGGACGCGCTCCGACGGAATGATATCGACGTCGACGTGCGAGATACCCGCAACCTCTTTTCCAGTTTGGTCGAACTTCAATCCTACGACTCTGTCATTTTAGCTGGCGCGCCGCGTACGAGCGGAGACGACTCGACTCAAATCGTTTCCTTCACCGACGATCAAATCGACATGCTTGTCCAAAGTGCTCAGCAATTCGGAATGGGAATATTGATGTTAGGTGGTCCTGAGGCATTTGGCGCAGGTGGTTGGACCAACACCAAGTTGGAAAAAGCCATGCCGGTTAATTTTGCCATCAAGAACAGCAAGGTAGAAGCGGTGGGTGCGCTTGCAATGGTGATGCATGCTTGCGAAATACCCGAGGGGAATCACTGGCAGAAAATGATTGCCAAGGCGGCATTAGAAGCCTTGGGGCCAAGTGACTATTGCGGTGTTGTTCAATACGACATGTCGGGTGATAAGTGGCTTTGGGGGACCGGGGCGGCTGGTCTTCTTAAGGTAGGCGAGAACAAATCCATGATGAAGTCGCGAATGAACGCAATGACACCAGGGGACATGCCCGACTTCGACTCGGCTCTGAATTTGTCGATGAGAGGACTGAAAGTGGTACCAGCATCCCTCAAACATATGATCGTTATCAGCGATGGGGACCCGACCCCTGCGTCGGCGGGGATTCTCACTCAATTCTCCAATGCCAAAATCAAGATCTCGACGGTTGCGGTAGGTTCGCACGGACCTGCCGGCAGCAACGAACTCAAGCGAATAGCTAATAAAACGGGGGGGAATTACTATGTTGTACAAAATGCATCGGCGCTCCCGAAAATATTCATGCGAGAGGCTCGACGCGTAGCTAGACCGTTGGTTTTTGAACCTGAGGGTGGCGTGCAGGCCGTCATTACTCAGCCCCATGAAATTCTTTCAGGCATCACGGGAGAGTTGCCCACCATCCGCGGATTTGTGCTTACCGAACGCAAGGACAATCCATTGGTAGAAGTACCGTTGCGATCAACCAAACCGGCAGAGCCCGACAATGCATCGCTTTTGGCAACTTGGACCTACGGACTTGGACGCACCGCCGTGTTCACAACCGACGCAGGCCATCGATGGGCTGGTGATTGGGTGAACTCACCGTTCTACGACCAGTTCTTCTCACAAATGGTGCGATGGACCATGCGTCCTTCCAATGACGACTCCAAATACAACATCGCGACCAACATCAAAGATGGCCGTGTTCAAATCGTCGTCACGGCTATGAACGCAGACGATAAATTCGTAAACTTTTTGGATATGAATGCAATCGCAGTCGGTCCAGACTTGAAGCCTATCAACATTTCGATGAGACAACAGGCCTCCGGTCGATACATTGGGGAGTTGACGCCAGAACAAGCTGGCAGCTACATGCTGAGCATTGTTCCCGGCGGTGGCAAGCCACCGATTACCACCGGAGTGACGATGCCATTCTCCGATGAGTATCGTGTTCGACAAGTCAACATGCAATTATTGGAATCGTTGGCGGCTCGCAAGCCGGTAGGTGGTGACGCAGGAAATCTATCGGCCTCCCTGGAAAAAGACTCGTTGAAGGAAGTGCTGGACGTGGATACCTACCGCAAAGGGCTACCGCCAGCCAAGAGTCTCAAGGATATCTGGCCATTGGCCGTCCTTGTCGGAGCCACGATGTTTTTCGCAGATGTCTTCGTACGTCGCGTAGCCTTGGATGTAGGCTTGCCCCTAAGAATGCTGGCTGCGAGACTTCGACGACGTCGGGACGATTCAAAAGCCATGGTTGCAGAACAAAAGAACCGTCTAGACCGATTGAGAAGCAGTAAGAATATCGTCGGTGACGATCTTCTAAAACAGAGGGCAAGCACCCAATTCGAACCCGACCCAGACTTGCCGGCCTCCGTCACAACTGCCGAGGATGCCTTTGGGTTAGGAGCTTCGAAGACCAGTCGCTCTGATGCGCTACCGAAAAAGCCAAGCATGGGTGTGGAAGTAGAACAAAGTTATACAGCTAGATTGCTGGATGCAAAACGTAAAGCCAATAAGAACAATTAGCACTTAACCTAGGAATCTACATGAGTAACGTCGCAGAATCGATGCAACAGCAAGCAGAAACGTTCCGCAATCGATACGCAGCAGTTCGCGAACAAATTGGGCGAGTGATCGTCGGTCATGATGAAATCGTGAACGGTGTGCTAACGGCTGTCTTTGTAGGTGGCCATTGCTTGCTGGAGGGGGTCCCTGGACTCGGCAAAACGATGCTGATCAAAACCCTTTCGGAGACCCTTTCGCTCGATTTCAATCGTGTGCAATTCACACCTGACCTGATGCCTTCGGATATCCTCGGCACCAATATGATTGTTGAAAACGATGGGAGACGTGAATTTCAATTTCAGAAGGGACCCATCTTTACCCAAATTTGCTTGGCGGACGAAATCAATCGGGCTACGCCAAAAACTCAGTCGGCTCTTTTGGAAACCATGCAGGAGGGGACCGTAACCGTTTCTGGCAATCGCTATGAACTAAAGAAACCCTTCTTCGTCCTTGCTACGCAAAACCCCATCGAGCAGGAAGGAACATATCCGCTTCCAGAAGCCCAGCTCGATCGCTTTCTGTTCAAGCTGGTCGTTGGCTATTCCACTCGAGAGGAACTGAACACAATCATCGAACGAACGACGCGTGGAACGATCATCACTCCAGATAAGGTTATGGACGGTGAGGAGATCAAACGTTGGCAGCAACTCGTTCGGCAAGTTGTGTTGGCCAGACATGTTCAGGATTACATCGCAAGACTCGTATTGGCAACGCATCCTGGCGGCAGCTTAGCGCCAGACGTTACGAACCAATACATTCGATGGGGTGCTAGTCCTCGCGGTGCCCAGACGATTGCTCTGGCGTCGAAGGTTCGCGCGTTATTGGATGGTCGTTACAACGTCAGTTTCGAAGATATCCGCCGTGTGTTCCTGCCTGCCATGCGACATCGCGTTTTGCTCAACTTCGAGGCCCAAGCCGAAGGGATTGAATGCGATCGAGTACTTCTGGACATTCTTGAAAAGGTAACAGAGCGTGCCGACGATCTCGCAGCAGCTTAAGCTCTGCGGCGGAACAAAACTCTGTCGCCTTTCGCTCCGCGAAAGTGCGTTTTGAATCGCACTTTCGCGTAGCGAAAGGCGACATTAACAAAAACGGAAGTGATTTGATATGCATTGTTTAAGTATTGTGTTCGGCTTGGTCTGTGTCGTTTGTGCGCCTTTCCTTGCGAGAGCAAGTGATTGGCCAGAGTTTCGTGGACCCACGAAAAACGGCATAAGTGAGCAAACGGAATTGCCTATTCGTTGGAGCGAGACCGAGAATGTCCGATGGTTTACTAAGACCAAGGGGCTGGGCTGGTCGTCCCCCGTTACACACGGCGATCGAATCTACTTCACGTCCTCAATCAACACGGAAGAAGATGTTTCTTCGGACGGGGAGTTCCGAGGACGGCAAAGTTTGCAATTGGTTTGCCTGAATTCCAAGGACGGAAAAGAAGTCTATTCGAAGTCGATTTTCGAGCAAGCAAAAGATGCACCGAAAATCCATAACAAAAATTCGCATGCAAGTCCAACCCCCATAATTGAAGGCAGTCGAATTTACGTGCATTTTGGCCATCAAGGGACCGCTTGCATGGATCTCGATGGCAACAAAGTCTGGGAGAATCGAAAGAATGCCTATCCACCAACGCACGGCAACGGCGGTTCGCCTATCATTGCAGACGGAAAGTTGGTCCTTACCTGTGATGGTGGCGATGCACCGTGCACGCTTGCATTGGATCTTGTAACGGGAGCGGAGGTGTGGAGAACGAATCGGGATGTAGTGGCCGACAAGACTTTCTCTTTTTGCACACCGTTGTTGATCACCAGCAACCGTGTTTCCCAGATCATTTCGCCCGGTTCCAATATCGTTCAGTCGCTTTCGACCAAAGATGGTAAGGTCCTGTGGTTTGTTCGGTACGATGGCTATTCCGTCGTTCCACGTCCAATCTATAGTGGAGGTACGCTTTTTGTTTGCACGGGATTCAACACACCGAAACTCTTGGCCATCGATCCCAATGGAAAGGGAGATGTGACAGACACGCATGTCAAATGGACGTATGGTACTAGCGTACCAACAACACCGTCCTTCGTTTGCGTCAAAGATCAGATTGTGATGGCCAGCGATAAGGGAATTGCATCGGGAGTCGATATGCAGACAGGCAAAGAAGTTTGGCGGAAGCGACTCGGTGGAGACTACTCCGCTTCGCCAACGGCTTCAGGGGACAGAGTCTACTTCCAAAGTGAAGCAGGTGAATCCGTAGTGCTAAGGATCGGTGAGACACCTGAGGAGATCGCCCGCAATAAGTTACCTGGTCGAATCTTCGCATCCTATTCGGTTATCGATCAGGATTTGCTTGTCCGCTCAGAGCAAGGGATTTATCGAATCGGTAAGCCATGAGTCACGCCATGTCTAGCCATCCGCGTCGATGGTTCGTTTACAGTTTGATTGGCTTGTTCCTTTTTCTGTGTTTGGCAATCACTCTTGCGGCCATTCTGTTGCTACGGCGAGGTAAGCTTCCCAGGGTAGGACAGATTACAGGCAGTTCAATGGAGCCAATTCTGCAAGGGCCGCGTTTTTTATGGACATGCCCGAACTGCACCGCCTCGCAAGAGTTTGCACTGGACACCTGCAAAAGCAATCAGCCCTTTACATGCCAGTCGTGCAAAAAGATCGACATGCAGTCGGCAGTCGACTTCGAAGAGTTCGACAGTGTTTCTGAAAAGATCCGTCCGGGAGACCAAGTTCGATTTGCAACACTTCGTATGGTTCGAGCAACGCGGGCAGCGGAAATTGCTAGTGGGTTGGCGCACGCGTCAGGGCTTCGGCGCGGTGACGTTGTCGTATTCCAAGAATCGATGGCTGCGAAGAGAGAGATAAAGCGTCTCGTCGGATTTCCTTCCGAGGACATTACCATTGAGGCAGGTGACCTGTTTGTCGATCACGAACGCTGGTGCAAATCGCTTGAGCAGTCCCTTAGGCAATCTTTGCTCATAAACGCATGGGAGCGATCGAATCCATCCAAGCAACAAGAAAGATTCGTTCGATCGAATGGGTGTTGGACAATCGATGGAGAATACTTTGAAGGAGTATTGAACACAAGACCCGTAGGATCGGGCTCAACCGAAACCTCTAGTACGCTCCTGTTTGAGCCCTATTCACCGGGATCTATAAGAAATCAAGTTGGCATCAACGCACATGATTCTCACGTCGTCATCCCTGTGACAGACTTTGGAATTGCATTTCAGTTGTCACATCTCGAAAATCCTTGGAGAATCGAATGTGAATTGCGATCCCCGGCCAACCGACCAAGAATTGAAATTGAATTAGAAAACCATTCCTTGACGATAAAATCCGGCGATCACGCTGCACACGCGGAACTTCTTCAACGGGAAGACAGATCGATTTGGATTGTAGTCGCCATGGTCGACGGCAATCTTATCGCTGGCAGTCAAGAAGAAGAGTGGCTTAGAATGAAGCTGCCTTTGCTCAAAACGGAGTTGGCTGAAGATGAGAATAGAGCAAAACCGCCAATCGAGATTACTGCCGTCGCCGGCAGTCTTGCCATCGATCAGTTGCTCGTTTTCCGGGATATTTACTATCGCGGCAATGGTGATTCGGCTACACAGTCATGGGAGCCCAACGATCGAATCGTGGTACTGGGAGACAATGTTTCCGCGTCGAGCGATTCACGCGACCGATGGCCCGACGGCTTGCCACCCAACTCGGTTAGAGGACTGTTGATCCAAACGGACAGTCCGATCGAGGTGCTGCTCCGTCAGCGATAAGAGACCTTGTTGAACCCATTTTTCAACCACGGATTACACCGATATCACGAATAAGAACAAGCAGATCGGCATCAGGACTATTCCCAGCGTCGTGAAGGACATTCCGTCGGCTCGGAGCTTGCCTCCGTCGGACGCCGTTTTGGCGTACTAGCTGTGCGGATCAGCCCGAAGATTCCCCCCCGCTCCCGGGGCGCCCGCCCGGGGGGGGGGGGGCCGGGGCGGGGG
>JANPNA010000051.1:0-18353 GCA_031427235.1 Pirellula sp.
AGCTCGATAACAGGAGTAGCCGATTGGTCTTGGAGAAGATCGTTAGTGTCGTCTGCGGAAAGCAGGACGGCGGCTACTGGATTCTCGGCATTCGCACTCGTCGCTTGTGTTCGATTGGCAAGCCGATTGGCTTCAAAAGCAAGATCGATCCGCCGATCGAGCTCGATGTCGTCAACAACGACGGAGCTTAGTGGATCCTTCAAAAGTCGCCGAATCGAATCCACGACGAAAGGTTTGGTTCGATCCGTCACAAAGAGTTTGAACGTGCCAGTGTCATCTCGATCCAAGCAAATACGGCAGGAGCGGCAGTAATCGATCGTCACCCTCGCAAAGAACTTTTCATGTATATCGATACTCTGGGTGTTCGTCATCAGGTAAATTATAGGCGGCGGTGGACCAGCACGATCGAGCCAAAACGCAAAGCAGGATGGAAATGCTGCCGGAGTCCTGAAACCAACAACAAAGGGGGAGAAAATTCATCGCAATACGTGGCCGAAGCATCGTCAACGCATCGTATTTGACTGCGGGATTCGAACCCGCAACCGATGTGGATCTAAGTGTTGTTGGCGACCGTATTTATGGCCATTGCCCATCAAGCTGCGCTGCAAAGGCGCTGCATTCCTGGTGCAGTAGAGGACATTCCTTGGCATTTCTTGACGCTGAACTTTGGCAATTCGTCGATTCGTCGAATACCAGCCTCGTCAACGCCGATGTTTTTGAGGGACTCGTAGAGTGGATCGTCCGAAATCTTCTGCATTTGCGTGTGGGCGCGTTCCGCATGTGGTTGGCGGAAGCCGGCCCCTTCATAGAATTGAACGACGCCGAATAAACGGAATCAGCTGGTACAATTGCTCGGGTCGGCGGGAACGCTCAACCTGGCCGATAAACCAGTCGGTAAAGTGATTGGCCAGTAATTTGGAGTGCGGAAATTCATTTCCGCTTCAAGATGAGCCGGAAAAAAGGAGGGCAAGCCTCCGTCTTTCTGCCCGGATTCTCCTTGAGGACCTCCCAACTACAATTTCTTTGAATTTCAGCCGCTCCCGATGAATAAACCACTCTCCACTCGACTCTTTGCCAGTGGATCAGTTTTTGACGACGCTCCAGTAAGGATTCGCAACTGTGGCGGCGGTGCCTGACAGACCACTTGACCAAGCTACGGTCGCAGAATGCCATTTGGCTTTCTCGAAAATGCTTGAAAGGTACGCGTGGGCAATCGTTCGGGATTGGTCTTTGGCAGCAGATGTGGTCCAAACAACCTTCGCGGCTCTTTCCCGTTTTGGGGGCGATGTCGCACCGGAAGCCCGAAAAAGCTGGCTCTTTCGTGTGGTCCAGCGCGAAGCATTGCGAGTCCGCGAACGTCAAAAGCCTTACAACCATTCAAGTCAAAACTCGGCAGCCGCCGTTTATGAGTCACAGGCAAGTTACGAAATAAACCCGCTGTCAAAAATGGCGGAACAAGAAGAGATTGAGCAACTAACCAAGCGAATCGGAACTCTGCCAAAAGAACAGCAACAGGTTTTGCGGCTCAGATTTTTCGAAAACATGACCTTCGCGGAAATCGCCGAGTCGATGCAAATTCCAATCGGAACGGCTTTGTCTCGAATGCGACTGGCGCTGGCTCGATTGCGAGCTGCGTCCAGCCAAAGCGAGGTAGAAGAATAGATCGAAACAATATTATGGCAAACTTAAAAACCGAATCCAACGAGTCGCAAATGCATCTAGAGGCCATGCTCTATTTGCTGGACGACCCAGCTCTCGATCGCGACGCATTCGAAGCGAGATTAGCCAACGATACCCAGCTTGCAGAGATTCTTGCGGAAACCGTATCGGTTTTTCAGTCCCTGCAAAAGGTCGAGTTCGAGTCGGAAAAACAATCCATGGCTCGGACGGCTCATGCATCGGTTTATTCCTACCACCGGTGGCAATCGATTCCAGTGATCGCTGCATCGTTGCTGATCATCGGCTTCCTAGGTTGGCAGACGATTCAATCGATGCGATCTCATTCGAACGCAATTGCGTTGAACAACGTCGTTTGGGCTTGGGGAGAGCTGCAAACCGACAACTCGGATTCTCAGTTAAATCGAGACGTTGGCGAAAGCGATTTTGAAAACACCTTTGCCATGCTCGAGCCAACCAGCGATAGCGATGTTCCCGAGTGGCTTGTCTTAGCCACCGTTGCCAACGTTGAGGGTATCGCTGATCTACAGGATGGAAAGGCGATTATCCAGTGAAGCATCCCAACGATCCTAAATTTGGAGTGCTGGGATTCATCCCAGCTTTAAGACTCTGCTGCATATCGATTATGACGATCGTCTGCCTCGGAACTTCTCCAACTCTAGCCCAAAAAGACTTCACATCCGCCAACCCACAGTCACAACCGACTTTCGATCAGCTCGAATCCGATGCCATTGTGTTTGTCCAGGAGCACCATCCAGAGCTAGTCTCTCTTTTGCAGTCGCTCAAAGCCATGCGTCAAAAAGAGTATGAGATGGCCATTCGAGACATCGTCCGTACAAAGAAAAGGCTCGAAACGCTCTCCAAACGAGAGACCGAAATGCACGCGATGGAACTGGATGCATGGAGGCTGAAATCGAAAATCGATTTGCTAGTGGCCAAAGGAATCGCTCGCGATAAATCGTTTGACACCGTCGTCTTGCGAGAGCTGCTGAAGCAGCAACTTGAGAACCAAAAGAAACGTTGGAAGTATGAGCAGGCAACGTTGGCAAAGCGACAAGAGCAAATCGGTGACCTGCTCTCCAAAACAGAAGGGCATGAAGAAGCAAGAGTAGAACAGCAGTTGTCAGCACATTTGAAAAATGTCGACAACAAGATTGGAAAATCAAAAAAGTCAAAACAAGAACTGAAAACAACCAATGAGGGCAAGCTAAAACCTTGAACCTTTCCTACCTAACATTGAGATTCGGAAGTCACAGAGAAGAGTCTATGAAACGAATACCCACCTCCTTGCTAACTCACCTTCGCCAATCCATCCAAATGATGGCCGTCGTTGCGTTGTTGTCGCTGCCATCCTTTGCGGAGGTTCCGATCGCGCCTTTAGAATCGCGATTTCGGCCAAACGCGGATGGCGTTTCTGAAACGATGGAAGTCCCTGATTTTCAGAAGCACGTTTCTCCACTACTGGGTCGATTGGGGTGCAATGGTCGCGCATGCCACGGGTCTTTCCAAGGACAAGGGGGCTTCACACTCTCACTTTTTGGGTATGACTTCGATGCCGACCTCAAGGCATTGCTCGACAAAGACGCAGGTCGAGTCGATGCGAAAACGCCTCTAGACAGCAAGGTCTTGACCAAGCCTGTCGACGCAGATATGCACGAAGGGGGGCAACGCTTCAAGAAAGATGGTTGGGAGTATTGGGTCCTGAGGAAGTGGATCGAGGCCGGAGCGCCCAAAACGAATGCTGCGCAAAAAGGGAGCATACAGAAACTCGTTCGGCTCGAAGTTTCGCCGCTTGAGATCAACTTCACATCCAAGGACGAAACCAAGTCCATGCACGCGATTGCCATCTGGGAGGACGGTTCTCAAGAGGACGTCACGTCCCTCTGCCGTTTCGCCAGCAACGACACCTCCATCGCCAAGATCGATGAAAAGGGGCTCGTTACGTGCGGTGAATCGGGGGATACGCATGTCGTCGTGTCTTACGACAACGCCGTCGTGCCAGTGAGTGTGCTTCGCCCGATCGGAAAGACCGGTCAGCTCCAGCAACAAATCGCGAGTGCGAAAACCGAAATCGACAAGCTGGTTCTAAAGAAACTTGACAAATTGGGCATCACTCCTTCGAGCGAATCAACGGATGCTGAATTCTTTCGACGCATCTCGCTGGACGTAGCAGGCACGTTACCGACATCGGATCAAGTCCGAAAATTCCTGGACGATACCTCACCGGATAAACGTTCGAAAATGATCGAGACCGTTTTGGATTCGCCTGGCTATGCGGCTTGGTGGACGACGTTCCTTTGCGACATGACGGGCAACAACGACGATCAATTGAAGAACTTCTTGCCCTTGCCACAGTACGCCAGCCAGCACTGGTACCAATGGATCTACGCACGCGTGGCAAAGAACATGCCGTATGACCAAATAGTGGAGGGAATTGTCACGGCTGTCTCAAGGGAACCCGGCGAGAGTTATACGGACTATTGCGAGAAAATGACCGGCATATGCAAAGACGAATCAGGAAAGAGCTTTGCAGACCGAAGCGACATGATGTATTACTGGGCTCGGCAGAACCAAAGAACTGCTGAGGAAAAAGCCATTTCCTTCGCCTATGCATTTTGCGGTGTTCGCATCCAATGCGCACAATGCCATAAGCATCCGTTTGACCAATGGTCCAAACAAGACTTCGACCAATTCGAACGGCTCTTCGATGGAGTCGTGGCTAATCAAAACAGTTACATGCCAACTTCAAAAGACGACGTTGACAAAATGCTCACCGAACTTGGATTGGCAAAATCACTCAAGGGAAACGATCTGCGCAAAAAGCTCCAAGAAGTAGTCAAAGATGGCAAAATGATTCCTTTTCCTGAGTTGTATGTGCGCGGAAGCAAGCCAGCCGCAAACAAAGAGAAAGACAAAAATGCCAAGAAGCAAGTTGCCGCAACGAAGCTGCCACAGGCTCGTTTGCTCGGTGCGGAGTACGTTGATCTCTCGACCGTAACGGATCCACGCGTACCCTTGATGGAATGGCTGCGACGAAAAGACAATCCTTACTTTGCCAAGGCCATCGTCAATCGTATCTGGGCACACTATTTCCAAACGGGAATCGTCAATCCACCGGACGATCTTAATCTGGCCAACGCACCCAGCAATGCCGAGCTGCTTGATTACTTGGCAGATGAGTTTATTGACAATCACTATGATCTCAAATGGCTACACCGAACGATCCTTAATTCGGCGACCTATCAGCGCGGTTGGCAGACAAACGAAACTAACTCGTTAGATCGCCGCAATTTCTCACATGCCTTGCTACGAAGATTGCCAGCCGAGACCGCCTATGACGCCCTGCGAATTGCTTTGTCGGACACCGAACAAGCAATTTCATTGTGCAACTTGGAAAGTGAACGGGCCATGACCATGGCAGGCGCCAGTGCTCAAAACAAAGGTGGCAAGAACGCTCTCTCGAACTATGCGTTGACTGTGTTCGGACGGTCGATTCGCGAAAGCAATTGCGACTGCGATAAATCCAGTGACCCGAGTTTGCTTCAGACTGTCTTCATTCGTAATGATGCGGATGTTTTGAAAGCCATGAACGACCCAAAGCACAGTTGGCTAGCCCAGGTCGCCAAACAGTACAATCTAAAAAGCGGGGTCGGTCCTGCTCCAGCGCCGCCACGCATGGACAAAAAGGATAATCGCACTGCGGAAGTCCTGGACCGAGAGGTTCGGAAATTCCGGCGCCAGCTTGAGCTACAAATGGGAAAAGAGGAGAACGAAAAAGCCATCAAAGCAATCAAGTCAAGCGTGGCACTGGCTGAAAAACGCTTACACGAATTGACCGCCTCCACGTCTGGCTCCTCCGATCAAGATGCAACAACGCTTGCCATTTACTCGGACAAGCCCCCGGCTAAATCCGGCAATGGATTGAGCGACGAAAACGCGACAAAGGTAGTCGAGGAAGTCTATCTTCGTACCCTTTCACGCATGCCCAATTCGTTTGAACTCGAGAAATCAACGTCAGCCATTTCCATGGCCGAGAACCCCTACAACGGCATCAGTGATGTCCTGTGGGTATTGATCAACTCGAAAGAGTTTATCTTGAACCATTAATCGTAGTCGTGTCTCTCCGAGACGCGAGTCAACTACTTCCCGGGAAAGACGCAGTTTCCCAACCCGACGCGTAAGCGAGGGACTTTGTAAGCGAGGGACTTTGGCTCTACGGTCCGTAAACTCGAACACATCAAAAACTCCCAACAAGGAATCCATAATGTCCATTCATGACTACTGCGACGGAATCAAACGACGTGACTTCATTCGGGTCGGTGCACTCTCCGCCAGCACGTTCACGTTAGCAAACTATTTAAAAATGGCCGAAGCCGGTCAAGTAAAAGATGGCCATGCTACCTCCGGAATCTTCATCGATCTCAATGGCGGTCCATCGCATCTCGACACCTTCGATCCGAAGCCGGACGCGCCCGATGGTATCCGTGGCGACTTCAAGACGATTCCGACGAGTGTTCCAGGTGTGGTTATTTCGGAACAATTGCCCAAGATGGCAAAGAGTTTTGATAAGTACGTGATTCTTCGAGGTGTCTCGCACACCCTTGCTGCTCACAAGCTAGGTAGCGAATACGTCAATACCGGTAGCCGACCACTGGCTTCGCTGGAGTATCCTGGCTACGGCGCGGTGCTTTGCAAAGAACGGCCAGTTCAATCCGATATCCCACCCTTTGTCGCGATTCCCAACAGCGGACAACGCGCAGGCTTCTTGGGGATTCAATACGCACCCATGAACACCGGAGCGACTCCCAAAGCTGGCCAACCCTTCAACGTCCGTGGAATCACTCTCGGTGCTGGAGTTACGGTAGAACAACTCGATCGACGCCAGAATCTCTTGCACGATTTGGACAAGACGTTCGCATCAATGGAGGGGCACGACCAGTTACTGACTGGACTGGATCGCTTTAGCGACAAAGCCTATTCGATGCTGACTAGCGAACGCGCTCGGTATGCCTTCGACGTTTCCAAAGAAGCTCCTTCGTTTGCGGCTCAGTTCGGCTCGGACCCGTTCGAACAGAGTTGCTTGCTGGCGGTCCGGCTTATTGAATCTGGTGTTCGATTTGTTTCCCTTTCCGTCGGTGGTTGGGATAACCACACCGACATCTTCAACAACCTCAAGACCAAACTGTTACCGAAGTTCGATGGCGGCGTATCGGCGCTGTTGAATGGGCTGGAACAAAAGGGGCTGCTCGGATCGACTTCCGTGATGGTCACTGGCGAGTTCGGACGCACGCCAAAGATCAATACACGTGCTACGTTAGGGGGTCGCGATCACTATCCGCGTTGCATGTTCATGTTGATGGCAGGCGGCAAGATTCGCGGTGGTCAAGTGATCGGACAGAGCGACGAAACCGCTGCTGGTCCGGCCAACGATGCTATTTCGCCAAGCGACGTCGCAGCCTCCTTTTATCACAATTTGGGAATTGATCCCAAGCAAGAATACAAGACCGAAACCGGGCGTCCGATCACGCTGGTTCGAGACGGTAACATCATTCCACAATTGTTCGCTTAATCGTTTCCACTTCTGTTTTTCTTTTCCTTAGAAGGTATCCCACATGAAGAAGTCCATCCTTTCCCTCATCGCCGTCGCCGCCATTCTTGTCAGTTCTGTTTCCTTGAGCGCACAGGAAAAAGGAGGCAAGAAGGATCCAGCCAAGGCGATGGTAACACAGTTCATGAAGCAACTTGAAAAGGCCGAACTGAAAGAAGAAGCGACGACCAAGATCAAAGACATGTTTGAGAAGGTCGCAAAAGAAGTTGCTGCAAAACGCACTCAAAGCGGAATCACCGCCGATGTCCTCAATAAAAGAACAGAAGCGTCCAAAGCCGCGAAAGAAGCGGGAAAGAAGGGCAAGGAGATGCAAGCGGCAGTCGAAGCAGCCATGGGTTTGACCGCGGACCAAACCAAAGTCTTTAAGGAAACAGAGGAAATGCTTGAAAAAGTTCGCGTCGAGATCGGCAAGTTGCTGACCGCGGAACAACTCGCCAAGTTGCCGGAACAAGCTCAAAACGCATTCAAAGAAAAGTCTGGAAAGGGTAAGAAAGCAAACAAGTAGCCCGCAATCCTTCTGAGTTCATTTCGCGTTCGTCGCAATCCCCCTGAGTTCATCTCAGGAGATTGTTACCTTCTCTCTAGAGCGGGTGCTCATTGGCAATTCATTTTGCGACCATCGGTATCGAATCTCAATCCGCCGCTGCGTGATCTAAAAGCTGGGATGAATCCCAGCACTCCAAATCGGAATCGAATCACCACTTGCTAAGAACCATTCCCCAGTGCCAGCGGCAGCACACAAATTCTACAAATCGCTCAAATACAAAACCTTCTTCCTCAGCCCACAATCGGCACTGTTCCGGCTGGAAGCCTATGCCACTTATTTTCCGCACGATGCTTAATCGCAATTTTGCGACTTTGACGGCGAGTCAATGTCATAGAAGCAATCTTCTTAGTTTGTTGCCCAGCCGCGAAAAACAACAAGCATCCTTCAGAGCGATATGCTACAAAATAGAGTGTGAAGTCGAGTGGGAGCACCCACACACTCAATTTGCGAATCTGTAAGGGTAAGTATCGAAAATGTCGGACTGGCGTGGAGGAAATGAGAAGGGCGGGAGGAAATCACCCGAGGACAGGACTCCGAGGAAACTACCGGTTATCCCTCCCTTAGAAAAATCTCCGTCTGAGAGTAAGGATTGGCGAGCGAAATCAAAACGTTCCGTTGCTGGCTCATCCGCTGGAGAGCGTTCATGGACAGGCGGAACCGCGAGTCCTGCTCCCAAGACATTCATTCTGAAAAAGTCGGCAATCGTTGGATTCCTCGGTCTGATCATTTTTGGGTCGATCATCACCTTCGTCGTCGTTATTTTACGACGCAACCCAAAGCTCCCGTTGATTGTCAGTGCCTCTCGAGTTTACAGCGTGCGCGATCTTGGTGAGAACGCATACAGTTCTCAAACGCTGCAGCTTGGAAAGACTATACCTCTCAATAATATTTCTCCGTCGATTCCGAACCCAACCTTTCAGGAACAGTTTCTGAAAGAGGTTGGACGGAACGAGAACTGGATCAAGAGCTATTCTGAGATGAAGTCAACCGGATTGGCTTCCTCCGGAAGCTTTCAAGGCGGTGGGCCTGGAAAGAATATTACGGCATACTTCGTTAGTTGTTACATTGCAAGGGCAACGGATTCCGAAGCCAGTGAATGGCTTTTGGTGGCTGAGAATGAAGATCCCTACGGTTCGAAAAGTGACCAACGCGGATTACCGATCGGGAAATTTCTGGAACGGGTCGCAAAACAGACCAAGCCAAGATGCTTTGCGTGGGTTGCGCTGGATGTAAAACAACCTTCTGTCGTTGCCAATCTGGGTGACCTAGCGTTTCCGTTCCATGCATTCGAGCAAGCGTTTCGAGGTCTCGAAAGCGCATTGCAAGACAAACTGATTCTCACGTTACCCTGCGATGAAGCGCAAGAGAGTTGGATGGCGCCAGAGTTCTCAAACTCTGTGTTTGCACATTATTTTTTCCAAGGAATTGTTTCGGGGTTTGGCTCCTCAGAGAAAGTCTTCACGTTGGAAGCGTTTGAGCATCAGTTATCAGACAATGTTCGCCGCTGGGTTGCCATGCATCGGGTCGCGCACCAAACCCCCAAATTTTTGATGTCGGAAATCACGGTCAAACGAAAGTCATCGATCAGGTTATTTGAAACAACCGGAGTTAAAAAGGATGATTTTGTCGCAACCGGAACCTCGAAGCAGCAGCTTGCGGACAAGTTCCAACAAATCGACAAGCTTTGGGAGGATTTTGCGAAGCTTCGATCGTGCAGTCGCTGGGACCCGCTTGCGTATGCGGAGATTGAATCGCAACTCATCCTGATGGAAGATCTAGCAGAAAACAATGCCAGTCCTACCGTTTGGTCCGAGTATCTCGATCAAGCGGGACAGAATCTAGACAAACTGAAAGCGAGCGCGATGTTTGCTCGGCGAGCTAGTTTGGTGGAAGCGAAATCACATAGCCTTGTTCGGCCCTGCAATTTCTTTTCATCAGGAGTTCTTGCGGAATCGAATGCCTCGGAGACGCCTTGGCTGTCCAATCCACCTTTTTGGCAATCCGGGGCGCAAGGAACCGGAAGCGACCCGAATCCGGAGTTGGCGAAACTTCCGAGAAATGATCGATGCTTGCAGGTTTGGAGCGTCATGGAGAAATATGCGAAAGCTAACGAGGCGAGTGGATGGGCACGTGCGTTCACCAAGGTGAAAATGGCGAGTGCGTTAGCATACATTGGATCGCCCGAGGGAAATGACGA
This sequence comes from Pirellula sp., assembly GCA_031427235.1. Classification (GTDB taxonomy): domain Bacteria; phylum Planctomycetota; class Planctomycetia; order Pirellulales; family Pirellulaceae; genus JBKCUI01. The sequence continues at coordinate 10,030 of JANPNA010000051.1, forward strand.
TACCGAGTGGTTGGAAATCCAAATCCTTAAGATCTTGTTGGATGAAATCGATTGGGAGAACGCAACCGAAAAGTCGTTCAGCGAGGCCAGCGAAGCCGTTGCCAAATCCATTGCCGCGTTTTCTGAACTTCAAGGAATTGCGTCGTCTCCCAATGCCGAACTGAGTTGGTGGACCGAACAACGATTGATGGGACTCGATCGAGAATTTCTCCAAGCCTTCGATCATTTGATCGCAAATCAATTCGATCTCTGCATTAAGAAACTTGCGACACTAGAGAGCCCGCTGTTGGGGCTCAGGACCATGAAAGACCAACTCGATGCAGGTATGGAGAGTCGTGATCTCGCCTTTGGAATGGCACCTCATGCTTTGGCGGCGCTCATGCGATTGCATCGGTATGTTGCGGGCACCTCCACCAAGGATCCAACGAGATCGGAATCGCAGTTCGAAACACTTGCCAAGGAACTGGGAGATGCCATTCGAATCGCGGTCGAAACGAAGAACTTTTTGTTGAATCCCGATACTGCCGTTATTCCCCTGAGCATCGGTCCGAATGTCAAATTGGATGCCGTAATCTCGGAATTGAACACGGAGTTTGCATCTCAAAAAGTACTTGCAAAACGAGATGCGGAGACGATCCGCAACTGCCGTATCGCGCTGCGTTGGCCTATGCTACCGGTGGAAACGCGGAAAGAATTTCACTCTCAACTGGCTAGTTACTATGAAAAGGTCAAGGAAGAGCCTCGTACTAATAGCAACCCAACGGGCGATAACCGAGAGGATGCAATCACTGAAATTTCACACCGCACACCCCGCAGGATTGCCGACGTTTTCAAAAGTCGACTCAAAGATATTCGTGAGAGCGACTGGTTTGCTACGATCGCAGAACGGGATTTACGGGTCGGTTTGGAAACAAGATTTCCTGGATCGCCACCATCGCTCGCAAAGGAATTGTGGCGAGCGATCTACAATACGAACTACAGCGCGCGCATTCAAGCGGGCGCTTATGGACAACGCGCGTCCGCAGATTGCGTCAATGAGAACGAGTGGCCATGGAATGCGGTTGTGCAGTTTCAACGGCTCAGCCAAGCCAATTACAACCGCGTTCAAATTCAACGACTGTTTTTGTCCCGTTGGGGCGATGGCGATCTCAATGCTCCTCGCAATAACAAATATTTTTTCCAAAGGATTGCAAACCAGTACCAACGCCCTCGCGATATTCTCAGTCCATTCCCTCTCGCATCGAAGGCGATTGACACCGATCCCGAATCCTTGAATCGACTCGAAGAACAGGCTTGCCATGAAATCAAAGACATCGAATTGCGACTATCGGCGACAGCCGTCGAGTCGGGAGCGATTCCCGAACGCTGGAGCAAGGTGCGTGTCGATTTGAAGACGCAGCCCTGGCAAGCCATGGCTGCTATCAAACTAGGTAGACCCTTGCGGAAGCCTTTTTCGGCAAGTTCGAAAAAACTAGCACAATCGCTGAGTCTAGATCAACCTAGCTCCTCAAGCGAGCTGCAGCTACCTACAGAATCGGTGGGAGAGGACAAACTCTCTCTCTCGCTTCGCGGTCATTTCCATGACTATCCCATTCCCTCACCGACGCCCAAAAACAGCTATCAGATCACCTTTGAGCGTGTAGCGAGAAAGGATTCGACGCTCCAGGTAACCGCCAAAAATTCTGAGCCTATTACTGTCTGGATCCTTTTGGATTGTTCCGCTTCGATGAAGGAATCTCATGCCGATGCGAAGAAAACCGTATCGAGTCTGCTCCGTGAAATTCAAAACCTAAACATGACTGGGGAGAATCCGGTGCAGGTTGGACTCATACCCTTCGGGCTCAAGTTAAGAAAATCCAAGGGCGAGGACCCGAACATGTCGATTCAACTAGCGAGCAGCATTGGGCTAAAAGACCATCCGATCGGGGACCAAATCTTTTATTCCGATATCGAACGCGGTAGTGACATGTCCAAAATCGAAAGCATTGTTCGGTCGGGGATCGTTGGCCCATCCGGTTGCACGCCGCTCTACGATGCCATTTACGTTGCCTGCCAATTGCAACTGGATGGAAGGACGCGCATCGTCGTAGTGAGCGATGGGAGCAACGACGTGCCTGTCCCTGAACCGAATGACCCCGCAGACTATATTTATTACAAAGGCAAGAACAAAGACTACCTAAATGTGATTGAAGAAATCAAGCAATCCAAGGCATCGCTCTTTGTCTTTCAATTCAAGAACGACAATTATTTTAGAGGGCTTGAACTAGATGCGCGCGATCAGGCAAAAAAGTCCAATGACGAGCTTGCGACTCTTCTGCGGCGTCTGTCGGAAATCGGGAAAACCAAACGTGACACCAAATTCCTTTACAACGATTTTAGCGAAGCCACTCAGGATCTCCTGGCGTCGTTTCCGCGATCCAAGGTTCGAGTCCTTGCGGACGACACTCAATCACGTCTGATCGCGGAAGGCAGGTTTGGGGAAGAGATTAAGATCCCGTACGATGGGGTTCCATATTGGGCCGTGGCTGAAGTGGAAAGCATGGGAGATAGCGTTCTCCAAAAGCAGCGTGCGAAGGTATGGATCACAGGCAATCAAAAACTGGAACTGCGGTACAGATCGGACATCAACGAGCTCAATTTTATGGAATTCGATTTGGAGACGAACGCCAGCTATTTCAATATGGGCTTTGAAACCAGTGATACTGGCCTAAGTTTGTTCGCTCGTCCTATTCCTGAACCGAGCGGTGGCTCCAAACGCGAACTGATAATGGAGACGGCGATTCGAGGAAAGTCGCCAGAAAGTGAAAGAAGGATTTTTACGGTCCCTCCGAAATTTGCGGTGGGGCTATTGAAACCATTCAGTGGAGATGTCTCGCGAACCTATTTGCTTTGTGATGTCGACTACCTCTCGAGAACGCACTATCCTGTCTTGCGATTTCCCCTGGTTCCGTGGGGACAAAACAAACAGTGGTTTTCAAAGCAAATGGACTTTGAGGTCTGGCTCTCGGACGAAGTTCCTGACAAAGCGATGCGAGTCCCATTGGGACCAAAGGCATCAACGGTTGTTCAAGACGGGAGAGTGCATTGCATTCGTTCGGACAACCGCGTCTCGGTGACCGTCAAGTCGAACGATGACGATCGGCTTTTTGTTTATTGTCCCGAGGCTCAAAGCGCGAGACGCACTTTTCCCGAGACGACGACGAATCCAGAAACGGAAAGCGAGCGCCATGAGTTTGAACTTAGCGGATCGCATGAAAACCCCATCAATGTCTTTTTGTTCCGATTGAGGGATCTAAAAGAGGGTGCGTCACAAGGGCAACTCAAGTACTTCTATTTCCGAAACAAGGGATTCGTGAAGTAGCGGAAACGGCAAGTTGGCGGCGGTGTTGTCACAATCGTGCTAATCCTGGCAAACTGCAAATGCGGCGAGTTTTTGAATTGCGTCAGGAATTTTGCAACCTCTCTCGATAACAAGCTTGGTTCTCGCGCCAGGTGTCGGTTGTTTGTTGTTTTTTGGGAGCTTTGAGATGAACAGATTGAAGTGGAGTATTTGTGGAGGGGTCGTTTCGGTTCTAGCATGGAGCTCAACAACATCGCTTGCGCTGGGGCAAGGCGGTTGTGCTTGCCACCGATCTGGTTCTGGCGGCGATGGAATGGTTTACGAATCCAGCTTGCCTCCGATGTCGGACGCGGATGTTCTGCTAGCCGAGATAGACAACCCTGTCGAACTGATCAATTTGACCGTCATCGTTCAGGAAAAAGCCATTGTCTCGATCAATGGTGAACCTACCTTCACCATGGGCTCATCCCGTCCTTACATTGTTCGAGGACTAACGCCCGGTAAGAACTACAAATTCGAGATCGAGGGCGTGCTGAAAAACGAAACGGGAGCCGAGTATGCTGCGAAAGAGACCGTGATGCTCAAGGCGGGTGAATCGAAGCAAGTCGTTCTTCATCTTCGCCGGCGAAATCGGCCCAAGCCTCCCGTTCTACCACCATTGGATCCCAGGCTTCTTCTACCCCCACCGATCGCTGCAAAATAACCCCCGTCTCAGAGGCTGTGATTTGATCATTGTCGCCTTTCGCTCCGCGAAAGTGCGCCTCGTTAGGCGAGCGGCAGATTGGAATCTACCAGCGGTAGTTTGGGACCATCGTCCCGAACGAACAATTGGCTGGGACAATGGTCCCAGCGTACGGTACTTTTCATTCTGCCGTTCGCCTTAGCGCGCTTTTGCGGAGCAAAAGGCGACAATGGTTTAGCTCTATCTTAACGGCTTGAACGTTAGCTGAACGTATCGAACGATGTGTTGCAGTACAGTTCTCGGTGCAAGTTGAAAATGGATCGTGGCACGTGAGCCTTTGATATGGGACGAGATGGGCCTGACCGGTCGGACGGTGACTTGATAGTATGGCGAGTCTGGCACGAACATTCCCTTCTCATTGCGTTGAGTGATGACGTACGAGTCACCAAGCAATTCGGATGGCATTGCCTCGATTGGGTCTGGGGAAATGCGGATGATTTTGCAAGGGTGCGTCAGACCAGTGCTTGAGTCCAGAATGCAAGTTGCGGCACTGTCGATTTGAAGCGATTTGATGTCGGATTCCGATATGAGCGATTGAAAAACCACTTCATTTTTGGGTGTGAACCATCCCAATTGGGTTCCTTTCTCGACCGTGCAATTGAGCGAATTGGGGTGGATCGGAGATGTTAACAACCGAACATCGATCGGGGCTGTAAGCGAGAGAGCAACGCGCGCGGCGGAGGGTACGAAGAAACCATCTTTGGGAGCAGACTGTGTCAGTAACTCAATTTCTGGAGCAAGCAGTACTCGTTTTGCCTCCAAGTCTTTCGCCAATTCAAGAAGCGGCGGTAGCTCGTAGGACGTCGAGCGTTCGTTGACGGACGACTTCTTTAAAATCTCGATTCTCGACTTGGTGTAGAAAATCTCATTGCGGAGATTGATCCGTTCCAGTTCTTTTTCGGGGCAGTCGATTTCGAACATTCGGTCCCCTTTTTCGAAATGCAGATCGCTGGATGCCATTTTGTCTGACACAAACTTGATGGAGCCCGCTTGGGCTGCGTAGATTGGCACCTTGTCTCCAAAGTCCAAGTAGCCGCGAGCGCGAACGTGGCCAGACACCCGTTGAACGCTTACCAAGTAAAGGCCCGCCACGAGGATCGCAATCAAAAAGGCAAACCGAACGAATCGAATTGGCATGGGAGCAAAGAACTCCGTCATCAGACTATGAAGGAAACGAGAAACAGCAACGAGTATACCAAGGCCAGTTGTTGCGAAAATCAGTAATGCAAAGAGCCCCATGCCCAGCGGGACTAGCGTGTTCCAAACGAGCCACATCACCAGAATTAGCACCGTCAATCGATACAACGTCGATACCAAAGCAAAACCGGCAAGGGCAAAAATACTCCTGTCAAATTCGTCCGATCGCCATTTGCGCCCGCCGAGGCAAAAAATAAAAATACGCCAAAGTGCCGATGAACTTTGTTGAGCCAGATTCGGGACTCCCCACAAATCCGAGAGTATGTAATAGCCGTCGTAACGAAAGAATGGATTTCCGTTGACAAAAATGGTGCCAAGCGAACACATCAGCATAACGCTGGCCGCCACCGTTCGCTCCAAGCCGTCATAGGCCGTCAACCATACGATCGACGCGATGCAAGCCAGTATGACCTCGACGTACAGTCCCGCACTGCTGATGGCGGCCCGCTGCCACTTGGAGGGCAGCTTCCAACAGTCGGTCGTGTCGCAGTACAAACAAGGCGTAAAAAACAAAAAGAGCACGCCAATCTCTCGACACCGAGCTCCCCATCGAACACAGGCCAACACATGCCCCAGCTCGTGAAGGGTTTTCACGACGAGATAGCTGATCAAGATCGCAATCCATCGGTCTCCTTGAATTTTTCGAAGATCAAAGACTATCCAATTTGGAGTTTGCAATAACTGATTGAGGACAAAAATAACACACGCTATCGAGACAACCAGAGTGAGCGTTACCACGAATGGATGAAAAAGAACGAACGCCAAATTGCGAAACCATAACGAAAACTCGGAAGGCTTCAAGATTGGGACGCGGATCGATAGCGGACTGAGTACTAGTTGTGTCATCGCCCGCGTAGCTCTGGCTGGCCAAGTCCGCGAGGCATTTATGGAACGTCTTTCTGTGGTCGGAAGCAAAAGATGCGAACCGCTCCATTTACCAATTAAGACCCGTAGCCATTGTTCCGAAATCGGAGGCCCCAGGTGAAGTTGGTTGATGGCATTTACCACATCCAGCAGCGAATTCTTCCCGTTGAGCAGTTTCGCCGCGGAGAATTCCAATTGGCTAAAGTAAAAGAAGGAGGAATTGAGGGGATCCCTGGCCACCCATTTCTCACTTTCGGAATAGAGCACCCATTCGATGTCGTCTCGAAATCGCAATGAATGTGACACAATTACTCCCAAAATGTCTCGATTCTTTTGCACCGCTGTCACAAGCAGTGATCTGCCGTTTTGACCAGTCCATTATTGTTTTTCCGTGGTGAGACTACAATGGTGGTCGAGTAATAATCAGCCATTCCCCAGCGAAGATTTCCACCGAATGAACCCCCTCCATTTTGCGCTTCGCCAGCCAAGAAGCGTTCTTGTCGGTTTGATTGCGTTGGTCATTGTCGGTCTGGGGGTCATTCGCCCCAAATCCGTCGATGACTGGTTGAAGGGGAAGGGGATCGAGCTTCCGATTAAACGGATGGCGATCGATATTTTTCCTTCGCTCAATCTACCTGTAATCTACGTTTGTCAGCCGTACGGAGGGATGGATCCAGCCCAGATGGAAGGGCTACTGACAAATTACTACGAATACCACTTTCTTTACATCAACGGCATTCACCACGTAGAGAGCCGCAACGTTCAGGGAACAGCCCTCATGAAGCTGATCTTTCACCCTGGGACGAACATGGCACAGGCGATGGCGGAGACTATTAACTACGTCAACCGCTCTCGGGCCATGATGCCACCCGGTACGGTTCCACCCTTCGTCATGCGATTCGACACCGGGAGTGTTCCGGTTGGCTATCTCGTCTTGTCCAGCGGTACCAAAACCATCGCTGAAATCCAGGACCAAGCCCTCTTTAAGGTTCGTCCGATGTTTTCATCGCTGCCGGGCGTTTCGGCACCGCCACCCTTTGGAGGATCGGCGCGGAGTATAGTCATCCGTGCCAACCCCGATCGACTCAGAGCGTTCGGCCTCTCGCCTGACGACGTCATCGGTGCATTGACCAAAGGGAATACGATCAGCCCATCCGGCAACGTTCGGCTGGGAGACAGTTATCCTTCCGTACCAACCAATGCCATGGTTCGCGACATTCGCGACCTAGGACAAATCCCGCTTACGACCGGTGCTCAGACCGTTTACTTACGCGACATCGGGAACATCGAAGACGCGAGCGATACGACCACCGGTTATGCGCTCGTCAACGGACGACGCGCGGTCTACATTTTGGCGACCAAGCGGGCGGATGCCTCGACCATGAATGTCATTGATGAGATCAAGACGGCGCTTCCCAAGATGCAAAAGGAACTACCCAGCGACATTAAGGTCTCTTTCGAATTTGACCAGTCTCCGTACGTTACTCGGGCTATCACCAGCTTAGCCACAGAAGGCTTTCTCGGTGCCTTGTTAACCGGGCTCATGGTTCTCCTTTTTCTGCGAGACTGGCGAAGCGCCCTGGTGGTGGTACTCAACATACCGCTAGCCATCTTGTTCTCTATCGTTGGGCTTTGGCTCACCGGCCAGACCATCAACTTAATGACTCTCGGCGGGCTTGCGCTGGCCGTTGGAATTCTGGTGGATGAAGCCACCGTGGAGATCGAAAACATTCATACGCAAATGCGAAAATCCTCTTCGATTGCGATCGCTGTGTGGAACGGAAATCATCAGACCGCCATTCCGCGACTTCTTGCCATGCTCTGTATTTTGGCAGTCTTTGTGCCAACGTTCTTTATGCAAGGGGCTCCGAGAGAACTCTTCTATCCTCTCTCGCTGGCGGTCGGCTTTGCGATGGTCGGGTCCTACTTGTTATCCAGTACGCTCGTCCCCATCCTTTGCATCTGGCTGTTGCGTCATCACCCTTCAAAAACCGACCAGCAACCTCGCGATTCGTTCTTGGTAACTGGATTCCGAAGTTGGACCAAAGGTATGATAGCAGCCCGTTGGATCGTCGTTCCAGTCTATTTGGGTGTCTGCGGACTGGCGATTTGGTCGACCGTTTCGCGAATTGGCGTCGATATCTTTCCCAAGATCGATGCCGGTGAATTCAGGTTACGAAT
>JANPNA010000052.1:0-2299 GCA_031427235.1 Pirellula sp.
CGAGTCATAGACGCCTCGTAGTATTTTGCATTCACCAACTTCAAGGCCTTTTCGGAATCTTTCGCAAAGGACTTCGCGACGTAGTAAGCGTATTTTCCGGGGACAATCTCCCCTTGGAAAGTACCATCCTCAGACACCTGCAACGGTGCCGGGTGACCGTTACCCAGTGGCTGTAGTGTCAGCATCACATTGCCAATCGGTTTGCCTGAGGATGTCTCAAGCTTTCCTTTGACGATGGATGAAGCGGGCATCGGGGACGCAGTCGAACCGCAACCGACCAGGACGACTAAGGAAAGAACCGCTAGTAGATTTTTCATTGAATTCCCAACCTATTCTTGAGCGTTAATGACATTGCCATCTTGTGCGCCAACCATGAACTTGAGGATGACACCATCGGTGCTAGCGGACATGAATCGAACCGATCCGTCCCCCATGGCTGCGTTGGCACCGCCAGTGTGAAAGGAAAAGGGCTCATCGTTCGGTCCGCAGTTATTGACGGTCCAGCGACATTCGGCCGGTCCACCGATGACTTGCCCATAATTGTTGATTTTCGCAAGCTTCGACGCTGGGGAAAGGGCGTTGCTTGGACCGGAATAACCGTTGGTACCGGCATCAGGGTCAGCCCATGAAAACACGCGGCGCCCACCGGAAGAACCGCCAGTCCACGAAATGGAATCTGCTGGTGCAGAAACCGGCGAATTACGTGCGGACAAAGCTCCAAATCGAGACACATTGGGATGGGAACGGGATGCGTCTTCAAACATCAGGACTGTGTTGGTGGTGCCATCGGTTGTCCGTGAAAGACCACTGTTGTCGCAAGTGAGCATCCCAGCCACGACTTGCCTAACCCATTCGGCGGAACCTGTTGGGAGCTCACGGCCTCCGAAGTTGGCACTCCCAGCAGTCGAATTAATGTCCGACAAATCAGGGAACATGTAGTCGAAGCCAGCATAGCCATGCACCGGGTCTCGCGACAAGCCATCAATAGGAGCCGATGGGCAAAGGAAGGCAGGAACCTGGGACTTTGCAGCAGCTTGACCGGAAGGAAATCCTGGATCGTCATAGGTCCGACCTTTGGAGTTTTTGTGGAGCAATGCCCCAGTCGGTGTGGCGTAGTGTCCGTTGGGCTGCAGCGTTGCGGAATACAAAGTGAATGGGTTCGAGCTGGTGTCAAACATGTTGTACAGAACCGTCTGCTCGATATACGGGAGCAGTTGAGTCGGTACCGAATGAATCGTGTAACTGGTTGTTGTCGAGCCTGTCGATCCGCATTGACCGGACGATGGCAATTTCTTAAAAGCCGATTCGAAATTGTGAACAGCTAAGCCGAGTTGCTTGACGTTGTTCGAACATTGCATGCGTCGAGCAGCTTCGCGAGCGGCTTGAACGGCTGGCAAGAGCAACCCTACCAAAATGCCGATGATTGCAATAACGACTAGCAATTCCACCAAAGTAAAACCCGAACGGACGTGATGCGGAGCCGCCGATTGTTTGAGAAAAGATCGTTTCATGGCCTGTAACTTACCCCTCTTAAAGAAAAATCCTGCGATGTTGCCACCCAACGCAGCACCATACAGGGGCAGAGTATCTACGAGCCCCATCGAATCTAGATGAAGAAACGGTTAATACCGTATGAAGAAATGAAGTGGTTGTCGTTGTGATTAAAGCGGCAACGCGAATGGTAGCTGGGCAAGCAATCACAACCCGATACGTAAGTGAGGGACTGGCGATATTGTTCCTCGCTCACGCTTCGGGTTAGGATTCACCAGTCAGCCGCTGGTCCTACTTGCTTGTTTTTTGAACCCAAATGTTTCGGAAAACAACCGGGTTGCCGTGATCCTGCAAGAAGAGAGGACCTGGTTTGTCGGCTTCTTCGTCCTTGCCGGGTGTTCCCTTTGGCAACTCCAAACCATCGTGAATAGTAACTCCATTGTGCTTCACGCTCAGTTTCGCGTTGCTCGACTTCTTTCCTGATGCGTCATAGGTTGCCGCTTTGAAATCGATGTCGTATGTCTGCCATGAAAGCGGCGGGTAGCACATGTTGATTGAGGGCTTAGCTATTTGATAGATACCACCGCATTCGTTGTTCTCGCCAGTTAGGCCAAACGAATCGAGCACCTGCAATTCATATCGTCCTTGAATGTAAACACCACTATTACCTCGACCCTGTCCTGAGTCGTCCGGCTGAAACGGCGTGCGAAACTCGATATGCATTCGATGGTCGCCAAAGCGTTCTTTACTGGTTCCGCCAACACCCAGCAATCCGTCCTCGCCCATCTTGTTTCCTTGGAAGTCGTTC
>JANPNA010000053.1:0-10587 GCA_031427235.1 Pirellula sp.
CTCCCCAAAATCCAAAGAGAAGATGAACATCCTGGTCAAAAACCTGATGGTTGCCTTTGAAAAACGAATCGATCAATTGGAATGGATGGGCAACGGAACAAAGAAGCAAGCAAAAGAAAAACTCGCACAATTCACTCCCAAAATCGGTTTCCCCGACGTGTGGAAAGACTACTCGTCCTTGAAAATCGTGCCCGATAACGTTATCGCAAATATGGGCGAAATATCTGAATTTGAACACAACTATCAGATCAACAAGCTTGACAAACCAATCAACCGCAACGAATGGTTCATGCCGCCGCAAACCGTTAACGCCTACTACAATCCTTTGATGAACGAGATAGTCTTTCCGGCGGCGATTCTTCAGCCACCGTTCTTTAATTTGGACGCGGAGGATGCGGTTAATTACGGAGGTATCGGCGCCGTCATTGGGCACGAAATCAGTCATGGCTTCGACGATAGCGGCCGCAAATACGACGGCAAGGGGAACCTGCGTAACTGGTGGACACCAACCGACCAAGAGGAGTTTGAATCAAGATCGATGCGACTAGTCAAACAGTACGATTCTTACAAACCGTTTCCGACGGATAGCATCAACGGGAAGTTCACGCTCGGTGAAAACATTGGCGACCTAGGCGGTATGAGTGTTGCTTATACTGCGTATCAGCTTTCCTTGGATGGCAAAGATGCTCCGGTCATGGACGGTTTTTCCGGAGATCAGCGGTTCTTTATCGGCTGGGCTCAAGTCTGGCGTCGTAAGTACCGGGATAAAGAGCTCAAAAAGCGATTGCTCACCGACCCTCACTCGCCTAGCCAATATCGTTGCAACGGAATTGTATCCAACTTAGACCCGTTTTACGCTGCTTTTAATATCAAGCCGGATTCGCAAATGTTTATCAACCCCGACAAACGCGTTCGAATCTGGTAACCACCGAAAGTCAAATCATGAAAAACGGCAATCATCGGGTCGCGGTCGTAGCATTTTTCTTTTTACTAAACCTGTCTCCGTACGCCCAAGCAGATGACGTGGCTCGGTTGTCAAAACAGCTTGAACCGTGGCTCCAGCTTCTTTCAGGTCAAATGGCACAATTCACATTGGACGGAACTGGCAATCCAAGGATCGAAGGGAATCCGCAACCGGTTCAATTCAAGCTCGTCAAGTTCGATGAAGAGTCCTTTGATCTGGAGTTGGAACACGCTGACTATGCCGTCCAATTGCGTCGTCGCCCGGACGGAATGGCTTTTTGCGTGCCCAAACACAAGATCGTTTACCTTGGGACCGGCAACATTGATACTGAAGATCACCTCAAGCCAACAGGCATCGTCAATCGACTGGTGAGTGCAGGAACTGCCGTTCGGTTTGGAACGCAATTGTTAGCCAGTTCCAACGCCGAGGATTTGGCTGGAACGCTCTTTTCTCTAACAAATCTACAATTCTCCAATGACAAGCAAGCTTGGCTGGTCGACAACGCACAAATCCGATTTGCACCGGACGGACAACAAGTGCAGGCCGAGATCGATGGCACGAAAGTGAATATCCGATTGGTGAAATCAGTCGAAGCGCCCAGGAGTTTTGATGCGTTTACTGGTATGAGTGTTCATCATCTGCAGCGGGCTGAACTAGAAAAGCAACTCGCCCGTGGCGTTCGGCGAACCCTGGAGGTATTGGCCCCTTCGGCACTGCTGACTTCGCCATCCAAACGCGCCAAGAATTTGGAACATGGCGAGTTGCGATGGGTCGATGGTCAGCGGGTTGCATTGCTGCAAGGCACGCCCGAAGAAATCGGGTACGCCCATGGCAAACTGCTCAAACAGGAGGCCATCCGATGCATCGATTCGGTCATGTACGCCTTCGGTACGGCTCAGACGATAGTAACTGGGCGATGGTTTCGCGAAGACCTCGAGACCGCCTATGCGAAATTGGCACCGCATATTCCTGAGCGACATAAAGCCGAAACAAGAGCTCTGGCAGCGAGCCTCGAACTGAATCCTGATTTGATAGAGGCCCTCAATGTTTTCCCCGAAATGTTTCATTGCTCAGGCTTTGCACTGTTCGGCAAAGCGACCGAAGGTGGCAAACTGTATCACGGCCGAGTCCTCGACTACATGACAACGATTGGCCTGCAAGATGCCGCCACTACCTTCATCGTCGCTCCCAATGGGATGATTCCATTCGCGAACGTTGGCTACGCAGGCTTCACCGGCAGCGTGAGTGGCATGAACGCCGAAAAAATATCACTTGGTGAAATGGGGGGCAAGGGAGAAGGTCAATGGGACGGCGTCCCGATGGCGACCCTCATGCGACGTGGACTGGAAGAGTGTTCCTCGCTCGAACAAGTCAAACAGCTTTGGCGAAACAACCCGCGAACCTGCGAATACTATTATGTCTTTGCCGATGGCGAAGATCGTTCGGCGGTGGGCGTTGCCGCTACGCCAGAGTCGTTGCAATTTGTGGCCCCAGGCGAAGCCCATGCATTACTGGGGGATGGCATTCCAGACGCCGTCGTGATGTCTGCTGGATCGCGATTGGAGGAATTGAGAAAACGCATCAAGGCAGGATACGGGACTTTTAATGCCGACTCTGCCAAAGCTCTGATGTCTCGTCCGGTTGCCATGTCGTCCAATTTGCACAACGTCCTTTTCGTGCCAGAAGATGGTGTTCTCTTCATCGCGAACGCGGATCACAAGCATCCAGCAGCGGAACGACCCTACGTCAAATTGGATCTGCAGGATTTGCTCAAACAGATGCCAGGACAAGTTGGCACAGCCGAAAAGGTAGTGTTATCGACGCATTCCAAATTTGAGGCTGTCGACTCGTTGGACATCGGCGTTGAAACGAGCGCCGATGCGAAACTCTGTCTGGACGGACTTAAGTGGCAGCCTGAGAAATTTCCGGTGTACTTGCAATCAGCTCAAAAAGACTGCGGTGATTGGTTGGTTCGATTCCCCAGTTCGAAGCCCAGTGGCAACGCGTTGAACGATCAAGTCGCGATGGAATGGTACCAAGTCAAAGACAAATCCGGGCAGCCGATTGTAGCACCGGCTGCGGTTATCGTTCACGAATCCGGCAGCGGCATGACGATCGGCAGAGTGATTGCGAAAGCACTTCGAGCTAAAGGGATCCATACCTTCATGATGCAATTGCCTTACTACGGTGTTCGCCGTGGTCCCGGCGGACGCCCTAAAGACATCAACTTAGTCGGTGCATTGCAACAGGGAATTGCTGACGCACGCCGAGCCAAAGATGCCGTGTCAACCATGCCGATGGTCGACACGACTAGGATATCTTTGCAAGGCACAAGTCTAGGTGGCTTTGTGACAGCAACCACGGCTGGACTGGATCATGGATACCATCGCGTCATCGTATTTCTGGCAGGTGGAGATCTTTATAGTGTGTTGATGGACGGCAAGAAGGAATCCGCACAAGTGCGGGAGGAGTTGATGAAGAGTGGATTGCAGGAAAGCGAAGTGCGAAGCATGCTCAACAGTATTGAACCATTGCGAATAGCCCATCGGGTAGACCCGACCCGTTCGTGGCTTTTCTCTGCGCTTTACGATGATGTCGTTCCGCCGAGAAATGCAAAGCTGTTTGCAGACGCAGCCCACTTGGAATCAACGCACCATGTTGAGATGCAAGCCAATCACTATTCGGGAGTGATTTTCTTGCCCATGGTCACTCAACAAATGGCCGAGATCATGTCCGAGCGCGGCAAATAAGGCGAATAGCAAATAAGGCGAATAGCAGAGTGTATTATCCCAACCCGAAGTGCAAGCGAGGGACAATTTCGCAGGTCCCTCACTTACGTGTCGGGTTATGAAAGGTAGTTTTCACGTTGCCGCTCGCCTAAGCACTGAGCGGAGCGATAGGCGACATTCCGTTAGCCTCAACGAACAATCAGCAGTTCCGATTCGGTTCTAAGCAGAACATGCTCGTTATCCGCTGCAATGGTCGCCCGCGTCGATTTGCCGGTTTCCACCGATCCAAGCTTTTGAAATTCGCGACTCGCCGCAAGAACGTGCACAACTCCGGTATGAGATACGTTGATCAGCTTGTCTCCAAGTACGACTGGCGAAGAGGAATAATCACCACCGATGCGATTACTCCAGATGCTAGTCCCTGTTGTTAATTCTAGGCATGTGACGATGCCACTGTCGCTCCACAAAAACAACAAACCGTTGACCGAGACCGGAGTTGGGACATAGGGCGACAAAGCTCGCGTGATGTCAAAAAGCTCCTTTTTGGAATCGATATCAAAAGCGACTAAGCGATTGTCTTTGCCACCGCCAGATCCTTGCGATCCGACAAGAATGTTGCCGAGTAAAAGCGATGATGCGCAGACTCGCAGTTTAAAACAATCATGCGACCACGTAAGGGAACCGTTGTTTGCATCCAAAGCAAACATTCCTTGTCCAGTCGTACTGCAAACCAACTCAGTGCTTTCACCAACTCGTCGAACACAAGGCACGCCGTAGCAAACCATTTTTGTGGGTAGTGCGGTTTCCCAAGCGGTTTTGCCCGACTTGCAATCCATTGCGATCATGTGATCCTCGCCAGGCTCGACCCCCGGCGGTAATTCCAATGCATCCTGGGAATTGAGCAATACGAGTTTACCGTCCACCAATATCGGGGACGTTCCGAAACCGTGCTGAGAAACATAGCGTCCGAGTTTGCGAGTCCAAACCTCCTCCCCCGAATGTGTCAGAGCTTTGACCACCACATTTTCCGGGTCAGCCCAAGCCACATAAACACGATCTGCGTCTACACAAGGAGTCGACGAAGCGTAAGAGCTGAACTTATGCAACGCATGGGTTGAAGAGGGGTAGGACTTCACCCAGGCGATCGCGTTCTTTGCCAGGTCGATCGCCACAATATGTCGCGTTGCATCTTTTGGATCTGCGGCTAGCAAAAAGGCCTTGCCTCCAGACAAAACAGGTGAGCCATTACCACTGCCAGGCAGCGGTACCGAGTGCACTTGGGACTCTTTCCAAGGTATTTGAACTTGGGATTTCGCCAAGACTCCCAAGCCATTTTCGCCTCGGAAACGGTCCCATTTGCCGTTCGTAGGTAACGGATCTGCCCCCCAAATAATGGAGGACATACCCAATGTGAAAAGGAAGGAATGGAATGGAAACGTAAGAGCTGAACGCCAAAAACGTAGGGTTTTGTTCATGGATAACGCGGGGGGTTGGCAATGGTTGGAAACGGAAGTGCTCCATTGTAGCAACAACCTCCTCACCCGGACACAAACATTTCCACCAGGGCATCCTCATTTGCGAATCGGGGCTGGTACCGTCTTGATGGCAGTCTGGTTCGTCGCGTAAGGGCTTGGTGTGCTATGAATTTCTTTGGTTCTACCTTGGTAGAGAGCCACTGCTCTTGTTGCGTGCCCCCGAGGCCCGATCGGCCATTTGTTTTCCCGTTTGTCGTAGATCTTGGTAAGCAAGAAATCGATCGCCCTCCCCACGCGTGGGTTCTTGAGCTCATCGTCCGACAATGTGTACATCAACCATTCCAACATGTGGCCTGACGTTTGAACCTTTCGTTCTTCGTTGGGTTCATTTGCCCGTCCTTCGTACCAACTCGTACTGAAGCTGCCATCTGGATTCTGCATCTGCCAAGTGTATTCCACGTAGTCGCGAACAAACTTGGCTGCTCTGGAATACTGACCGGAGATCGGTTGCCCCTGCAATTGGCGTTGTCGAACCGAAAAGGAGAATCCCATGAGGCGATGTACTCCACCACAGGCGGCACCGATAATGGGTTGAGCCATTTCTTCCTGGATCAGTTTGGAGATCGTCCAGACTTTTCCATCATTGGCACGCCACTGCTTATTCGAATCCAAGTAATACGACAATCCAATCAGCTTGAAAGTCAACTCCGATTTTTCTTTGCACGTTGCCATTTCGTAGCGTACTAAGTCCTCGACTTTGAATTTCGCCGATCCGATCTGGATTGGATAATTTAGCGGAACGTTGGATTGAGCGAGAATCGCAAGGAACTGGCCTTCGTGTCCTTGCACGCCGCCGCCAACATTAGGCGTAAAGCCTACGCCATTCGGCGTGAAAATGCGCTGCGTTCTGCATGTGCCGTTGTGACACATCCAACCGATCGCATTGACACGACCTTGCCCGTGAATCATTTCATAGGCGTTGCCAAATGCCAGCAAAGCATGCATCACAGCCCATGGTGACCGGACGGATGTCGATTCGGGATTGTCAAGATAAAATGTTAAGCAGGCCTCAGTCCGCTGAAGTCGATTGGCAAGGACTGGGTCTAAGGGTTTGGTTTGGTCGATGGGGGCGACCTTGATTCCCTCGTTCGACGGGTCCTCGATACGGATTTCTCGCCGTTTGGATACTGGTGTCGCAGCAATAAGTGCATCAATGTCTTGTTGATCTCGATCGTTATTTCCAACGCTTCGTGGATCCAGTTGCGGCTCTTCTTGATCTCGCTGTGAATCCACATCGCGTTTCGACGTAGGCTTGGGAGTTTCGAGATTCTTAACGACTGGTTTTGTAGTCTTCGGTTCATCGTCGAATGGTATTCGGACGTTGCGCGGGGTGGGTTTTCGCGGAGCTTCACCCAGTTGCACCGTATCTGGTGCATCGTGCTCATCGCTTGCCTCGCTGTTCACGTCGGGCGTAGTAGCCAACGGAAGCTCTTCGAGCCTATTTATTCTCGGTGGTTCGCTCATCGCGATTGTGACCGAATTCTCGACCAACCCTTCATTCGTTTCAATGGATACTTCTTCGACGGTTTCATCCGGGAAGAGGTTGGTGGTTGGACCTGCCATCCACCAGAAAAAAGGAGAAACGTGTGACATGCTCGCGGTCGCGATCTTCAACGCTAGAGTTGAAACTCGCTCCAATTCGACAGTGTCCTCGACCTGGAACAGAGGCGCATCGGTTTCAACGGAACTGGCTAGAACCGTATTCGGGGAGCCTATGACGAGAATGCTATCGTCTATGGAAATGGAGTTCGCGTCACCAATTCGCAGTCCGTTAGGCCTAGGTTCAGACACAGGCTCTTGCTGGCAAATCGCGGAATTGCTACCAATAATGAGGATGCCGAATGATAGCAAAACGAAACGGGCGAATCTTTGTCGACGAAACCGCAACTGCATAGTTCCTAAGCACCAATCTTACGCGTATCGTTTTCAAAGAATCGACAACCAGATTTGCTATCGGCGTGAAAGGTAAGGCCGATACAGTCATAAAAATCGGAATATTTCAACATAGCCGTTCAGCAAGTGTGATGGCGACAAGCTAGCCCGGATTTTTCATTAGCCGTTTGGCGCTAGCCACGGTTGTCCGCTCCGCTAGAACTGGAGTTTAACGCCTTTCGGCTGACCGTTAAATCTTAGGTGAATAATCCGGGCTAGCGTGTGAATGGCAAGTACGGCTGCACAGCTTGGTAGAAAGTGGGTGATTTTGGCTCGACATTTTCACCGTTCAGATATCGCTTCCACATTGCGACATCCCCTTTAAAGTCTTTGCCGGTAAAGTCTCGCAAAGCCAGAGACGCCGAGTATTGCAGAGCAGGCTTGCTATTGTTTAGCTGTTTCGTCAAGAACCGCTTAACCTCCTCTGTTTTGTGAGGGCCAAGTGACTCGACTGCGGCCAAGCGAACGCTTTCGTTGGAGTCCGACGTTGCCATGGCTAAAAGGGTCTGCGTTGTCTCGGGGGTCACATGCTCGCGTAGTGCTTTGGAAACCGCCAGTCGCACTTTATCATTTTTGTCTAGAGACAGTTTCATGATTGTTTCGGTGGCACCAGGTTGCTTTATCGCCTGGGCAAGCGATAGAACAGCCTCACGCCGAATTTCCGGACTCGTCTCCGTTTCCACCATTGAGCTTATCAAATTTACCTTTTCGGCCCGTTCTTCTTGTTGCATTTTTGGGAATCGTCGTCCAATCAGTCGCAACTCGTCGACACGGTCGTAGGAAACAGGACCGCGTTCTCGGTCCTTTTTCCATTGACTCTGAATGACAGGATTTAGTTTTTTAAGTTCGTACAACGGTCCATCCACACATCCAACGATCGCTGAAAGTGCAAAGGGAATGAGGTAGTGACCCATTCGAGTCGATTGTGTGACCGTTTGTTTTTCGTCCACGGAATCCATCCCTGGCCATTGATTTCGAGAATACACGCATCGGACGATACCAAACACAATGGAGTAATATCCAGATCAATTCCATCTGAAATTCGGCAGAAGCTTTAATCCAAGGTCGGATTGCGTATAGAATCAAAGGTTATTTATTTTACCCAGGCAATTTTTTTGTTTCGAAACAATTTGGCACGGTAGTTGATGACGTGATGCTCGACATGGATTGTTGAGCGACACCGGCCAGTGCATACAGGTACCAATACATGTCCAATCTGAAGAATTTTTTTTCGAGTGGCCGTAAGGCAATTCGTTCCCTCGCGGTTCTGATTTTGTTCGTTTGCCTTTGGCAGAACCTAGCTGCCACCGGACAATCCAGCGATTGGCCGGTCGGAAGAGGGAATTCGGCGTCGACTGCCACAGCGGACAGCACAATTCCAGCCAAGCCCGAAGTTCTGTGGGAATACAAGTCGGAATCGGACAAATCTGGATTCGAGGGAACACCTATCATTTATGACGGGAAGGTCTTCGTCGGCGACTTCGAAGGCACCGTACATGCGATTGACCTTCACACCGGAAAAGCTGTTTGGACGGTAAAAAAGAAGGATGGCTTTGTCACTTCAGCAGCGGCCAACCAAGGCTGCATCGTCATTGGCGATTACAGCGGCATGGTCTATTGCCTGGACGCGAAAACCGGCAAAGAGGTCTGGACTCACGAAATCGAACAGCAAGTTGCCAACGGTGGAAACTTCTACGGAGACAACGTTCTCCTAACAAGTGAAGGGGGCACGATGTTTGCTATGAATATGAAGACAGGTGAACCGAAATGGAAATTTGCAACTGGCGATCAATTGCGCTCATCGCCAACCATTTGGAAGACTTTTTCCTTGTTGGGTGGATGCGATGGTAAATTGCACAAAATCGATTTGATCAAAGGTGAATCAACCGGTGATGGCGTTGCACTCCAAGCGCCGACGTTGAGCACACCGAGTGTTATTGGCAGGATCGCTATCGTTCCAACGCAACCTGGCGTTGTATTCGCGATCGATGTTGAGACCGAGAAGATCCTTTGGACCTTTGCTGAAGAATCGCAATCCAGTGATATCAGATCATCGCCAGCCACATTGGGCAAATTCGAAAACGGACAACTGAGCGGAATCACCGTAATTGCAACGAGAAATCGTCGTGTTTTAGGGGTCGATTTGCGTAACGGAAAGGTCCTTTGGGAAGCCATTCTTAAAAAACGGACAGAAGGTTCGCCGGTCATTTGTGGCGGTAGGGCTTGGATCGGTGCCATGGACGGAATGCTATATGCAATCGATTTAGAGACCGGTAAGGAAACGTGGTCGTATCAGATGTCAGGCCAAATCCTCGCCTCGCCAGCCATCGCCGACGACAGACTCGTTATCGCAACGGAAAAGGGAAATGTGATTTGCTTTGGCCAAAAGTAATATCCTGCAATCAAGATAGGTGGTTGCCCTCGCCAGTTTGGGCTTACATCGAATGCAATGGATTTGCTATGCAATAAAGTGGTGTGAGAACAAAAAGAGTCTCACGCATTCCAACGACATTGATTTCATTGATTCCCACACCCATGGCAAGCCCAAAATCAATTAGCAAAGCGATCATACGCAAGCCAATGGGCGAATCCCAATCGCGAACGCCTGCAAGCCTGTTGATTTTGTTACTTTGCTGCCTTGGATTGACTGGCTGCCAACGATTTCCAGGCAGTCAAGCGATGCGGCAGTATCAACTCGAGAGCGATCGATTGCTCGCCGAATTCCGTGCACAAAAAAAGCGGGCTGATGAGCTTGAAGTACGCAAAGGTCAACTAGAACAAAGGCTTGCGGAAAGCGAAAAGCTACTTGCACGCAGTCTAGCCGGAACTTCGAGTCGCAGCACAGCCAGCAATACGAATCGAAGCCGGACCGATTCCGAATTGGTGATTGGAGATGCACGTGGCGGTGGAAGTGCCATCAATAATTTGTCCGATGCAAAGTCATCGCGGTCAACTGGACGAGTCCCCGCAAAAATCCAAAGAGGTGGGTTGCCAGATGCTTTTCCCTCGACAAGCAGCCAGTTGACGTCTGGAAATCGTAGCGATCCATTCTCGATTGGTGGTTCTAGGGATTTGCGGGGCGACCCCAAGAACGAATCCCAATGGCGTCCCGTTAATCGCGGGCAATGAACGATCGCTTCATTCCCTTGAGGTAGCAAATTGGCTAAGCCAGGCCTTGGCAAGGTTTGGCAATTCGGAGAGCTATTGATTGAATGAGATTAATCGAAAGCGATTTAACGGAATCGCAAAAGTGTTCACTCTTGCCTAAGCCATCTTCAGAACTAGTTAACGACAAAGCAGCTAGCGGCGGCATTTTGGCCTCGAATGAACTTGCGATGGCGATTGGCTGCCGATTCCTTTAGGCTTTTGGGGGAGCCAGCAGCTCCGCCACGACCAAAGTACTTTCGGAAGCCCCACACCAAGTCGA
>JANPNA010000054.1:0-1936 GCA_031427235.1 Pirellula sp.
GCGGTCGCGGCGGGTGGCTTGCACGCCTGCGCGGTGGTCGCGGGCGGGGTGAAGTGCTGGGGCTACGATTTCTTCGGCCAGCTCGGTGAGTCTATTTGTTTCGTTCACGCTGACGCCAATGCTTTGCTCTCGCTTTCTTAAGATCGAGAAGCAGGGACCAGGGCATTCCAGTTCGAAATCGGGATGGGGCTATCAAGCCGTCGAACGCACCTATGGAATCTGCCTGCGTTGGTCTCTTCGGCATCGATGGATGACCGTAGGTGCGTGCCTGCTGATCATTGCATCCACTGTCCCGATTGCGATGAATCTTGGCGCGAATCTCGTGCCTCGCGATGATCAAAGCGAAATGCAAGTAGGGTTCATCACACCCGAAGGTTACACGTTGGAACGCACCAATCAGGTCGTTACCGAAATTGAAGATCGATTGTCTAAGTTACCCGGGGTGGTGCATCGCTTTGTTTCGATTGGACAGTCCGGAACGGCCAAGGGTCAAGGAGATGTCACGCGAGGCTCCATTTATCTTCGATTGGTCGAACTTGAGCAGCGGGAATTTACTCAGTTCGATTTGATGCGCCGAGTTCGCGAAATCTTAAGAGATTATCCCGATCTTAGAACCTCCGTATCGGATGTTTCTGCATTAGGCGGCGGTCCCAATGGCGACAGCCGCATTTTTCAGATCAGTTTGCAAGGCCCTGGAGTGGAGGAGTTGGCCACCTACGCAGACGTGCTCAAAAGCAAGCTGCGACAATTGCCCGGATTAGTCGATATCGATTCGACCCTTTCCATGCGAAAGCCAGAACTGCAAGTGAATATCGATCGGGAGCGGGCCATGGATTTGGGGATTCCTGTCCAAATGATCGCCAACACACTCAGTGTCTTGGTCGGTGGTCAGATCGTTTCGAGCTTTAAAGAGGGGACCGAGCAATACGATGTTTGGCTTCGAGCCGACAAACAATTCCGTACGGACTCAAACGACCTGCTGACCCTCTCGATTCCCTCCCCGTCCGTGGGACAAGTCCAATTGAGCAGTTTAGCGGAGACTCAGGAAAAGCAAGGACCGAGTCAGATCGATCGATTGAATCGTCAGCGCACGGTAACCCTAATGGCCCACCCCGACGAAGTTTCGCTCAACGAAGCCGTGCAGTTTGCGAACAAGAGCGTAGCGGAGATGAATTTGCCTCCGGAGTATCAAATCGTCTTCGGTGGGCAAGCGGACATGTTGAATGAAACCGCCTACTATTTCATGGTCGCACTCGGGTTGAGCATCATCTTCATGTACCTGATCTTGGCCGCCCAGTTTGAAAGTTGGATTCATCCGATCAGTATCCTCGCCGCCTTGCCCGTGACGTTTCCGTTTGGACTTTTGTCGTTGCTTCTTTTTAGAACACCGCTAGACCTGTATGCCATGTTCGGTTTGTTTATGCTGATTGGGATCGTTAAGAAGAACGGTATCCTGCAAGTGGATAAAACCAACGAGCTGAGACGAAGCGGCATGTCGCGAGAACCGGCGATCCTCGAAGCCAATCACACGCGACTTCGCCCGATACTCATGACGACCGTGATGCTGATGGCAGCCATGGTTCCGATCGCGTTGGGGCAAGGGCCTGGGGCAAGCGCGCGAGCCAGCATGGCGAAAGTCATTATCGGCGGCCAAGCGCTTTCGTTGTTGATCAGCTTGCTGGCAACCCCTGTCGCTTATTCATTGCTCGACGACTTTCGGATTTTCCTGGCCAGGAAATGGTCGCAAGCCTTTCGTCAACGAAAAGACGTTCGACTTCCAGTACGAGTTACAACAAATGGAAACAGCTTGACGGACCTTGACTTGTGAAATGCCCAGTCGCGTCATTAGATTTAACGTCGTTGAGCCTGACTGTTTGATGCATTAGACATTCCATAACCTCGAGGTCGTCTGTTCAAATCTGGCTCCGTCAACTTG
>JANPNA010000055.1:0-3111 GCA_031427235.1 Pirellula sp.
GACATCCGGGAATCGCAACGATCCACTCTCGCTGGGTGGTGGTCCAAGAGACTTGAGAGGCGATCCTAAAAGCGAATCCCAATGGCGCCCTGTCAACCGCGGGCAATAAAGTCCGACTTCTGCATAAATCGTTCAGCCAATCGAGGGACCAAAGAGCTTAAGATCGCGGGAGAAATCAAGTCGAAGGTTGATTAGTTCGCCGCAGATTGATGCGTTAATTGATGAACTGCTAGCCCGGATTATTCATTAGCCGCAGGGCGTTAGCCTGGGCTGTTAAAAATTCGGGGTTGTGGCTAATTGAGGTTTGCGCTGTTTTTCTTCCGCTTCTGTAGGGCGGAGGTCGCGTATTCGTTTGGCTTTCAAGCTTTCGGGTAAATGCTTCCGACACCAGTCGCGAACGTTTTTGATCCGACATGCTTTCAATGATTCCGTTACTTGCGCTGCGGTAAGGTTGACCACCGATGCCGCTAGTGCCAGCACATGACTTGTAATGCTGTTGCTCATGCGGAAACCCGCCATACGCTTTCCTTTTCCGATCAACGATTCCAGAACCTCAGTGCTGCCGGGAAGAGACTGGCGGTCTCCTATCATTTCACTGCACTCCTCACAGAACGTCACAATCTTGACGATCAACGCCGTTTCCTCCGGACTCTTCCCTTGCCCTAGCGTCGCACGCAATCGTGGCAATAAGGCTGAACCATAGCCATACTGACGTACGAGGCTGCATGCTGTTTTTCCAATCAGCATAGCCGATTCCCATTGACTCAATAATGATTCATAGCAATCAAGCCAACCAAACCGCTGTTCCAATTGTTCCTTGGGGAGGGAGGCTGTTTGGGCTTGGGGTAATTTTCCGCTGCGTGATTGCTTTAGCAAGTTTAAGGTGCGAGCCCCCCAACGAACCTCTTCCTCAAGGTTCATTTCGCGAGCCTTGGTTTTCGGTTTGGGTGGTTTCAGATGTGCCATGTTGCTTTGCCGTACCAAGTTGGCGCACCTGCAACATTCTTGTCGATATGCAGGCCAACGCTCGTCGCGTTCCAACTGGTGAGCAATCATCCCTGATATTGCATGCACGATGTCATACAATGCGATCACACTGGGATGTGTTTGCTGAAGCAAATCTACCCCTTTTTTCAGGTCTGAACCACGGTCGCTGAGAATCGCTCGTGGGACACCAGTTACTTCGCACAATGCGTTGAGCTGTTGTGCAACGATCAATCCTGTCGACGTCTCCACGGGAATAAGTGCAAGTGCTTGAAGGTCACGGTGCTCCAGTGGTCGATTGATTTGACAGTACGTTTCGTAACGAATGCCCATCACGACTAAGCACTTGGTAGTACCCGCGCAAATATAATGATCGATCAGCCAGATCCAATCGTCACTCTTTTCCTTAGAACGGATAAGTTCATAGAGACCGACTCGCAGAATCATGTTCTGGACGGTTGTGTGGCTTAGCTCCGCATCACCGTCGAATCCCAGAAGTTTTGCAGCAATGACGCTTCCTCCAGCGGCAGATCTCAGACTACTTGCCGATTTAAGTACGAATTGCACAACCATCAAGACCACCTTGATTGAGAAGTAGGATCCGATGACCTTGGTTGAGGCGCAAAGCTGAAAGCTATTGGACGAACACGCAATCGGAGTCAGCTTGACAGATTGCCCGTTTTTTTTAGCTCACGCAGCTCGCCTTCAGCGGCCTCAGCGCGTCTTCGCCAGGTCTCCCGACTGTCTTCGACAGCGCGGACTTGATTCTCGGTTTTTCTAAGCTGCGACTTTACCGAAGCATATTTAACTTTCCACCTATCACGACTGGATTCCAACCAAGCCAGAATTTTGCGGACCGGCGACTTGTACTGCTCTTCAATTGCTGACATAGTTCATGCTCCTTCATGGTAAGATAAAACTTTGACTACCAATGGAACAAAAATAGCCTCCCGCGAGAACGGCAATTTCATGTGTCAACCCCGAATTTTTAACAGCCCAGCGCTAGCCCAATGCCGCTGACTTTAAAACCTTTGTCGCTATCCTCGGGCTTCGTATTAAGCGAATTCGCCAGCGAATTCAGGCCCGGGGCTAGCGCCCACCGGTTCACGAAATTGCAAAGTGAGTGGCAATGGGCAAACGCTTTCGGCTCAGGTTGGCCACCCATCGCCCGTTCGGACGATGGGTCGGCATAGGCTTCATGATTAACCGCGTTCGCTCAGAAATTGGAGTGGAATGAGCGTTCCGTCCCTGTCGCGGCAGTCCATTTCCAAATGCTCTGGGAAGAGCGTATCGCTTCCCAAGATTTGGACACTAACGCCTGCCGACTCTTCTAACTGGATCATCTCGCGACGTTTGCGATTATTCAGGTAGCCTGCGACATTTTCGTTGACTCGCACGACAACTTTGGCAGCGTTCGGCATTTGGCAAGCCATCATAAGCAATCGTTCGACCTCGATGGACATGCTTTCTGCCGTTTTGACCAAACTACGGCCACGACAACATGGGCAATCCTCGTAAACGCTTCGCTTGAAACTGGGCCGAATGCGTTGACGAGTCATTTCGACCAGTCCGAAAGGGCTCGTTCGCAAGATTTTGGTCCGAGCACGGTCGCGGTCCATGGCATCGCGAAGCGTTTTTTCAACCTTTCTCCGATGGGAGTCTTTCCGCATATCGATGAAGTCATTTACGATGACCCCGCCAAGGTCCCGCAGACGCAACTGCCTGGCAATTTCTCTGGCAGCGGTCATGTTGAGGTGGAACGCATTGTCTTCCGCGTTCTTGTCGCCGCCACGAAAATTACCGCTGTTGACGTCGATCGCAACCAACGCTTCGGTTTGATCAATGACGATCGAACCACCACCTTTGAGTGGAACCACGCGCTGATGAATTCGAGCGATTTCCTGTTCGAGTTTGTACTTGTAGAAAAGCGGCTCGCGTCCTTCGTACATGTGCAAACGGTCCGCGACTCGCGGCATGACCAGTTCCACAAACTCCTTAGCACGTAGAAAGGCGTCGGGATGGTCGATGATCACCGAATCGATGTCTTCTGTGAAAGTATCGCGGATCGTTCGAATGAGAATGTCGCTTTCTTCGTAGACATCGCAGGGTGCTGGCGTCGTCTGAACG
>JANPNA010000056.1:0-27369 GCA_031427235.1 Pirellula sp.
CATCCTAGAGCTATGGTAAGCATCCCCCGAGTAAACTCGGGGGCATTGCCATGCCGTCGGCTTTACGCCGAGGGTAATGACCTTCAGGCTAGTGCTATGTATGGACAAACGATTCATCGCTAGTTTGGAACGAGCGAGGACGTCAGTCGGCGGAGCGACTGACCTACGTAGGCGACGTCGCTCCGCGTTGGGAATTCAATCGGGAATAAAGTGGCTAACAAACTGCGAGTTTCGGCAACAAATGAGGACAATGTTTAGGACAACTATTCTACCATAACACGATCCTGGTTCCCTTTGTTTCTGCTTTAAAATATGGCCAAAGCTCCCGTCCGATGAAGATACAAACCTCGTTGTCTTCATCGAAGGGTTGGGCACCTGGGTCGGTTTTAATTGTGGCAATTACAATCGAACTAATGCTTTGTTACAACTAAGAATTAGGGTCGGCCGTAGTGGATCTTGTTAAAGATCCGAATCCTGCCGGATCTTTAACTACCCTAAAATCAAGCTGTCACAAAGCACTAGCACTCCTGAGTCACTTTTTCATTCGGACCAATAAATAAGGCTTTCACGCAAATGATAAAACTACAACAGGGTTTTCTTTTGGGTGCTATTTGCCTCGCAAGCCTTTTGCTCGGAGTTTCACTTCCGATTGGTGCTCGCGCTCAGACCCCCGCGGCTGTCATGGGGCAACTGCTTTTCGACGACGGTTTCGAAAAACTTCGGCCCAGTTCTTTGATGCCGGTCGTGGGACCTCACAGGTGACCAGCGTGACGAGCTCCTATTCTGGGATTCCCAAGAGATTTGGATCTACACGCAAGCCAGCGCTCCTGAAAAAAAAGTAATGTCCGTGCCGAAACGGAACAGTCTTTCCAACGAATCGAACTACCGGGCACAGGTTTCCGTTCCTGCGAATTTTGGCTCCAAGTAGCAACCCATTGTCGCCTTTCGCCCCGCGAAAGTGCGTCGAAAAT
Source organism: Pirellula sp. (assembly GCA_031427235.1). GTDB lineage: Bacteria > Planctomycetota > Planctomycetia > Pirellulales > Pirellulaceae > JBKCUI01. Next base: position 972 of record JANPNA010000056.1, read on the forward strand.
CGCACTTTCGCGGGGCGAAAGGCGACAATAGCCACCACGCCAATCGCTTGTGTTTTTTGCGGTTCTTTGCAACATTAGCATTTCCAAATACTTTTACCTCTTCGTTTAATGCGACAACGCTATGCAATTCTCCAAACGAAAGATAACCATCGACTGTGAAATCCCCGTCCGGTTTGCCCTTATTTTTTATCTAACGCTGATGGTTGGATGCTCCAAAGAGGAGTTGAACAAGATGGTCGAAAATGTCCAAACCAAGACTTCGTCGGTCGTACAAGAGACAATAGCCAAGGTCGTGCCGATGGGGTCGGTTCAACTTTCGCTGGACGACGGGATCGATATCCCGATTTGCTCTGCACGCCTTCTCAACATGGGGGCAGGTCGGACACGCATTCTGCAAATCCGCTCGTACGGCGACGACGATCGGGAGGCGGTCAAATCGGTTCTGTTTCAAGGGAAAACGTCCGCAGCATCGATTCAAGAGTTGGTTGGCCAAACGGTCACCGGGCAACTGTTCGCGCAGTGCGACAAGGAGGCAGGCCTGTGGCAAAGTGATTCCGAAGGGCCTAGTTCTATCAAGATCCTTGCTCTACAGGAGTCAGAACTTGTGGGAGAAATCGTGCAATCCAAAATGGTGAGAGTGGACGGCAAGAGCGGTTATCCAAGCGGTTCGTTTCGGGCTGTCATCGTTAAGCCGTGAGGCGTAAGGTCATCTTCCATATCCCATCCAAGTTTCAGACAGGAACATCATGTCCATCGCTCGAATCAAAATTATTGCGATCACCATTCTCGGCTTGGCTTGCTCATTACACAGTTCCACCGCAGCCGATCCGAGTACGACAGATCCAACTCCTCCGATTGCAATTCATGGTTTTATGGAGGAAGCAAAGAAACTGTTCGCAGATGCAATCAAGGATGATGAAGCCTGCACCAAACTGTATCAACAAATGACGAAGGGTGGGCCGAAAGCCGACTCGGTTGGTAAGCAAAGCATGCATGTTAAGAGTCTGCTGCGGCTATCCGAGAGATTGACCGACTTGGGCGAACCCGCTGGTGCTGAGTTTCGCATGCGTTTTGAAATTCACGAAAAGGAACGGGTGGAAGCTTTTCATGCTTTTGGTGGGACACCGCTGGCTCAGCAGATGCACGTCAAAGCGATCACGAGTCTACAAAAAAACTTGCCAAAACGCCTTAAGAAAATCGAGGAAGTCTTTGCGAAAGCCAAGCAAAATCCGTTGGAATCGCAGGAAATTCTTGACGCTGCGTATAACGAATACGAATCGGTGGCGGGGATTCTATCCGCGCCCCAACGTGGGCCATTTAGCGAAATGATAGAAGCGACGAACAAAATGAGTCCTATCGCCAGCGCACATCGCCGGCGAATGGTCCACGAAGCGATCACTGCCGCTTCGTCTGAGATGGTCAAGGAACTCGACCAATTCCATACCGCATGTTCCGCTTCCCTCGCAGGACTTCAGGCTGGCAAAGTCACATGGGACGGCAAGTCCCTCTCCGGTCCTGAGTTTATCAATGAGATGATGCGAGCAGGCTTCGCGAACCAAGCCAGATTGCAGCGAATCATTGCCCTCCAGCACATCAACCGAAAAACTTCCAGCGATGATCTCTCTTTCGAAACGAATTCGGGCAAAATGCCCGCCAATGGCATCGACCCTAGTTGGAATGAGCAACTGGCCAAACTCAAAGCAGGTTTGGGCGATACAGCAGTCAAACTCATCGATCGTGACACACTTGGACTCAATGCGGATGCCCTGATCACTCGATTGGGTGAGTATGCCATAACCCTTGGGAAATACTCGCATCGGGTGGCGGAGGACGATTGGAACCGTGCCTTCGACGCTGCGATTCTCAAAGCCGCTACGCGAGTACCTGAAGTTGAGAAAATAGTACGCAATTACCACGATGTGACCAAAGAGTTGCTCAAGTGGAAAGAGAGATTCGCAGGCAAGCAAGAGTCTATCTTATCTGGAAACACGAAACCGCTTAGACGCGTCATCGAGGGCGCCACGCCTCGAACCGACACGCTCCCGGGATACTTCGGGAGCGGTCAAAATTCGATTTCCTATCCGTTCATTTACAACTCGACGATGGAGGCTTTACCGGTCCTAGGAAAAAATCTTGGCAAAAATGCGACTGCGATTGTCGGCAGCGTCGTTCGCTTAGATAGTGATTCACCTGTGTGGATTAGCAGGATGGATAACTATATTTATGCACGGCTGTCTAGCGACTTTTACAAGCCGGAATATGCGAGCAAACTCAAATCCGAACTCATGATCGACGACTCGAAACCGCCGCTAAGTGTTCGAGCCGCGTCGGCGGTAACCACTGCAGAACGAGGAGACAACTTAATCGTTGGAGGTACCATCAATGAAGTCTTCGCCGAAGGCTCGTTGATGCGAATGATTTCTATGAAAGAGAACGCGGCTCCCTTTTCGGGAATCGACGCACCCGTCTCCTTGGCAATCGACCAACCCACCAACCAAGTATCCCTTCGTGCCGCCGTTTCACCAAAATGGTATCGGCACCGTTACTTTGTTGTTGGACCTTAGTTCACGTAGCTGAGCGAGCGTACGAGTAGCTGAGCGAGGCTTTCGCTCAAGTTCAACTTTCGAACGAGCGAACGGCCTCGCTCGTCCACAGCGACAAGTGTCGTTATTGTCCGTGCACGTAGCCTCGGGGAGCCAGTTGCTTAACGCCGTTCTTGTCCTTGGACCAAAGGCCGGTTCGAGTGACAAAGGTGCCGATACGAGTCAATGGTATCCCATCTATTTGAGTTGGTAGCTTGGACAAAACGTCTTCAGGCACCGCCAACAACAACTCAAAGTCTTCACCGTCTCCTAGTGCGTGTTCCAGAGGGCTCCGACCCGATTTGCGAGCACAATTCACTGCATCGTCACTGACTGGAACTCTGTCCAACCAAACCTCGGCACCGCATTTGCTTGCGACCGTCACGTTTAGCAAGTCAATTCCGAGTCCGTCGCTGATATCGGTTGCGGCCGAGACGACGCCGAGCCGCTTAAGTTCGGCCGCTAAGTAGATCCTCGGTTCGAACGCCAAATGCTTGCCAAGGATACTTCCCCCTAGTTTTCCGGTGACAACGATTGCATCGCCTGGCCTCGCACCGCTCCGGAGCCAACTTCCGCCACGGACGACTTTTCCAAGGGCCGTCATGTGAATGACCAATGGGCCATTCCAAACGTTGGTGTCCCCTCCGGAGATGGCCACTTGATACTTTTCTGCCAGTTCGTAGACTCCTTCGAACACTCCGGCAGCAACGTCTCCTGCGTTTTCTTTGGGCAAACAGAGCGAAAGGAACACCGAAATCGGCGTGGCAGCCATGCTGGCCAAATCACTTAAGTTGACGGCCATCAATTTTCTGCCTGCCGCCTGAGCTCCACATTCGGTTAAAATAAAGTGCGTTCCGTCGCAAAGTGAGTCGGTCGTGATTGCCAGATCGGATTGGGTAGAATCCAATGATTCAGAGCCAATCAGCCCGCAATCGTCGCCGATTCCCAACTTTACTTTGGGTAATCGGGCTGCTCTTTGTTTGGCCCATGCTATAAAACTGTGTTCCATCGGAGCTGTCCGTTAGTTCCTAGAAGCGAAAAAACGCGGTATGAAATCCAACGCAATTGAATCATCGAATCGATTGAGGACGCATTGTGTCCTAAGTAGCCGACTCAAAGCAAGCCGTCGGACTGTCTATTGTCGTATCAACAAGCTGGCTTTTGCCTTGGTCTTGGCGATTTCCACATCGTATTCCCCTGACATTTTGTCCGCACAGGAAGACGAACCGAAACCGTCCATTCAAGAAATCAGGTCTTGGATTTCGGATCTTGGATCAAACGACTACGCCAAACGACAATTGGCAACACTCAACCTAGGTAAGCAACGGGCAGACGCGATTCCGTTCGCAATAGACGCGATCCATGATGCAACTGGCGAAAAGGCGGACCGTCTTTTTCAGTTCCTCTCGTCGGTTGCTTCAGACCCCTACAGTGATTCAGGGAAGCTCGCCTTTGATTCGTTGAACGAATTGGCTGCTTCTCGAACGACCGGAAAATCGATTCGGGCTGAGAAGATCCTGCAAGTCATCGGAGCCGACCAACGAGACGCCGCCTTGGTTTTGCTCGAAGCCTGCAAAGCACCGTTGCGGGAACGAGAGCTTCAAGTGATGAGCAGTAAGTTCCGTGTTAGGAATCCGCTCGTCATCGACAGAAGATTCACAGGGAATGCTGCGGACCTCGCTTGCTTAAAATGGCTCACCGACGTCGAATTCGCCAGGCTAGAGGGACCACAAATCGATCGCGAAGTATTGCAGCACGTTATCAGCCTGCCACACCTAAAGAAACTTCAGCTCGTTGAAACACTGCTTACGGCAGAGGACCTAGTCGTGTTACGGGACGCGCCCGACCTGGACCTATTGGAATTCGTGTATTCACCCATCGGCGACGAAGCCGTGGAGTTACTTACCAGTTTACCCGTTTGGGGTAATATTTATCTGTTCGGTACGAAGTTGTCGCAGAGTGGCCAACAAGCATTAAAATCCAGGCTCGATGGCATTGAACTTTTTATGTCACGTGGAGGCTTTTTGGGGGTGCAAGCACTCGGAAACTCGTCGATCATCAGTGCCGTAGTACCTGGCGGCGCAGCTCAAATTGCTGGCCTTCGAAGCGGCGACAAGATGCTGTCCGTCAATGGTGTCACGATCCATTTGTTTGACGACTTAAGAAAACAACTTGCCAATTTCGCCGAGGGTGAAAAGGTCGTCATCGAATTCGAGCGCATCGATAGATTCCAGAGAGAATTCCCCCAGGGATTTCCGCAAGGTGGGCTCCCTCAAGGATTCCCTCAAGGATTCCCACAGGGATTCCCTCAACGTGGAGGACTTCCAGGCGAACCACCGAAGCGAGAAATAATGCGGCTCGAAGTAACGCTTGGTAAGCGCGTGGAGAACAGCAGAGAACGGTGATACGGGACGAGATTCACGCTTGGAAGCCAAACGACCTAACACGACTGCGTCGTCTTGCGACAAAGTGGTTTTCACAACATGGAAGAACACTGCCCTGGAGGCAATCGTCCGATCCCTACGAAGTATGGGTGAGTGAAATCATGTTGCAACAAACCCAGGTTGCAACCGTGATTCCCTATTACCTCCGCTTTCTCCAAACCTTTCCGGATGTGGTTTCCTTGGCGGATGCTCCGCTTGACGACGTCTATCGCCATTGGGCCGGGCTGGGCTATTACAGGCGTGCAAGGCAAATGCACCAAGCCGCCAAAGTCATCCAAGCGAAACATGAGGGCGACTTTCCGATCGATTTCAAAAGCGTTAGCGAGTTGCCGGGCATCGGTCGCTATACGGCGGGCGCAGTCCTTTCCTTTTCCCTGGACCAGCGACAGCCCATTGTGGAAGCCAACACGCAACGACTCTACGCACGCTTGCTCCACCTCAAAGCCGAAACCTCTTCCAAACAAGGACAGTTGCATCTTTGGACGTTCGCTGAGCTTGTCTTGCCAAAGCGAAACGGTAGCGGTGGACTCAATCAAGCGCTCATGGAAATCGGTTCGCAAATTTGCTTACCCAAGAATCCGCTTTGCTTGCTATGTCCCCTGAACGAGTTGTGTCCGACCTATGCTTCCAACTCGCAGGCCACCATCCCTTTTCCCAAGCCTCCGAAAGTCTTTACGGAACTGCGTGAAGCGGCCTTGATCGTACGAGATAGCAAAGGGCGAATTCTCATGCGTCGTTGCGCTCCTGACGAACGTTGGGCAGGCCTTTGGGATTTCCCTCGATTCGACGTTTCTCAATGCAAACCCAAGTCCGAACCCGACCATCTTGCGTCACAGTTTCGCGAACGATTTGGTAAGGCGGTACTGGTAGGCAATAAGGTTTACGAACTAAGACATGCGGTGACTCGCTACCGCATTTCTCTCGAGAGTTACCAAGCGGAAATCCAGTCACCAAGTTTGGGAAAGTGGAAGTCAGGAATTGAAAGGATTTGGGCGGATCCGGCCAAGCCCTCCGATCTTGCGCTTAGTTCGTCAGGGAAACGAGTGTGGGCGTGGCTCTCAGGCCAGGCGTAAAGCTTGGTCGCCTTTTGCTCCGCAAAAGTGTGTTCACGAGGCGCACTTTCGCCGAGCGAAAGGCGACAATGTTGCACTTATACTTTGGACCAATCGCGTCGTTGGCGACTGCTTGGGATGGCCATCTTTTTGCGGTATTTGGTTATCGTTCGACGCGCAACGCCCAGCCCTTGTTTCTTTAGTTCTTCGACCAAGTCATCGTCGCTTAGCGGATTTTGCTTGTCCTCTTTTCCGATGATCTCCTGAAGCTTGATGCGAATCGTTTCGTATGCGACATCTTCTCCGTCGGCGCTTTGGGTTCCGAATACAAAGAATCGTCTAAGCGGCAAGATACCTCGAGGAGTTTGTATCCACTTGTCGTCCACGGCTCGCGATACGGTCGTGACGTGAACGCCAACTTGGTCCGCAATCTGCTGCATCTTGAGCGGCTCAATGGACTCCGGACCTTCATCCAGGAATTTTTTTTGATAGTCGACGATGGCTTGCGAGACGCGAGTCAACGTTCTACGCCGTTGTTGAATCGACTCAATCAACCATTGGGCGCTCCCGATCTTGCGTTTGATGAATTCTTTTTCTTCTTCGCTCGCTTTGGGATCTCCCAATCTGCGTCGGTAGTACTCGCTGATACGCAAAGGCGGCAAGGAATCATCGACCAATCGGACGGTATAGACCCCTTTTTCATTCGACTCAACGATCACGTCTGGAGTGACCAGCGGGACATGAACCTCCATAAAGGCGGCGCCCGGCTTTGGATTGAACTGGTGCATCTGCTCGCGGATCCCTTTGATCAACTCGATCGAGTAGCCGGTCTTTTTCTGTATTACCGGCAATCGATTTTCGGCCAAGTCGTCTAGATGCTGCGAGATCAACGTTCGCATCTCGTCAACCAATCGCATGTCCGGCCGCAACTGGTTCAGCAAACATTCGCGGAGATTTCGAGCCGCGACACCGGCTGGCTCAAGCGATTGCACGATCAGCAGGGCTTTCTCAGCTAGGGCCAAATCCGACACTTTGTGATCGGGAGGCAAAATGTCCGATAGGGAAGTTTTGAGATAACCCCCGTCGCGTGCGTCCAAACAAGAAATGATGCGTTCTGCAATGCGCTCGATATCGTCATCGATATCCATTTCCGCAAGTTGATGAAGCAAAAAGTCATTGAGCGATTCTGGTCGCTCGGCTGCGTTGGCCATCAAGTCATGGGCACGGTCGCCATCTTCCTGGATACGACTGCTCGATCGACGAAAATCATCGAACGTGTCCGGCATGTCGTTGTCCATGTTGGCTAGCCGCTCGAAGTCTTCGGCATTGGATTGGCTGTCCTTTACGATTAGCTCTTTTTCATCTTCGGTACGCGAGGCGGTCGGACTTTCCTCATCGAGCGGCTCTTCATCGGGAAGAGTTTCGTCCCGTTCCTCGACCTCCAACATCGGATTCTCATTCATCTCCTGTTCGATGCGCTCCTGCAACGCCAGAATGGGCAATTGCAGAATCTCCATCGACTGGATCATCCGTGGGGCCAGTTTTTGAGTCTGAATCTGACGTGCTTCGAGTCCGAAAGACAGACGCATAATTGAATCCATTAAAACAAGTGAATGATACGAACGCTTGCCAAAGCACTATCGTGCATTGGCTTTCCCGGCTTTGAATTGAACCTTTAACGGCCCGCTGGTACCTCTACTGTAGCACTAGTCTTAGCGTAAGTGCAGACTTGACTTGTGAATAAATTGCGATATTGGAACGTGATTTGCTAGAATTTCTGTTTCCACCGAGTTGAATGACCTTTTTGCCGCAATTTCCAGACAAAATCAAAGATGAGCGAATCCAGCCCACCACCCGAAACACCTGTCGAGCTGACGCTGCGAGAATTACAGTGCACGATAGACAGTTGGATAAAGGACATCGGAGTCCGATATTTTTCGGAGATGACCAACCTCGCCGTCCTTATGGAGGAAGTTGGAGAGCTCTCGAGAATAATCGCCAGAACTTACGGCGATCAAAGTTTCAAAAACTCGGATGCTGCCTATAGTTTATCGGACGAAATGGCGGACGTACTTTTCGTGCTCGTCTGCCTTGCCAACCAAACGGGCGTCGACCTGACGAAAGCCATCCACGAAAACTTAGCAAAAAAAACGAGCCGCGACGCCCAGCGTCATCGGGACAACCCGAAACTTCAACCTTAGTACGAGAAAGTCAAATTTATGAGTCTCTCCATCATGCGTCGAATCAAATTCTGCGCTGGCCATCGATTGTTCAAGCATGGTGGCAAATGCGAACATTTCCACGGGCACAATTACGTGGCGGACTTTTTCGTTTCCGGCGAAACGCAGGATTCCGTCGGACGAGTGATGGACTTTGCGGATCTCAAGGCAAAATGCAAAGGCTGGCTCGATGAACACTGGGACCATAGCTTTCTCGTATCCGATCAAGATGAGAATGCGATTACAGCCTTGAAAATGGTCAAGCCATGCCGGCTATTCGTGATGCCGTACAACCCAACTGCGGAAAACATGGCTAAATACCTGCTGGAGGAGGTTTGCCCAATGCTGTTGCAAGGGTTTGGGGGCGTTGCCAAACGAGTCCGGATTTGGGAAACCGACGAATCGTTTGCCGAAGCCTCGATCGATGAGCATGACAAACTGGTGGTTTTCAGTTACGATGCAGCCGAAGCAAACTGACGGCGGACAGAAGCACACGTGGCGGACGCTGCTAACGTCCGATACCGCACACACCCTGGCCATCGAGTTAAGCGAACACCTTGAAAATGCTCTTTGCGGTCATACAGCCAAATAAGCTGCAAGCGGTTCGCGAGGCGTTGAATCTTGCTGGAGTTCAACGCTTGACCGTCTTGGAAGCCCAAGGGTACGGACGCCAAAAAGGGCAATCCGCGAACTACCATGGTGTCGAATACCATGTTAACTTACTCCGCAAAGTCACTTTGGAAATTTGCGTCAACGACGATTTCCTGGAACGAGCAATTGAAACGATTACTTCGATTGCTCGAACAGGCACGGAAGGTTCCATCGGCGATGGCAAGATATTTGTGTTACCTACACTGGAGGCCATCACCATCGATGACGGCCAACGAGGACCGGGAGCCGTATAGTGATACTCTTATTGTCGAGCGATTTGATGTTCCAATCCCGGATTAGTTCTGCCGCCCGTGCTGCGGGCAAGGAATGCGTTGTCGATCGATCGGTGACAAAGCTAATGGAGCGTGTCGCGGAACCGGATACCGTTTCACTCGTGCTGGTCGACCTGACCCTGCGTACGCTTGATCTAACGCTGGAAATCCCGCTGCTTCACCAAGCGTTTGCCAATTGCAAAATCGTTGCGTATGGTCCACATGTCGACGTCGAACGCTTAACGCTGGCGGAGGAAGCCGGTGCCGACGCGGTTGTGACACGCGGTCAAATGGATCGGGATCTCGCTTCGATCATCCAAGGGACATAAGCCCGATGATTGCAAGCTCTGGGATAGCTGAGCACGCTTCCATCCATATTGCTGTTCGCAACGCTTTTCGCAATGCGTCCGATGAGATTCGCAGCCCCGTCTCCTGCATTTTTCTTTTCGTGAGTGGCGACAACCTAAGCGACAGCTCCGATGCGATTCAGTCCGCCTTGGACGAACTGGCACCCAACATTCCAGTTTTCGGTTGCTCGGCTGAGAGCGTGGTCGGAAGAGGCCGCGAAATCGAGGGACAAACAGCTGCAAGTATTCTATTGATTGGAGAGCTGTCTCGGCCACCCAAGATTTTCACCATGGAATGCATGAGAACTCCGGATGGCCCAACCGTCCTCGGACTTACGGATGAGATCATCGAGCGGGCTCGTCAGTGCAATGGCATGCTGGTTGCCGCGTGCCCACGGACCTTTTCGGTCGATATGCTCATCGAAACGCTTGAACCGGAACGGGGCGCTAATGTCGTTCCCGTCCTCGGAGGCTACTGCAGCAGTCAGAATTGGGAAAACATGAGCCTATTGTTCTGCGACAATAAGCTCCTCAATCGCGGGGCCATTGGGATGGTTCTGCCACCCGAACTGCATTGGCAGACAATCGTAAGCCAAGGCTGCCGGCCGATTGGCGATCCGATGATCATCACCTCCTTGGACGGAAATACCATTTTGAAGCTGGGAGGTAAACCAGCGTTGTCTATGCTCCGGGACATGTTTCAAAAACTGCCAAGCCACGAACGCGACATGGCGATCGATGCTCTCTTGATCGGCAGGGCCATTACCGAGTACAGCGACACTTTCTCGCATGGAGATTTTTTGATTCGGAACGTTCAGGGGGTCGATACGGACGTGGACGGAATCCAAGTGACCGATCGCTTTCAAGTGGGACAAACGATTCGATTCCATGTCAGGGATGCACAAGGAGCGGATGCCGACTTGATGAATTTATTAAGTCGCGTCAGCAAAGGGGGAATCGACAACAAAGCGGGTCTCCTATTCAGTTGCAACGGTCGAGGCCATCGAATGTTTTCGCAGCCCAATCACGACGCGCTGGCCATCGATAGGTACTTTCCGGGCCTTCCGCTCGCGGGCATTTTTGCCGCAGGCGAATTTGCCCCACTTGCGAATCGTAATCTGACGCACGGCTTCACTGCGGTTGCAGCGTTTCTAAGAGAAACACTCTAGCCTGGATTATTCATTAGCCGTTTGGCGCAAGCCACGGTGGTCCGCTCCGCCATATCCGGAGGCTTACGCCTTTCGGCTGACCGTAAAATCTTCGGTGAATAATCCAGGCTAGCTATCAGCCCAAGGTCGAATCACCTGCCTGTCGGCATTACTCGGGAGGGTGAGGCTCCTGCCGAACCATGGCGACGCCAGCTCGGCAGGAGCCTCGCTCTCCCGTTGTTTTTCAATCGATTAGGCATTGCAAAGATGTTGACAGGGGTGGCCTTCCGTTCCCCATCGGTGGTACTCGTGAAATCGGTGGTACTCGTGAAATCCGTGGTTGAAAAATCAGCGGTCGGTCGTTGCAAGTTAATCTCAGTTTTTTTGACCACCATTCTATTCCTCCCATGTCTGCAACTTGGAAACCAACCCTTTTAGTTGTTCCTTTCGCTTCTCAAACAAAGCAAAGATCGTCAGTATCACCACACCCATCACAATTCCGCTAACGTACCATACCCAAGTCTGTTCTAAGTCGACGGCCGCGTGCCAAATCACCGTGAACATGGCCACGCACAGGAACATCGAGCCCAACCATAACATAGCCCGAATTCGCAGCGCAATCCCAGCAACAATTCCGCATATCGACAAAGCCGCTAAGACGATCGGCAGCCAGGGCGCCTCTGCAATCCCTTGAATAAAAACCTCTGCGGTGGACGCCACGTAAATACTCGATGTCGCTAGATATCGACCCGCAACAACCTGCTCCCGTGGCAATCGCTCCTTGAGTATCTGCACGATCGCAAGCAAACTAAGGGCAGGCGGAATGACCCATAATTGCGGATGCTGGGTGAACTGAAAGTCTGTGCTGTGAAGTGCAAACCACAAAGCGGCATTCCCGGTAATAACACTTGCTCCCCAATACAACATCGACTTTCGAAGATAGCCAAAGCTGGCATAGGCCACCGATGCACACAGCAACGACACTCCATAGTGCACCTGCGAAGGAACGATCCAATGCGTGAGCAAGGGTAACACCGGCAGCATCATGCCGGTTCGCTCCAAAGGGTCCGCAAGAACGCCAAGCTTGTTTCGTTTGGCCCACTCGGAGACCCCTAACCCTACGAACGCTAGTCCAACAATCAACAAAGGCCAAACGGCTTGAACCCAACCGCCAAACAACCACGGCATCGTCAATCGCAAGTGCATAACCAACATGACTACTAGGGCTTCCGTCACCCACACGTAGACCGTTCGCCCACGCTCCGAAAGTCCAAACGGATCCCTACCGGAAATCAGTGCAGCGGCCAAGCAAGCCACCATGGCGGCAATGATCGCAACGATGATGCAAACGATGGCTGCGAAGGACATCGTCGCCGCAAGCATGTCGGGGCCAAGCGACCACTCCCAATACAAGACGACACCGACCGCGGCGGCCGTCGCACCAACCAGCGTAGGCATCAACATCAATGCCGCTTGGCACCATCGATCCGACAATCCGACGTATTTGATTAAACCAAATCCGTATACCAACGCCATTGCAGCCAAGGAAAGACTTGCGGTTGAGAGCCGATTGAGCCCGCTGATCGTTGCGATCGAATCAAAATGCCAACCCAAGGCGACCGCAGCACAAACACCCAATGCCAACGCGATAACTCGCATCACAAGCGAACCTTCATCGGAGTGTAAAGCACTTGCGTTTTTGTTGGACATCTCTTGGTACCGAGCCAGCAATCCAACTGCGAAAGCCACGGCCATAATCGCCTGTGACGAAGCAAATCGAAGCGGAAGCGATTCACATTGAAACTGAGCCCAAATGCCAAGAGTCGCTACGCCAATCGCGAGTAATGTATTGGCTACAATGACAACGACCGAGCCATTGCGTGCCCCAAGCGTCGGAAAGATTCTTAATCCATTGACGGTTCCTCGTATCCGATCGCTGGCTCGCCAAACAAAGCTACTGGCCAAGCAGAAAGCTGCGAAGCCCAACGTTGAAATCCATTGCAATTCCATTGGGCCAGGGTTCAGCGATTGAAAGAACACCACAACGCTACTGAGAGCGCTCACGTACACCAAGAAGTCCGTATGGCTCGATGTTCGCAACCAATAGCGAGCCACACTTCCAAGCGTGCAAGCGGCTACCGCCACGGCATAATAGCTGAGTGAAAATGCATTAACAGTATGATCTAGACTGCGCAAATACCAAGCGGCGCTCATGAACGCGAGTAAAAGGACTGCGGCTGCGTGCAGATACCGCATTCGACTAGCGAAACCGAGGAGCGAACATAGAAAACCCATCAAGGCGGCGACGCTGATTTGCATTAAAAAAGTGTTGGTAAGATGCTCGGAAAAATTCGCCCCACCCCAACTAGAGAAGGTGTGAATGAGCCCCGCCACTTGGGCCGATACGATGGCACCGACCGCGAAACGGAATCTTCCGGACCGCCAAGCTATAAAAAAAGCTATGGACGCCACGGCCACAATCAAGGCTACCGAGAGGTGCTCTGTCTTTCCGATCAGGAGGATTCGCAACCCGAGTAGGAAGCACTGGACCAACGGCAGTGAAAGTGCCACAAGCAACCCAGCGCTGGCCGACTTGCTCGCGGTTCGCCATGCGAGCATGGCTCCAACGGTTAACAGCACAACGCACGGCGCTATAATGGCTGTCGTCCGGTTGCTTGAGATTGCCGCAGCCAAGCCTGCGACCAGAAACGCAATCGCGACCAAACTCCAATGCAAAACCACCTCCTTCGACGCGTACCAATGGGCCGCAAAAACCACAAACACCGCTGCCACGGCCGCTATTGAAAAGTACTCCAAGCGATCTAAAACCGACCCGTTCAGTATTAACAACACGGCCGTCAAGCACACGCTGGCGGACACAAACCCGATCGCGATCTGCCTCAAACAGTTCTGCCAAAACGCCCGATCGGATTCAAGAAGGGGTTCTGCACGAACATGTGGAAACCAGCCGAGTGAATTCGACCTGGAATACCAATTCCAAACCAGCGTAAAGGTCCCGCTGATGATCGTCAGTGTTGCCAACAGCCCAACCCAAGCGGACGGCTTGAGCCCTTCGGACTTGAGCGCCAACATGAATCCAGCCAGCCCAGTCAAAAGCAATACCAGGCACGCCGAAAAGGCAATGCCGGGACTTCGACGAACAACCGAAATCGCCACCAATCCGACGGCGAAGATGAAAATCGGGATGGTATAAGAGGTCGCTAATCCCATGCGTACAAATAAGCTATTGGCATTCGGCCCCGTCAACGGATGTTGAACCAAAACCAACACGATCTGCAATACAAACCAAGCGAGGAACGGCGCGATCAACAATACGAAGCCAGCGATTCCGTATTTGGCGCCTATCGATTGACGGTCCATCCGCATGGTCATCAACCAGACAGCGGAACCAGCCAACGCCATAATACCGAAAGCCATCCAAATCGTGACATCCCATGGCCCAAACGAGAAATGGCTCACGGCGCCCCCAATGACAATCGCTCCCATCATCGCCAATGGAACGATGATGTTTGCCAGCAGCGTGGAAAAACAAGCATCGAAACGGCCCGCCATCCGAGCCTCGTCCGCTTCCTGTGGTGCCTTGCGATTGGCATACCAAACACACAGGAGTACACATCCCACTGCATAGACAAAACTCAACGCCCACCGACAAGCGGATGCAACCGCAACCTCCGATTCCCAATACGATGCAATAGGTAAGGCGATCGCTAGGGCGCAACTAATCAAGGTACCGACTTGCCAACGACCGGGCTTGTCCCAAAGACTAACCACCAAACTCCCGCACAGCAGGCACCACAACCAAAACATCCGTGGCAGTCCGGCAAAACCCATCGCAACGCTTTCGCTGTTCCATCCCGCTGCCTGATGCGGTATCACCGCAAACTCAAGCTTTGCAATGTTCGGTATCAAGCGTGTGACCGACTTGCCATCCACCTCGAACGCAACCAACTGTTTGTCCTGCATTCCGTCGATTGGCATCAATTCTTGGATGCCGCCTGGAGTTGCTCCGTAGTAAGCCAATGCGATGAAACAAACGATCGCAATTTGGATGAGCCCTGGGGCGATCGAGGTTTCGTGCAACGCTAAGAATTGCCGGATGGCCTGAACAGATTTTGGCGGCCCGACATTCCCGATCTGTGTCGTCCCATTCTCAGCCGTCCCATTCTCAGCCGTTCCATTTTCAGCCGTCCTATTCCCCATCGTCCCGATCCAGCGATTCGCAACCGCAATCACCAAGCTGGACACAGTTGCAAAAATGGCAAACCACGCCAAATGCATTTGCACCGAATAGGGATGCAAGAATCCTGCTCCGTTTGCGACGTACCAATCCTGCAGCTTTGCGTGATGATGAATCCATAACATCCCGGTCGCGGTGGCGATCAACTGCGCGATCGTCCAGTCCATGGCTTTTCTTTGCAACCAAGCGATTGCAATCCAAACCGCGGTGAGAAGCACGAGTTCCTTGACCCCAAGAAGTCGAATCCCGGGAAGTACCGTTCCACTTTCGCTAATTGCCAACCAAACACCCGCAACGATGACCGCCAGGGCGGCCAAACCTCGATACCAATAGTCTAGCGGCTTCGGTGCAGCGAATGGTTCCACGCCGATCAACTTGCGAAGTGCGACAGCGGCGATGACGATTATGGCGGCGGCAGTCAGCGACCAGTAGATCGGTGCCATCCAAAGCGTTCCCTGCAACCAACCAAACGCGAACCCTTGAAAACAGGCAGCTACGACAAATGCTCCGGCGATACCATCGAGATACCTTCGGCGCCGTAGGGTCGCAATAACAATCATTGCAATGGCGTACAGCAGGTAGATCAACGCCACACTTGTGGAGTACTCATGGCGACCAAGCCCAAACACCGTGAGAATGCCCGTGCCCGCGATTCCATTGAGCCCAGCCGACCGTAGGGCTACCAAACTATGCTCGTCTCGCTCAAGTTTCGATAAGAGAATGGAAACGCCCAGACACAACACGCTCCAAGCCACAATCGCAAATCCCGTATCTGCGGTCCCTATCGCTCTGAGCAGTAATCTCCAATCTTCGTTACGCAGAGCGACATGCCCGCTAGCCACATGCCACGCAATGGCCGCAACACAACCGCCGATCAAGTACCATGCGTATCCAATTTGCGGTTGTGGGAACACCCTTGCTGCGACGGCTATCAGAAAACTCAGGCCAGCCAAGCATCCGATGATCAAGAGCGGCATTGGCCAAGCCAGCACCACCCCCAAGCTAGAAATAGCTAACGCAAAGGCGGCCAGAATTAAAGACAGCAGCAATAATTGAGACTTAGCCGAAGCCTGTTTGCCAATCGCTATCGAAGCGACGAGTATTGGAAACGCGACAAGCGACAACAAGGGGCTCAATAGGTGAATGGATTGCATTGCATTGCCGCTACAACCCAACAGAAAGCCAAACGCGATCAGCAATCCAAACGACCCTAAACCCAGTAGTCTTAGGAGCGAACTTGCATCGTGCTGCTCGGACTTGTTTAGCAAATATTTCCCAAGAAGCATCATCGCGACGAAGAAGCCGATCAGCGTGCTGGCGCTCGCATAGAGCACGGTGATACTAGACTCCGCCCCAACCGCACGCCGAACGAAAAGGTTCGCGATCGCAAAACCAACGATGGTGATCGTCGTTACTGTCTCTGCCCGTGGGGTAACAACTTTGGCAGCAAACCAAGCCAGACATCCAAGCAGCACGAGTGAAAAAGATTCGCCAAGGACTGTCCACCAGTCAAACGGAATGCCTAACGTAAAGATAGCGAAGGCGAGAAAATTGAGTGGTAGCAGTAGCAATCCGATCATCAAGATGCCACGACTGGTCGTCGGGAGTTTCCAACGATGCCAAGCGTTTAAGCCAAGCCCGAGCGTCGCCGCGTTGATGCCGGTGAAGATGCAGAACTTGAGCCAAGGCCGGGATGCAATGTGCTCCCAAAAACTGACGACCAAGGCGGTGGAACAGCACAGGATG
Organism: Pirellula sp.; assembly: GCA_031427235.1. Classification (GTDB taxonomy): domain Bacteria; phylum Planctomycetota; class Planctomycetia; order Pirellulales; family Pirellulaceae; genus JBKCUI01. The sequence continues at coordinate 17,691 of JANPNA010000056.1, forward strand.
AGAATTCCACCTGCAAGCTCTCCCCATTGAATGTTCTTTTCCTCCATGAACGCGCTCAGCCATTTCCCCCAAGTCTTCTTGATTCGAGACAGTTGCGGTTCTGAGGCTATGGGTGGTTTTGCGTATTCCTGGTCGAGCGCATGCGGTTGCGGAATTGCGTTGGCGGCGACGAGGACCGCTGGCAGATCTGCATGATCCGTGGGAGTCGGCAAAGTGGGCTGCACCACCACGGCGGTTGGCGAGTCGATATCCTCTGCTGAGGACACCAGGGTTGCTTCCACGATGGAGTCGGATGGTACTGTGGTTTGAGCAGCATCGAGCGATACGGGTACTTCATCTGGCGGGACAACTTGTGCCGCCAAGACTGGAGCTTTTGAAACCTTTCCGGCAAGTGATTGCTCCAAGACGCTGACCGTCTTGATTCCACGATCGAAGGCTTCTTGGTCGATCAAACCGCGCTCCAAAGCAGCGTTGAGGGCTTGATGGCAAACTCGCATCGCAGCGGCGCGATTGACAGCTCGACTTGTCCAACCGCACTTCCGACAGGCCTTGTCGTCGTCAGCCAGTGGAACTTTGCATTCAGGGCATGTCTTCGTGCTGGCTTGTCGGAGAAAGAACGAAAAGACCAACCAAATAACGTGCCCCGTCCCAGCCCAAAAGGCCAGGAACAGGAAGAAAAAAAACAAACCAATAATGAGTTGACTCATCGTCGACCTCAACTCTACGAACGCGACTGCACAAGAAATCGATCTATATTGTGATTCAAGCCAGTCGGAACTAGCGAAAAAATATTGGAAAGAAGCACATTATCCCTGGGTGTACCCGTATCCGAAAACTTGGACGGTCCGGTTCTCGGCAGGGTGCTGACCCTCGGTTATTAGAGGGATGGTAATATCCCCCGAGTTAAACTCTGGGGCATTCCTACGCCATCGGATTAACGCCAAGGCTGCTAAAAAACCATTGCGATTACTGAGGGCGTCGGGTTGGTCGCAATGGAGTCTGGTCTATGGTCAACGCAGCACCTTTGAGCGTCTCAAGCTTTTTGACTTGTGCTTCCGTCAACAACCCCATCAAGCTCTTGCTCTCACTCGCGGTCAACTTGGCCAGGGCTTCTGTTCGTTGCTCAGGGCTCATGTCTTGGAAGCCTGCCATTGCCTCGCGTCGAGCGGTTCGGTTCGCATCGTTTGCCGACTTGAGTTTTCCAAGTTGCTCCCCATTGACCTCAAGCGCTTTCGCGATATCCGGATCCAACAGTGCAGTCGCCCCGTTGACTTGAGCGATCAAGCCGTGCATTCGCGACTTCTGTGCAATGATAAATGTTTTGCAAGTGACATGATAATTCTCTGCCTCGATTTGAAGGGTGGAATTGTGCACGCTCTCTCGCAATCTGCAGCATCCACGACGGCGCCGAATCCAAACCACGAAAGAGTTTCGCAACTATCCACTTATGCTAGCGGACATTGATTCGTCCTGCACTCGACTAAGAGTCTATCCGGAAATTGGAATTGCATAAAAGCCTAAGATTATCGAAATTTAGGGCGTCTTCCCTAAATTCTAGGTTGCAAAGGACTGCGCGATGTCTGACACTTCTACACGGAAAAAATATTCTAGCGATGACGGCGCCGCCATTTTCGCAACCTGGGAGTCGGCGAACATCCGCGTCACCATTTGGCCGGGATCGACATGCCTCCGGCCGTCCTGATGGCATGGATGTGGATGTGCGTGAGTATCACGCCACTCGAAAAGAGCTCCGTCCACTTTTCTTCTGCGTCCCCTTTTCTTCTGGAATTGCGGATGACTTCGTAATCAAGCATAATTATTTCGGCAAGAGCAACTTCATGCTACACGGAAACGTGTGCCAGAAAACTGTCGCAACGCCCTTATGTTTTTGAGGCAGATCGCCTAGGCTGGCATACGCCTTTGGAAAACACCGCGCACGAGCATGCATGCGAGATTTTAGACCAAGAAGAAACGTCATTTGCTTCCAATAAAACCCAGACAGGTACTTCAGCCATGTTGATCTTCGATGCGCATCTCGATTTAGCCTTAAATGGTGTCGATTGGAATCGCGATTTGCGGCAGTGTGTTGACGACATTCGCGCTCAAGAAACCACGCTCGAAATGACGGAGCATGGCCGTCAGACCAATGTATTGAGCTTCCCCGAACTGCGGTTTTCGAAAGTAGCCGTTTGTTTGGCAACTTTGCTGGCTAGGCAAGAACAACAAATCAATCATTCGTTCGGCTGGACGTCGCCGCACGCTTGTTACGGAATGGCCCATGCGCATTTGGCCTACTATAAAGCCATGGAGGCAGACGGCTATCTGAAAATGATTCGAACGCAAAGCGAGCTCAAGTTTCATTTTGACGCTTACCAGTTGGAACCGAACACCACACCGCTGGGTTTCATACTGACCATGGAAGGCGCGGATCCACTCCTTACCCCCAAGACCGTCTTTGAATTTCATGAAGCCGGCTTGCGAGCGCTTGGGCTGACCCACTATGGAACCAATCGCTACGGAGGTGGAACGCGCAGCGAAGTAGGGCTTTCACTGGATGCCATTGATCTGCTGAAAAACTGCGAAGCGCTCGGAATGACGATCGACATGACGCATCTCTCGGATGTTTCGTTCTGGCAAGTCGCAAAACATTTCCAAGGCCGGGTGCATGCCAGCCATCAAAACGCCCGAGCTATTTGCAACTGGCAGCGTCAGTTTAGCGACGACCAGATTCGATTCGTCATCGAACGGGATGGTGTTCTCGGTGTCTCCATGGATGTCATCATGCTGCAAGACGGACTTGTGCGTGGGAAAACCAAACCAATCGCCACGTTAGAACGTGCCGTCGACCAAATAGACCACGTCTGTCAACTTTCCGGTTCCATTCGCCATGTTGGACTCGGTACGGATCTCGATGGCGGTTACGGCTGCGAACAAACGCCAGCCGATCTCAATCGATACCGCGATCTTCAAACTTTGGTGGCGATTCTGCAACGACGAGGTTATCCGCAACAGGACATCCAAGCGTTTTTCCACGGCAACTGGCTGAGGTTCTTTGGTGAAGCGTTGCCTGAGTAGGCGCCGTTGGATAAGGCTATTGTCGCCTTTCGCTCCGCGAAAGTGCGCTTCATTTACGCGCTTTTGCGGAGCAAAAGGCGACACTGTTGGGAGCTTACTCCCAATCGAGTGGCTTTAGCCACGTTTCTCTTAGGCCACGCCATGGCTTGTCGATCAAGACCTCATGGTCGCAATGAACCACGACGCGATCATGTTCGGCAACTTCGCCGAGCCGGAAGCACGGTAGTCCTAGCATGGCAGTCTCAAATGACTTGGCCAGTGCTGCGGGAACTTCGCATAACAACCGGCTGTTCGATTCGGAAAACAATGCCACTTCGCGATCAACGAAGCTGGCTTGTCGCATACTGGTAATGTCAATCGACACGCCAAGTTCGCCAGCGAACGACATTTCCGACAGCGAGACGGCCAATCCACCTTCGCTTAAGTCGTGGCAGGAGGCAATCAGTTTGCCCCCCATCGCCTGGTGGATCGCGTGGTAGCTTCGCATTGCAAGAGTGGCATCCACGGTCGGTACCGCGCCCCCCGATTTCCCAAGTGCCAAGGCCGCATAAGAGCCAGCCAGCTCATCGCGAGTCACACCGATGAGATAAACCGCATTGCCCGCTCGTTTGAAATCCATCGTAACCGCAAGCCTGCAATCATCGATCTGCCCCATAGCGCTGATCAACAACGAACAGGGAATTGCGATCGTTTGTTTTTCGCCACGAGCATTAAACCAGGAGAACTCATTGTTGAGGCTGTCCTTGCCACTGATAAACGGCGTCTTCCACTGAATCGCCAAATCATGGCAGGCAATCGCAGCTCGGACCAACGTCCCCAAAGTCTCTGGCCGTTCGGTATTGCCCCAACAGAAATTATCGAGGATCGCTAAACGGCTCGGGTTGGCACCAACCGCGACGGCGTTACGTACGGCTTCATCAATAGCGGATGTAGCCATGTGATAGGGATCGTAATCACCCAAACGTGGATTCATGCCGCATGACAGAACAAGCCCTCGATGGCTGTTGAGTTTCGGGCGGATAATAGCCGCGTCGCTGGGCCCATTGCTCGAGGGGCCGACCAAAGGCTTGACCACGCTTCCCGCCTGCACTTCATGATCGTACTGGCGAATGATCCAGTGCTTGCTAGCCACGGTCGGGTTGGCCAGAATTTTCTCCAAGGTCGATTCTATGGCCGCACGATCGAGCTTTCCGAGTTGGCAAGGCGTGGTGGGACTAGGTTGGTAGACCGCTTGGCGGATGACAGGCGGCCTGCCTTGGTGCAAGAACTCCATGCTTACACAGCCAACTTCTACGCCGTAGTACATCAACCGTAAAAGCCCAGTCGGGGTGAATTGGCCAAGTATCGCAACCTCGACATCCTCGTCATTGCAAAGTTTTTTCAATCGTTCGATTTTGCTCGGAGGTACCGACATCACCATCCGCTCTTGGGCTTCGCTGATCCATATTTCGGTGTAGCTTAGCCCTTCATACTTCAGGGGTGCTTGGTCTAGCCAGACTTCCGCTCCGATGGATTCCCCCATTTCGCCGACAGCGCTGCTGAATCCACCAGCACCGCAGTCCGTGACGGATGTGTAGAGTCCTTGATCACGGGCTTGCAGCAGCACATCCATCACCATCTTTTCGGTGATTGCATTGCCGATTTGGACGGAACCGCCAGAAATATTTTCGCTTTCTTCGGTAAGTTCGACGCTGCTGAAAGTGGCCCCGTGGATACCGTCTCGCCCTGTTCTGCCGCCGATGGCCACGATCAAGTCGCCAGGCATCGCTTGTTTCTCGACTTTGTTGACTGGGATGATGCCGACGTTTCCACAATAGACAAGTGGATTGCCTAGATAGCGATCATCAAAGTAAACGGCTCCGTTGACCGTTGGAATGCCCATGCGATTGCCGTAGTCACGGACGCCCGACACGACCCCTTTCATGACTCGACGAGGGTGCAGAACCGCGGGTGGTAATTCGTTGGGATTGAAGTTGGGTGAAGCGAAGCAGAATACGTCGGTACTGCAAATAGGCTTGGCTCCCAATCCCGTCCCAAGCGGATCGCGGATCACGCCACCCAGGCCCGTGTTGGCGCCACCGTAAGGTTCGATGGCGGAGGGATGGTTGTGTGTTTCGACCTTGAAAACCACGTGGTCCTCGTCGTCGAATTTCACGACCCCAGCGTTGTCTTTGAAAACGCTAACGCACCAGTCGTCTTGCCCCAAACTTTCACGGATCTGAACGGTTGCAGCGAAAATCGTTTCTTTGAGCATGCTCTTGAAGTGCCGCGTGCCATTCTCGTCGCGATACTCGATTTTGCCGCCGAGCGTTTTGTGGCTGCAATGCTCGCTCCATGTTTGTGCGATGGTTTCCAATTCGATATCGGTCGGATCGCGATGCTGTTCGCAGAAGTGGGCTTGAACCGTTTCCATTTCGGCAATGGACAGATAAAGCTGACCCGATTTGCTCAAGTGCATGAGCGATTCGGCATCGAGCTCGCGTATGGGAACCACGGTCAGCTTGAACTGGTACGGCGAACCAACATCAAGATGGTCGAGTGCTAGAGGCCCAACGACAATTTGTTCGATGGAGTCATTGGAAAGAACTTTTTGGCAAATCCTTTGCACCACGGACTTGTCCATTGGGCCTGTACCGTTGTTGGAACTGATCCAATACTTTCGAAAGGTTCGTACTTCGTCGACCTCGTATTTGAGGTCGCGAAGCATTTTGAGGGTGCTTTGGGCGACCGGATCCATCACCCCCGGCTTGAGAATGGCATGGATGAGTACGGTTGAGGATGTGCCCGATGCGTCGATCGGTTGGTTCAGGGAAACGTCACCGACCGTGGTGGCAATGCAGCGTTGCGCAATTGGATCGGACAAGAGCTCGTTGGCAATTCGCTTGACTTGATCCGAGGCGAGTGCGCCTTGAAGAAGAAAGCCGTAAGCTCCGAGAATGGAAAGATCGCTGGCGATTCCAAGTTCACAAGTCGAGGTAAGTGCAGAATGCCCGAGTGAATCCGGTTGGCCTTCAGCCGGATGAATGTCTACTTGCCACAGCCTCACGTGTTGCTTTTCCCGCTTTGAGTAGTTGTTCGATGCGGTCGAAATCGGACTTCTCCAAAGCGTCGACCCAGGTTTCGCAAATTGTGGCAAAGTTCTTCATCGCCTGTAAGGCAGGCGCATGGTTTTCTTCCAAGATCTGCCGCCACATCTGGGAATTGCTGGCAGCGATTCGGGTTGAGTCCATCCACCCTTTCCCTACAAACTGAAGTATTTCCGGTGCCGTGGCGGAAGCCAAAGCGGAAGCAACCATATGCGGCAAATGGCTGGCGGTCGCCAAAGCTTCGTCATGATCGCTGGGGGAAAGACAGCAAGTTCGCGAACCCATCGATTCCCAAAAACCGATCATTCGCGTAACTAATTCCGGCAGGGTGTCCTCTGCGGGAGTGATCACAACCAACGCACCGTCCAAGAGCGTACCGACTGCGTGCTCGACTCCGCTGTGGTGCCCTCCCGCGATCGGATGGCTCCCGATGAACTGGCTAGGAGATAGGCGACCCCGTGCAGCTCTGATAATACTAAGTTTCGTGCTGCCGACATCGGTGAGAATGGCATCGGGTTGGGCCACGTTAGCCGCCACCTGCAGAGAATCCACGATGGACTGCACGGGCGTGCATGCTATTATTAGGTCTGCTTCTTTTGCGCCAGCCATAATATCGTCGGTGGCGACATCGATTGCGCCACGCGACAAGGCGATATCGAGCTTAGAGACGTTTCTCCCAACACCCACCACACAGTGTGCTAGCCGTTTTCTTTTTAAAGCTAGGCCGATCGAACCGCCGAGCAAACCGACGCCAATGATGCAAACTCGCTGCCAAACCATAAATGCCACAGTGTTCGGATTGCCAACACAATTCAGAAACGGGCACATTACCCGGACATGCGTTGTAGTGTAACTACAGTCGCGGAAAATGCGAATACAGTTGCATTTCAAAGAAAAGGAGACTGGCGGATTGATCCACCCTGAACCCCAATTTGAACCACAGATACGCGAGGAGCACAGAGGGAATAGTCGTTTTTCTCTGTGGACCTCTTGACTCTGTGGTTCAATCAAGTTCGAGTTAGTCTGGATTATTCACGGGGCAATTAGTGATTACCCGAAGGGCGCTAGACTGGGTTTATGGTTGCAGCGACAACCTTAGGCTAGCGCCCTGCGGCTAATAAATAATCCGGGTTAGCGCGTCGTTAGTGCCTGGACTGCCGCTTTGACCAACCTACTCAATCGCAATGCGAAGTTCTTGTCCAGCTTGAACGCTTACTGTACGAGTCATAGACGCCTCGTAGTATTTTGCATTCACCAACTTCAAGGCCTTTTCGGAATCTTTCGCCGGGGATTTCGCGATGAAGTACGCATATTTTCCCGGGACAATCTCCCCTTGGAAAGTGCCATCCTCAGACACTTGCAGAGGTGCTGGATGTCCATCGCCAAGTGGCTGCAAAGTTAGCAATACGTTTCCAATCGGTTTCCCTGCGCTAGTCTCAAGCTTGCCTTTAACGATGGACGAAGCGGGCATTGGAGTCCCTGACGAACCGCAACCGACCAAGACGACAAGAAATAGAATTAGATGTTGATTTTTCATGGAGTACCAGCCTATTCTTGAGCGTTAATGACAGTGCCATCTTGTGCACCAACCATGAACTTGAGGATGACACCGTCGGTGCTAGAGGACATGAATCGAACCGAGCCGTCCCCCATGGCTGCGTTGGCGCCGCCAGTGTGAAACGAAAAGGGCTCATCGTTCGGTCCGCAGTTATTGACGGTCCAGCGACATTCGGCTGGTCCACCGATAACTTGACCGTAATTGTTGATTTTCGCAAGCTTCGAAGCAGGCGTTAGGGCGTTGTGTGGACCGGAAAAGCCATTTGTGCCCGCATCAGGGTCAGCCCATGCAAACACACGACGCCCTCCAGTTGAGCCACCAGTCCACGCAATGGTATCTGCAGGCGCAGAAACTGGCGAATTACGTGCCGACAACGCTCCAAACCGAGACACATTGGGATGGGCACGGGATGCGTCTTCAAACATAAGGATTGTGTTGCTTGTACCATCGGTTGTCCGTGACAGACCACTGTTGTCGCAAGTGAGCATCCCTGCAACGACTTGCCTAACCCATTCCGCGGAGCCTGTTGGGAGCTCACGGCCTCCGAAGTTGGCACTCCCAACGGTTGAATTAATGTCCGACAAATCGGGGAACATGTAGTCGAAGCCAGCATAGCCATGCACCGGGTCTCGCGACAAGCCGTCAATAGGAGCCGACGGGCAAATGAAGGCGGGAACCTGGGACTTTGCAGCAGCTTGACCTGACGGAAATCCTGGATCGTCATACGTCCGACCCTTGGCGTTCTTGTGGAGCAATGCCCCAGTTGATGTGGCGTAGTGTCCGTTGGGCTGCAGCGTCGCGGAATACAACGTGAATGGGTTCGAGCTGGTGTCAAACATGTTGTACAGAACCGTCTGCTCGATATAAGGGAGTAATTGGGTCGGTACGGAATGAATTGTGTACGCGGTGGTTGTCGAGCCTGTCGATCCGCACTGACCGGACGATGGCAATTTCCTAAAAGCCGATTCGAAATTATGGACGGCCAAGCCGATTTGCTTGACGTTGTTGGAGCACTGCATGCGTCGGGCTGCTTCGCGAGCGGCTTGAACGGCTGGCAAGAGCAAGCCTACCAAAATGCCGATGATTGCAATAACGACTAACAATTCCACCAAAGTAAAACCCGAACGGCCGTGATGCGGAGCCGCCGATTGTTTGAGAAAAGATCGTTTCATGGCCTGTAGCCTACCCCTCTAAAAGAAAAATCCTGCGATGTTGCCACCCAACGCAGCACCATACAGGGGCAGAGTATCTACGAGCCCGATCGAATCTAGATGAAGAAACGGTTAATACGCGATGAAGAAATGAAGTGGTTATCGTCGTGATTAAAACGGCAACGCGAATGGTAGCTGGGCAAGCAATCACAACCCGATACGTAAGTGAGGGACTGGCGATATTGTCCCTCGCTCACGCTTCGGGTTAGGATTCACCAGTCAGCCGCTGGTCCTACCTGCTTGTTTTTTGAACCCAAATATTTCGGAAAACAACTGGGTTGCCGTGATCCTGCAAGAAGAGAGGACCTGGTTTGTCGGCTTCTTCGTCTTTGCCGGGTGTTCCCTTGGGCAACTCCAAACCATCGTGAATGGTAACTCCATTGTGCTTCACGCTCAGCTTTGCGCTGCTCGACTTCTTTCCCGATGCGTCGTAGGTTGCGGCTTTGAAATCGATGTCGTAAGTTTGCCATGAAAGTGGCGGGTAGCACATGTTGATCGAGGGCTTAGCTATTTGATAGATACCACCGCATTCATTGTTCTCGCCAGTTAAGCCAAACGAATCGAGCACCTGCAATTCATATCGTCCTTGAATGTAAACACCGCTATTGCCTCGACCCTGTCCTGAGTCGTCCGGCTGAAACGGCGTGCGAAACTCGATATGCATTCGATGGTCGCCAAAGCGTTCTTTACTGGTTCCGCCAACACCCAGCAATCCGTCCTCGCCCATCTTGTTTCCTTGGAAGTCGTTC
>JANPNA010000057.1:0-2032 GCA_031427235.1 Pirellula sp.
TACAGGTGAGCAAAGTGGAACAAACGAACCAAGTGAAGAAGGCGAGCAGAAATTACCCATCGGAGTTGAAGAGTTAGTCCAACACGCGATCGACATTCATCCCAAAATTCAAGCAGCCCGATCACGGATTTCGGCGTCGCAGTTTCGAATCCCTCAGGCACGTGCCCTTCCGGATCCAATGGCCGAAACCCTGTTCTGGCCGATTGCGAACAATGCACAGCAATTGGCGAGCGGACGCATGACTAATCAGCTATCTCTATCTCAAACTGTTCCCTGGCCTGAGAAGCTACGAGCCCAAGCCGAAGTCGCGGCCAGAGAAGTCGGCATGGCTCAAGCGGAAATGCGGGAGATCGAACGCGAGATCGCCGAATCGGTGCGTTTGGCATACTATGAAGTTTGGTATTCAGGACAGGCATATCGGATTGTCCATGAAAATCGAACATTGGCTGAACAAATCGTTAAGATTGCTCAGAATCGATTTCGCTCAGGTGGCTCCCAACAGGATGTCATTCGAGCTGAATTGGAAGTCGAAAAACGCGATCAGCAACTTTTGGAACTCGACAAGCAACGCGAAGTTGCTCAAGCTGACTTAGCAACGCTGGTTCAGCAACCATTGGCGTTTTCAATTGAAACAGAAAACGACTTGCAAGTGAACGATATTCCGACGCAACTTGATACGCTCCTGTCGAACGCGAAGCAATGTAACCCTTCCCTGCAAAGCTTGGCATGGCAAATCCAGCGAGACTTGCAAAAACAGAGGTTAGCAACCCTTCAAAAATATCCAGACCTGACCTACGGAGTTCAATATGGAATGATGAGTTCGAGCGAAGCGGTCAGTCCAGTGGCCGATGGCGTCGACAACATCAGCTTTTCGGTTGGCACTACTCTTCCTATTTGGAAAAAGAAGATACAAGCTGGAATTTGCCAAGCGGCGTCCGAAAGAAATAGCTCAGCTCAATTGCACCAGTCCGAATGGAACTCTATCGCCGGTCGCTTGCGTAGGCTCGTTCAACAGGCCCAATCGCTAGACAAGCAACGCTCGCTTTATGTTGAAAGGATTGTCCCGAGGGCGGAGCAAGCCTTTGAAATCTCCCAGTCTGAATACACAGTTGGAAAGATCTCCTTCATTCAATTGATCGACAACTTCGGAGAAGTATTGACGTTTCGCGTCGAGATAGCCCGCATCGAAGCGTCGTTGGCTGGAACGCTTGCGCAGATCGAACGAACGGTCGGATGCGAAACTACGAATAGTTCAGAATAAGACAAAGGTCGATCGGCTGTCGGTCGCATCATTCTCCCTGTACTGTTTTGATCGCGAAAAAGCGGGTAGAATAGAGACGAGCAATAAGTTTAAAGGCAGCCGCTTTTTGTTCTTTCGCACTACTCATACTCGCTGTTCCCGCCGATGAAGTGAGATTGCATTAACGCAAGACAAGGAAAATCCATGCCCAAGATCATTCGCAAAGCTAGACCAGACCGATCTGACCTAACCGGCGTTGTCATCACCGACCCCAAAGCAACTGTGGCGCTGACAGGGAAAAAGGGATGGCCATCAAACCTGAAGCCCAGTGACGTTTTCGAAGAGGCGAATCGCGTGCTCGCCTACCGCAAATGGGAAGTGGCTGGGCGTCCGGAAGGAGACGGAGTCGAGTTCTGGCTGGAGGCTGAGCGGGAGTTGAAAGCGGAGCGGTCGACATCAGAGTCCATTGCGACTTCGGTGATCGCGAGGCACGCGGAGCGTGCGATCACGGCCTTACCAATTCCCCTCCCCGGTTGATTGATCGACCCATGAACATACCGTTGTCCCTGGCCGAAATCTCGAATATCGACGCATACTGGCGCGCGGCCAACTATCTGTCGGTTGGCCAGATCTACCTGCTCGACAACCCGCTCCTGAGGGAGCCGCTCCGGCGGGAGCACGTCAAGCCCAGGCTGCTCGGTCACTGGGGTACGTCGCCGGGGCTGAACCTCATTTACGTCCACCTCAATCGGATCATCGCGGCGCACGACCTGAGCGTGCTCTTCATCACCG
>JANPNA010000058.1:0-4143 GCA_031427235.1 Pirellula sp.
GTTCTTCAATCGAGTCTTCCGCTAATGTCAGCGGGCCGGCGAAGAAGCGTTCAATCTCAGCCGTGGCGTCGTCGATGCCTTCGTAGAGCAAGTGTGCTGCTGCGTCGCCGAACTGCTTTTGGAGCGACTCGCCAACCTGACGAATAATGGCTGCAGTCTTCGACATCGACTGGCGAACGAGGTCACGCGGCAACAGTTGGCCTTCGCGCTCCAGCCGCAGGATCTTGGCCATAATCGCCCGTTCTTCACGGTAGCGTTCCAATGCCGGACTGGCTGGGCCCGACATCAGGTCATCGTCGTCGCGTGCCAATTTGTGTTTGTTATCGGCGAGAAAGTCGTGCAGTGCCTTAACGATCTTCCGCAGATTAATGGTCGCGCCACCAAATGGGATGCCATGCCTTAATGTCTGCTCGTTGAGGACCTTGGCCTGCCGACCTGACATGTCCCGCCAGAGTTTCTGCGGAATCGACTCGTAAAACTGCCAGCGGAGGCGTTCTTCCTTATTCCTTTTTCATGGCGTTTCAATACCTCGCGTTCTTCGCCCCTCAGATCGGCATTTTTGCCATCCATGACCTTACGATAGGCGCGGGTGAGGTATCCTCTCATGCTAGCGAACAGGATGTTGCGGCGGCGGATTGGATTAGCGATGCGAGGGGTGGGATATCGAAGGTGCGGTTGAGGCGGTCTTGGAAATAGCGATAAGGTTGCACGAGTAGCTTGCGGCAGGTTTGAGTCAGACTTGTAAACGTGTCCATTGCGCGAGCACCACGGTGGCTGACGCTGTGTAGGCTCACGTCTCGGCGGCGAGCACTTACGCGTGCTCCTAACTCCGACCGATTGTTGTGCGGTGGCGTGCCGACTTCATGCAATAGTGTTAACAACTCTGGGCGTTTCGACGCGGTCGCCGCAATCAACTTGTCCAAATCGGCGTAGCCTGTTTTCGTCGAGAACAACTCGTCAAACTCTGCACGCAAGCGTTCTGAGGAATCGGCACTGGGAGATAAACCGTAAACCAACAACTTTCGGTAGTAATCCCAAAAGCGAATTTGAAATGCTGCCATCTGTTCGCGATGGTGCGGTACTACAGGACTTAGATGCGCATAGTGTCGCCCTTGATGAATCCAGCATAACGCCAAATTCTCGGTCAGCAATTTGAATTGACCTGCGTCGTCGCACACAATTGTTTTTACGACGGGCATGGACATTTGGTGGCGATAGTACACGATGGCCATCGCATGTTCGATCGACGTTCGCAGTTGTTGGTTGCGGCTGCCGAACCAATCGTCGAGCAATTGTTTCAGCGACCCTCGATCATACGTTTGCTCTCCGAGTGCAACTAATTGTTCGTGCCATTTCTTCGGCAAGTTGAATTCTTGTTCGAGCAACCGCAACGTGTCGCTGTTCAACAAAAACTTCAAATCCTCAGTGTTTTGCAGTACTTCCAACACCGACAGTCGATCTTTGTGTGGTTTCGTGAAGTAGGCCGTGTAGTAAGGATTGCACAGGATGTGCGTATGCCAGAACTTGCCTGCTACACGCGCCGAAGTATCGTCAGTCTGTTGATAAGCAGTCGATTCCAAACCGGCTCTTACCATTTCGTCCAACTCAGCAGTAAATTCGTTTGCCGTGTTCGTCAGTATCTTAGACACACTGCCAGCAGAAATCCTTACGTCGAAGTTCGCCAGCAACTCGCGGATCTTCGGCTCGGTCATGTTGCCGCTGTACTTCAACGCAATAATCAACGCTTGTAGGCTGCCGCTGAACGCGCCACGATCAAAACCGGACGGCAACTCCGCTCGATAATATTTACGCAGCGACGGAGAGTAGTAGACTTCCAATTCAAACTGAATGTTGTTAGGTCGAATCACGATGTCTTGCACGACCACCGACTTGATCCCCACCAGTTTCGCATCGGCCGGCAATGTCGCTCGATCGATCGGCACGCGACGAGTCTCTTGAATCGTTATCGGTTCGGGGTCTGGCAGATCGCTCGCAGAACTCAACAAAGGTGGCTGCCGTCGTTGCTTCTCGGACGAATGATCTTTTTTCTTTGAGTCAGCATTTTCGCTATCTTCCGCTGTCGTCTTACCCTTCTTTTTTTGCTCAAGCAACTCTCGCAATCGCTTCACTTCGTCCGCCAATTGCCGCTTGTCCGCACAGATCGCTTCGATGACATTAAGCAGCATACCAATCGCCAACTGTACCTCCGCAGGCAACTCACCTGCGCTCTCCAGCTGACGATTAACTTCGGCAAGAATTGTCTCAACGTTCGTAGTGCTCATCCCTCCACAATACGCAAAACTCCACTATTTGAAAACGCTAGCATGAGAGGATACCAGGAACGGGCTTTTTAGGTTTTTGCGAAGTGGCAGATTCGGATATGGAATTCGAAAGGAGTTTACTAGAATAAGCCGGAGTTTGGGAGTTTTGGTGTACTTAGAGGAGAAACTAGCATGGGCAAGGACGCTCAAGGTTCAATGTTTTTGAACGACAATGCTCAAAAAAAGTTTGATGAGTGCGTAACTGCTTTGACAGCAATGCGTTGGCCTGATGGTCCACCTAAAGATACGACCTTCGCGGAGATCGAGGCGTTTGGCCATGAAGTCGGACGCATGTTGGGGCGGGCAGTCGATGAGAAGTTGACCACTCGACACTCCGAGCAATTTCAACACACTTGTGCCTGTCCAACATGTAAAACCGAGTGCGATCAGCAGCGTGCTCCGGTGCGAGAGATACAGACCTCCGATGGGCGTGTATCGCTCAAAGAACCCGCTTTCCACTGCTCGGTTTGTAACCGAGATTTTTTTCCCTCAGCGTGTAGCACTGAAGATTGATGGCCGCTCGTATAGCCCAGCGGTTATCGAAAAAACAATGTTCTGTGCTGGCACGCTGCCAGCTTATCACCTTGCGTCAAAGTCGTTGCTTAAACTTAGCGACATCTCGATCACTGGTCGGCACATTGGTAATCTATCCGAGAGTATTGGGAACGAACTGGCTCGGGAACGTGATGCGCGAACTCAGGTGTACTTTGATCAGAACTTACCACGGGTGCATGTAGAACCAAGTACGCCAATACCGTTGGCAGTTGTGAGTGTCGATGGTGGCCGAATGCAGACGCGAACCATCGACTCCGCCAACGGAGTTCAAGATCCACATTGGCGTGAGACGAAGAACGCTTTGTTTATGCGAATGAGCGGAGTAAGCTTCGACGCAGATCCTCATCCAGCTTTGCCAGCGTGCTTTCAAGACCGTAATTATATGAAGAAACTGCTTTCTGGTCTGGCAGATGAGGGCGACTTTACTCCGCAGTCGATAGAAGAAACGAGTAAGTCTGACTTGCGAAGTTGGCGACCGGAGCGCTTGCATCGAACGTGTTTGAGTTCGCTAAGCAATAGTAAAACATTTGGAAGAATGATGGAGGCCGAAGCGGACTGTCGCGGATTTTTCAAAGCAGCCAAGCAAGCGTTCGTATGCGATGGACTGCAATACAACTGGAGCATTCAGCAAGAGCACTTCCCAACGTTCACGCCAATTCTTGACTTTCCGCACGCTATCGAACGCCTGCATGAAACGGCGAAAGCACTGCATCCCAACGGTGAAAAATCATGGGAGGTGTATGTTCGATGGATCACTGCCGTTTGGCAGGGTCGTGTGACTGAGGTCCTACAAGAGATGAAACGAATTCAAATCGAAATTGGCGCACCTTCGAAAGACTGCGAAGACAAAGACGCTCGTAAAGTACTCTCAGAGGCGGTCACCTATTTCAGCAACAATCAATCGAGGATGGACTATCCCCGATATCGTCGCCAAGGGCTGGCGATCACCTCAGCCCACATGGAAAGCCTTGTGAAAGAAATCGGTTACCGCGTCAAAGGCACCGAGAAATTTTGGAACGATGGTACTTCCGCCGAGGCGATTCTACAGATCCGCGCCGCTGCGCTCAGCGACGACGACCGACTTGCTCACCATTTACGCAACCGCCCTGGAAGCCCTTTCCAACCCAATGTGAAACTAACTCCCACTGAATCTTCCGCTGCCTAAAAAAAGCCCGTTCCTGCACCCGCGTAGATCTGCTTGCGGTTGGGCCACCATTGCTCAATTTGGTCGGCAGTCGTATCGGCTGTAGCTGGCCCTTGGACAAAC
>JANPNA010000059.1:0-8758 GCA_031427235.1 Pirellula sp.
ACGTCAAAGTACAAATGGATTTGTACCACTGCCAAATTGTCGAAGGCGACGTCTCCATGAAAATCTGCCAATATTTACCGACGGGCAATGTCGGTCATTTCCAAATCGCCGGTGCATTGGCATAAGCATTTGTGCCGGGAACGGCTTTGAGATATTTGGTCGGGAAGCCGCCACCAAGATTGACCATTTGCAACGCAATGCCAACAGCAGCGCATTGGTCGAAGATTGATTTGGCTTGCTCCAAAGCTGTGTCCCACGCGCCGAGGCGCGTTTGTTGCGATCCCACATGAAAGGAAATGCCATTGGCATTGAGGCCCAACTTATGGGCGTGCATCAACACGTCAGTTGCCATTGATGGCTCGCAACCGAATTTGCGTGAGAGCGGCCATTCCGCACCAGCACCATCAGTGAGGATGCGGCAGAATACTTTAGCACCCGGAGCAGCGCGGGCTACTTTTTCAACTTCTTCAACTGAATCAACCGCAAACAGCGAAACGCCATAAGCATGCGCTTTAGCAATGTCACGCTCTTTCTTAATGGTGTTGCCAAATGAAATGCGGTCCGGCGATGCGCCAGAAGCCAAAGCCATTTCAATTTCAACAACTGAAGCTGTGTCGAAGTTTGAACCCATCGATGAAAGGAGCGAGAGAATTTCAGGAGCCGGATTTGCCTTCACTGCATAAAAAATGCGGGTGCCGGGCATGGCGCGATCAAAGGCTGCATAGTTGTCGCGGATCACGTTGAGATCAACCACAAGGCATGGGCCTTCAGGTTTTTGGTTGCGTAAAAAGTCTAATATGCGAGCAGTGGCGGCCATAGGTCAAATCTCCCGAATCAAGAGCTCAAGTGGCAGATAAGTTTTACCCGCATAAACGTGATGGAAACGTTAATACGCGTTAACCTAACTGGTGCGCCTTGATTTGAATGGGCAAACCCAATCGCATGTGGGGCAATGATAGTGGTGCCTCTCAGAACCACTGGCCGATGGAGAGCCAGCAGAGACCAAAAAACCTTACACCGTCGTTGCTTTGGGGAGACCTTGCGGCACGTGCGACTTCTGGTGAGGCGCATATGATGGATTCCAGTGGTATATTCAAGAATTATTTTGGGTTGGCGTAAAGTTTTTTGTTAATTTTTTGTACCGAAGCTTTTCCAGCCTGCAACCAGCCGTGTCCCGGTCGTCACAGAGCACAGGGCGGCGTAAATATAGGCAATCACAGCAAAGTGCTGCGGCCAAAGGCACATCAGCACAAAGCAGGTAATCGTTTCGGTGCCCTCGGTGAGGCCGCCCAAATAATAGAACGACTTGGTTGGAAAGGCGGTGCTTTTGTCACCGCGCTTTTCTGCAATGATGGCATAGGCCAAAAAACTTGTGCCAGTTCCGATAAAGGCTGCGAGCAGGACCGCGGCAGCCACCGGATCCACCGTGACAAAGGCCAAAGGCACGGCGGCGTAAAACAAGAAATCTAAACTGATATCAAGAAAAGCCCCACGATCAGTTGTTCTGCTCAAGCGCGCGACAGCGCCGTCTAGGCCATCAAGGACACGACTGATCAACAGCGGAAAAATAGCTGCGTATGTCATGCCAAGCGCAATCAGCACAGCAGACATGATGCCAAAGCCAAAGGCAGTAAATGTCACTTGCTCTGCTGAGTAGCCTGCGCCATGAATGCGCCGCGCCGTATAGTCGATTGCAGGCTTGGTTAGTTGTAAGGCGATGCGATCAAACATAGATCACCTTTCCACCCGGTGGCACGTCTTCAGGATCATGGGTGACGAGAAGTGTTGGAATATTGCGGCTTCGCAAATGCGCAAATGTATAGTCACGAATTGTAGCGCGCAGGGCTTGGTCGAGTTTGCTGAACGGCTCATCAAGCAACATGGCATCTGGCTTGGCAAGAAGGGACCTCATTAAAGCCACACGCGAACGTTGGCCACCAGACAATGTGTGGGGTGCGCGATTTTCGTAACCCTCAAGTTCCAAATGCAGCAAGGCCGTTTTCATCATAGCCTCGCGCTCCAGCTTGGGACCACGGGCCATGCCGAATAGAAGATTTTCACCCACGTTAAGATGAGGAAACAAGAGATCATCCTGAAATAAGCGGCCGATACGTCGGTTTTCTGGCGCGATGCGCGTTAGGTCGCGACCGTTCAGACTCACCTTGCCAACCGCATAAAGAGGGTCGGGCAAATCACCTGCTACTGCAGAGAGCAATGACGTTTTACCACTGCCGCTGGCTCCCATCACTGTCACAATTTCACCCGGCGCTATGCTGAGCGAGAGCGGCTCAAAAATGCGGGCATCGCCAAAATAAGCTGATAAATTTTCCAGAACCAAACTCACGCGTTTCTCCAGCGGCTCTTGCCGAATATGCCAGCACAAAGAAAAGCCACCAAAGGCGGCACCATCAATAACAAAGTAAACGCCGCGGTGAGCGGGCGATTGGTTCCAGACGTCAGCGTCACAGCCTCCATTGGCAAAGTTGAAAAGCGCCCTGCGGCAATAAGTTGGGCAGGCACATATTGGCTGAAGCTCACCGCAAAGCCAATCGCACTGGCAGCCAGTAAGGGTGCTTTCAACAATGGTAATTTTACCCTCCAGAAATAGCGTGGAAAACTTGCTAGGAGGCCCGATGCTGAGGACCTCCAACGCGGATCAAAACTGCGGTAAGTGCCTTGAAGGACGATGAACATATAGGCAGTGACCGGAACCAGATGGGCGAGGAATAATCCGGTGGCAGTTCCGGTTAAGCCGAGATGGAGCAGTGCTCGATATTGTCCAAGTGAAAGCAAAATTGCCGGCAGGCCCAAGGCGGTGGCGCTGAGCAGTAATAAGATCTTATCGCGCGATTGCGGTTGGCTCTCCATCCAAGCAATCACCACCGCAAGGGCTATTGCCGCGGTCGATATAGCCAAAACGAGGCTGGTGAGAATCGCGGATGGATTATCGAGAACGCGTTGCCATGCCGCATCAGTCAAGCTCTGTGGCCAGAGATAGGGAAACGGCCAGAGTGTTGCAAAAGAGAGAAGCAAGATGGTTGCGACTACAATTATGTATAACACCATGAGAGCGTAATGTTTCGCCACAGAGATGGAAGGCACATTATATTTCTGCGCCGCAGGTCCCGCTGTTAGCCAGTTGCGTCGTTTTGCAAATAGGCCAGCAGCGCCCCAAATCAAAATTGCGACTAACGCTACTGCTAGCGACAGAAAGATCGCGCCTACACTGCCGCGAGAGTTATTTGTGACCGTTGCATCATTGATATCAGCCCACACAATCATTGCAAAAGTTGGTGGCTGGGTGGGACCCAACACCAATGCCATGTCCACAACCGTCGCCGCATAAACAAACACAACAAGCAGTGGCCAAATGAGTTTCGGGAGTAGTTGCGGAATGAATATTCGGAGCCAGATAGATTGAATGTCGTGGCCGAGGCTGGTTGCGGCCGCGCGCTGTCCACGCAAATTCCGCTGCACATCCTCACGATTCAAAATGCTGGCGAGAACCCAAATGAAGAAAGGTGTTTCCTTAATCACCAGACTTATGATCAGTTACAAATCCGCGACGACTCATTTTTGACATTTGACAGGCTCCACTTCAAAAACTCTAAAAGGCACAATGTTTGGCGGGCAACGATTCGATCGCTCGCAACTAACATACCTAGTTCGTGGAGCTATTTCCACAAGTTGGTTCGCAAATTGCTAGTTGGTCGCTCGTCGGCGAGGAGGATGTCGGGCTTTCGCAAGTGGAAAAGTGCCACACGTTTATCGGATATACTAGTGTAAACACCGTGCAATTCTGAATTCTCACGAATTCAGCTACCAAAGAACAGAGACACCGCAATGCATTACCCAAACATAGCAAACTCAAAATCGATTTGGCTTTCGGCGTTCTTGATTTCCTTGTTGACAATCCAAAAGGTATCCGCCGAAAATTGGGAAGGTTTCAACAAGCTCGAGTTTACGGTCGAAGGCCGCAAAGCCTTTCTCATTGAGCCAGCTAAGGTAGCATTGGGAAACCCATGGATTTGGCGGACGGAGTTCTTTGGCCACGAGCCCCAGGCGGATTTAGCGCTGCTCAAAAAAGGGTTCCACGTTGCCTATGTCGATGTCCAGAATCTGTACGGCGGACCGTTGGCGATGACCGTTATGGACGCAATGCACGCTCGCGTAACCACCGAGCACAAACTTGCGAACAAAACCGTCTTGGAAGGCTTTAGTCGCGGTGGCCTTTTCGCGATCAATTGGGCCGCTCGCAATCCAGAAAAAGTGGCTTGCATCTACAACGACGCGCCCGTGTGCGACTTCCTCAGTTGGCCGGGTGGAAATGGTCGATCCAAAGGTTCGCCATCCGATTGGGAACGCTTGAAAAAAGTCTATGGGTTTAGCGACGATGAGGTCGCAAAGAATAGCCAGTTAAGTCCAATCCACCAACTTGAACCATTAGCAAAAGCAAAAATTCCCTTGTTGCATGTGTGCGGGGCTACCGATGACGCTGTCCCAATCGAAGAAAACTCCTTGTTGGTGCAAAAACGTTATCTTTCCCTCGGTGGTTCGATGACCTTGATCTCCAAACCGCATTGCAATCACCACCCGCATAGCCTGCAAGACCCGACGCGCATCGTCAACTTTGTACTGTCGCACACTAGATTGGCCGATCAAGTGACCGAAGCCCTAACACCATTCGGATATGACTACTATCAATTGCGTAATGGTTTGCAAAGGTGTCGCACGAAGTTCGAGCAAGACAAACGAGGCCGCGTGGCGTTTCTCGGCGGATCAATCACCGCCTCCAAAGGATGGCGAGATCTGGTTTGCGAAGACTTAACGCGACGTTTCCCCGAAACAGAGTTCGATTTTGTTAGCTCTGGTATCCCGTCGCTCGGATCAACTCCCGGTGCCTTCCGATTTCAACGCGATGTTTTGGCGAACGGTCCCGTTGATCTATTGTTCGAAGAAGCCGCAGTCAACGATGATACCAATGGATTCTCCGACGTCGAACAAGTGCGTGGCATGGAAGGGATCGTGCGACAAGCACTTCTTTCCAATCCACAAATGGACGTTGTTTTGCTCCACTTCGTAGACCCGGGAAAGATCACCGAAATTCGAAGTGGTAAAACTCCGTCGGTAATCGTCAATCATGAACGGGTGGCCGAGCACTATCGTATCCCCTCGATCGATCTTGCTCGTGAAGTGACGGAACGAATCGATGCGGGTGAGTTCACTTGGGAGAAAGACTTTCGCGACCTGCATCCCGCCCCATTCGGACACGCCCTGTACGCAAGCTCGATTGGCCGAATGTTAACTGCCGCCTGGAGCGAGAACAGCCCAAAACGGACGACTGCAGTTGACTCGCTGCCAGCCCCACTGGACAGCGCAAGTTATTTTTACGGTCGACTTGGTAGCCCAATGGAGCTTGTCGCCAACAAGAATATCACTCTTGTCAATGGCTGGAGACTAGATGAGCAATGGAAATCAGAAGGAAAAGCTGGAACACGACCTGGTTTCGTCAATGTGCCAGCGCTCATCGGTGAAGGGGCTGGAGCAACAATGAAGTTGACTTTCAAGGGGTTCGGCATCGGGATCTTTATCGCCTCTGGACCCGATACCGGCAATATCGAGTACCGCATCGATCAAGGGGAATGGCATAAGCAAGCGCTCTTTACTCAGTGGAGTCCAGGGCTGCATCTTCCATGGGCTAAGATGTTGGCTTCCGAACTAACGGATGGAACGCACGAATTGGAGATGCGAGTGAGTGAGAAATCCGATGAACGCAGTCAAGGGCAGGCGATTCGGATTATTCACTTTTTGGTGAACGATCCGACGCCGTAAAATCGCAAGCTGGAAGCTTACGCCACGTTATAAACCCAAAAATCTAATCTGGACGATGCACTATGCATGTCCGTCGCCAAAACCAATCGCGTTTGCGCATCAACGGTCCAAGTTAGCGACTCAGTTTGACCAACGACAGCGGCTGCGGTGAATCGCCTTGGCTTTTGATCGACGGTAGAGCAACTCATCGCTAGCGTGGCTTTCGCGTTGCCCGTCGATAACCGAGCGGCCATCGATTCGATAACGAAGATCGACTTGGGTGCCGTGGAGAAAGTAACCACGATAGTCCATCCATGCCGGTGGTATCGGACCTCGCGGCAGAAGTCCGTCGCGTGCATAGTCGAGTGTTTTTCCATGCCCCCATTGCCAACCTTGCACCTCGGCGACGGACTCAGCTCGAGGTCTGGCTGTCCCTTTTCCACGGTCGCGAATATGCTGGGTTTCATCGAGATTTAAGAAACCGCCGCTCCAAATGTCCGTCTGGTTCTCGGCACCATGACAATCGGATGCGGACCGCAGGACCAATTGCTGAGGATTTTCTTCGACCACAATCCCAGTAATCGTTCTACCATCGTCGGTTAGTAGTGAAACGGTTTCAAAGCCCGCACGAATGTGCTGCTTTCAGCAATTTTTCTAGCGACTCGGCTTGTCGAAGTGTTTCGCCGCGAATCGTCGTCTGCATTAAAAAGAAAGCGATCACGACTGCGATCTTGGTTGTCAAATTTCGGCAATGCATCATCGCTCGCACTTACGTCGGAGTGTTAGGCTGTCCAAAGGACTCTAGAAAACGACAGCAGACTTTCTACATGACGTTGTTTAGATGCATCCATTCGAAATCAATGGATTCGATCATCGTTACAATAGGCCCATTGTCGGCTCCAAACCGAACATGTGGTTCATGTTTTGGATGGCCGCACCGCTGGCACCCTTCACCAGATTGTCGATGGCGGAAATGAGAATAATCCGAGGACCATTCTCGCGGACCGTTATGTCCACGTAATTCGTTCTAGCGACAAATCGAGTGGCTGGCAGATGCGAAACAACTCGTACGAACGAGCTGGGGTCATAGTAGGTGTTCAAGCACTCCCGAATTTGATTGGGGGTTACACCCGCCGCTGGATGGACGTAGATGGTGGACAAGATCCCGCGTTCCATGGGGGTCAAATGCGGGGTGAAGACGATTTCCGGTTCGACCCCACTGAATCGCTTGACAATGTCAACAATCTCCGGCTGATGGCGATGGTGACCAACCGAATAGGCCGAGATGCTCTCGTTCACTTCGCAGTAGAGATTCCCAAGCTTGGGTGTTCGTCCAGCACCGCTGACTCCCGACTTGCTATCCACGATGATATCCAACGGCGAAATGAGTCCTTCTTTAAGCAGCGGCGACAAAGGCAAGATGGCCGAAGTGGGATAGCAGCCAGGGTTAGCCACCAATTTGCAGTCCTTTAGGTCGCCAGCAAAAAGCTCAGGCAAACCATATGGGGTCATTCCCAAACGACCCGCGTCCGGATGGACTTCGCCATACCACTTTTCATACAGAGCAGGGGTGCTCAGACGGTAGTCCGCGGACAAGTCAATCACACGGCAACCGGCGTCCAGCAATTGCATCACATGATGCGCTGAAGCCCCATGCGGCAAACACGAGAATGCCACATCGCATCGCTCGGCAACTTGTTGCGGCGTCAAGTCCTCAACGGGGAGCTTGAGTCGGCGAATAAGGCTTGGATGCATGTCGGCGATCATGCTCCCATCCGCTTGTCGGCTGGTGGCTGCCAGGATTTGTACTTGAGGATGCCCAATGAGCCATTCGATCGCTTCGATTGCCGTATAACCAGAAGCGCCAATAATGCCGACACGAATCATTCGAATACCCTTGGATAGTTAAGTTAAGACTAGACGCAGCTTCCAATCGCTCCCAATTCTACGCAAAACGCAGAATCTAGCTACATGAACCAAGGCTCCTGAATCTGTTCGGCCAAAATTTCACGAACCATGTTTCGAAGTTGGCCTAGAACCATGGCCGTCGCACCCCAAACAAAATGCTCTCCGACACGGTATCCAGGTGCATCAAACTGCACCGTGCCACGTTTCAGCGTGCCGACGGTGATCGCCTCGTCGCTAATCAAATCGCGAAGCGGTAGGAAGATCAACTCAGCAACTTCATCTGGGTTGGGCCGGAAGGATGGACGGAGAGAACTGACCGCAACAATTGGCGTCACCAAATGCCGACTCGCGTAAACGTACAATGGAGTCAACTCCCCAACGGGCTGCATGTATTCGGTTGTGCAGCCGAGCTCTTCGCCAAACTCTCGGCAAGCCGTTCTCCAAACGGTTTCGCCTGCATCGGATCTTCCCCCGGGCAACGAGACTTGGCCACCGTGATCAGCCATTTGGGTTGGGCGAAGGGTTAATGGTATCGTCCAATCGGAGCCAGAGATAGGAATCAAACAAACGAGTACGGCGGCTGGGTGCGAGTATCTGGGAGCCGGGCCACGATGACGACCATAAGCGTACTGCGGTGCCAACTCGCGATGCGAATTACAATGCCCCTTTTTTTCCCAGTTCGCCATATTCCTGCGGAGCAACTCAGGCAGGTTAGACAGGTTTCCCGTCTCGTTCATTTCAATTCGTTTTCAGTTTGGCTAAGCATCGTGAGGAAATAAGTGGCATAGGCTTCCAGCCTGTGGACTACACTTCACAGGCTGGAGGCCTATGCCACATTCAAAAACGGACAGTAATCTGCCGCTCGCCTAAACAGGTGCGAGCGGGACGACCTCCATGTCGGAGAGAGACTCTATCCCCGGGGATTACGGTTGAAATTTTGGTAGGGAAGCCGAACTCCCGCAACGACGAATTGATCGGACCGCAACGGGTCCGGCGCTCCAAAGCCTTGTTGGGCTCTGACTGTCACGACATCGTCTTG
>JANPNA010000060.1:0-30073 GCA_031427235.1 Pirellula sp.
GGAAGTGGTGTCACCGGTTGGGCTCCGATCATGGGTAACAGCTACTATCAAAACGTGACTCAGTGGAGCAAAGGCGAGTACACCAGTGCCAGCAATACATATGAAGACGACCTGTCGATCCTATCGACGCAAAACGGATTCACGTATCGCACCGACGATCACGGAAATACCACTAGTACCGCTGGGTTGCTCGACGTTTCGGGGTCACAGATTAGCGACTGGGGTATCATCGAACGCACGACGGACGTCGACGCTTATTATTTCTCGACCGATGCTGGAACGATTCAACTCAATGTTTTGCCGTTGGACCGCGGCCCGAACCTGGATGTTTTTTTCGAGCTATACGACATGGCCAACAATCTAGTGGCCAACTCCAACCCAGTTGATTTGCTGAGTGCCAGCATCAATGTAGTGGTCCCGGAGGGGCAGTTTGTTATGCAGGTCAGTGGTACGGGAAAAGGAAGTGCCGCAATCGACGGTTATAGCCGTTACGCTAGCTTGGGGCAGTATTTCATTAGCGGAACCCTAATCCCTACTACAAATGATTTCTTGGCTGTTTCCGCGGCAAATGCGAGTCAAGCTGAGGGGGATTTCACTTCAACAGCGTTTACGTTTGTAGTCAACCGATCCGGCAACACAAGCGGTTCGACGACCGTTGGTTATTCGGTGCTGGGTAGCGGTATCAACCCAACCGATGCGAATGATTTCGCTGGCGGAATATTTCCGAGTGGCGTTGTTTCTTTCGCCGCTGGTGAAACCTCGAAGACGATCACGGTATTGATTGCCGGGGATACCATCGTCGAGAGCAACGATAGTTTCGCGTTAACGCTATCGAACGCATCCGGAGCTTCGGTAATCAGTGGGAACAGCGCGAATGGTTTGATTCAGAACGACGATTTAGCAGCGGTGGCTGGAATCAGCGTGACACCGACGAGTGGCTTGATTACCAAGGAGACTGGCGCCAAGGCATCCTTCACGGTAGCATTGAAATCACAACCGACGGCGGATGTCACAATTCCGGTTGAAAGTGGAGACGCAACTGAGGGAACGGTCAGTACCAGCTTATTGCGATTCACCTCAACCAACTGGAATGTAGCGCAGACGGTGACAGTGGTGGGTATGGATGACTTGATCCGAGACGGCAATATACTTTTCACGATCGACTTGGCATCGGCACAGAGCAGTGACCTGAATTACAACGGAATGCAAGTAGCCGACGTGCAAGTAACCAATCAAGACAATGAAAAAGGAAAAATTGTGTCGGGCAGAATGCTCGGCGTTGTTACGCAGGATGCGACGGTCTCGATCGATCTATTAATGTCGCAAATTTCTAAATCCAATTCGGATAACATGTCTGGTTTCTCGGCTCAGCGAGCTTCTACCTTCGCTTTGGAGAACGATACCGAGCGATCTCACAGTCTTTTGCAGGTCGCCCATAACAGCTTATTTTCGCCCATGCGTTCTGCTAATGACTCCTGCATTTCATTTGAAGTCGATAAGCGGAGGGACGCATTCGAATCTGATGGCTCGAAATCGAATCGAATCGACATAAATGCATTGGACACCGCCTTCACGGACTTCGAGATTCAATTGAATTCGCACCTCTCATAGCTGTCAAGAACTTCTTTGAAACCATGTAGGCTCTCCCCACGATGAATCATTCCCCAGCGAACTACCCATTGAATTGAGGAAAAAACAAAGGTGTCAGGAGTCATTGTTTCGCGGTTGATGGATTGGTGGCCGTCCACGCGGGCGAAGCGTTGATTCCAGGTCAAGTCGACGGGCTGTTGACTCGACCCATGCTTCGTTACCGAACGGACTGCCACGCTTGACGCTCCAACGAACTGCATTGATCTCTTTTTCGCTCAGCGGCTCGTTAACTCGTTTGACCCAGTTTGGAAGCCTGGCTGTCGGCCACGCTGTAAGTAATTTTGGATCTGGCTCCGGTTGGCTCAACCAACGGAATAACGATCCCCATCGCCACTCTTCCGCTCGTTCGACTAAGTTCGCACGCACCGCGTTTCGCTCCACATACCGTGTGACAACAAAAAAGTGGTCATCGTCCTGGATAGGAAAACTCTTAAACCTGCCTTGGTAAACATGCCCCTGACCGGAACTTCCGTAATGAGCATGATAGCGTTGAGTGTGCGTCAACGTCACCCAACGCAAAAAGTCACTCATCCCGCCATCTTTCGTTGGCTGCAGCACAAAATGCCAGTGATTGGGCATCAACTGATAGCATAGGATACGGCATGGATAACGCTCCAGCCCCTCGGCAAGGATTCGCTCGAATGCGTTGTAGTCCGAGTCTTTCTTAAAAATAGCAGCTCGAGCATTGCCACGGTTCAGGGCGTGGTAAATGCCATTCGCTTCATCGGCTCGCTTTGGTCTAGGCATTCCAACATCGTACCACAACTCGCTTTTCAAAACAATGACTCCTGACACCTTTATTTGCACCCAACGTTTGCGCATGATGCATAGTCGTACAAAGTGCGACTTGCGGCAGAAGTTCGCTGATGGCATCGTCAGCGAGTTCGCAGCTCAGCGGCCTGCGTACATGTCGCGAAGCACTTCTGGCGCGGCTATCCGCTCAACCAGCAAGCGGTGAAGAACTCCTTTGAACCGCGCCGCGACGAGTTGGAAACACTGCTGGCCAGTCTGATACAATAACTTTTCTCTCGACTCATAATACAAGGCAGGTGAATTTTATGTTCCGTCGGCTTATTCGAATGTTTATATTGGTTGTCGCGTTGTCAACTCGGTTTCTCCTTGCTCAGTCAGAACCAAAGGCTTGGACTGCGAACGAAGTGCAGAAGATTTTGCAGCAGCGAGTGGATGTTGATAAACAGTGCGTTGGAATTGCAGTCGGTATTATCCATGCGAAGGGTAACCACGTCATTGGATACGGTGCGATTCGCAAAAGCGATGGATTGGTCAAGCCAGACCGCGACACCGTTTTCGAAATTGGTTCCACTACGAAAGTCTTCACGACTCTGTTACTGGCAGACATGGTGGGGCGCGGCGAGGTGGCGCTCAGCGATCCGGCATCGAAGTACCTACCACCAACGGTAACGATGCCTTCACGTGATGGTCGCGAAATTACGCTATTGGACTTGGCCTCGCACACGTCCGCTTTGCCAAGAATGCCGGACAATCTCAGTCCTGCCGATGGGCTCAACCCTTACGCCGACTACACCGTGCCGCAGATGTATGCTGCGCTTTCCAATTGCAAGCTAACACGCGAGATTGGCAAGAAATATGAGTATTCCAACCTCGGCATGGGATTGCTTGGACATATTCTCGCGAATCGGGCCAGCACGGACTACGAGACACTGGTGGCCAAACGTATCACCAAACCGCTGGGAATGAACGACACCGCAATCACGTTGACTACAAAAATGAGAAAACGACTGGCGGTAGGTCATGGTGAATCGCTCGAAGAAGTCAAGAACTGGGATTTGCCCACATTGGCCGGTGCGGGTGCGTTGCGTTCAACCGTTGGCGACATGATCAAGTTTGTTGAAGCGACTATGGGAAAGACAGAATCGCCACTTTCAGCAGCGATTGGCATGCAGACTGAGACTCGATTCCCGGCGGGCTCGCCGAACCAGTCGATCGCGTTGGCCTGGCACAAGTCGGCGATCAACGAGGGTGAAATCGTTTGGCACAATGGTCAAACGGGTGGCTATCATTCGTTCATTGGATTCGACAAGAAACGGGGTGTGGGCGTCGTAGTGCTGGCCAACACGGCTGCGGACATTGACGATATTGGGTTGCATTTGCTAAATCGCGAGATCCCGCTCAAAAAGTCAGAGGCAAAAAAGGATAGGACGGCTATCAAGCTCGATCCCAAAATCCTCGACGGCTATGTCGGTGACTATGAGTTAATACCGACCTTTGTTATTGCGATTACCAAGCAGGATGATCATCTCATGTTGCAAGCGACCGGGCAGCCGAAATTTGAGCTCTTCGCCGAGTCGAAGAAAGAATTTTTTCTTAAGGTTGTTGATGCTCAAATTACCTTCGTGAAAGATGGCGCGGGCAAAGTGGTCGAACTAATATTGCATCAGGCAGGGGCAGACCAGAGAGCCAAGAAACGCCCCCGCTGACACTGGTCATAAAGGCTTCACGTGGGGTCAGACTCGGGATTCGGTAAATGGAATATGCTGAGCCTGGTTAGCGGCACTGAATCTCATCCTGTTGGGAATGTCGCCGCATTATGCGGGATGTCTTTTCGCATACCTTCAAATTCGGAACTCATCGAAGCCACTATTGTTTTATCCACTTGGATTGCTTCCTGCAACCTTTGAGCTTACAGGTCATTTTTGCCGCCGCGGGGCGGGCAGCTCGGCATGAATGCTACCACCCATCGCATAATCAAACGCCTCCACCGACTTCAATGTCGGTGGAGCGCCGATTGGCAGCTACATTTCAAGTACCCAGCTTGCATCACCCGCCCCGCCGATCTTGAATCGGTGGACGGGATGTTGATGGTAGCTGCCAATTGTGGCCACACCGGGATAAACCGAGTGCAAGCCTCTACGCAAAACCGTAGCCGCCCATTGCGATGGTGCCAGCCAGTACTACGCTCGTTGCCGCTTTGCTTCGTAGATTAGCAGGGCGGCAGTAATCGAAACATTGAGAGACTCAACTCCCGGTGCCATTGGGATGGCGATCCGGCCTGATGCTAGGGCTAACATTTCGGAACTCAGTCCGCTCCCTTCGTTCCCCAACACGAAGATCGTCGGACGTTTCAGATCCACTTCCCAAAAGGATTTCCCGCCAGCGCAGGCTGCCAGGATCTGCAAGGAAGCTGCGGCTTGGTTCTTCAGGAACTGGGGGAGATCGACGACGATGGGTGGACTTCGAAACCATTGGCCCGCGGTCGAACGGAGCACTTTTGGGTTGGTCGGCGAGACACTGTCACGGCTGAGAACCACATGGCTGACATCACCCGCCGCAGCAATTCGAATCATCGATCCGAGGTTGCCTGGATCTTGTAGCGATTCGATCGCTAACGCCAACGAAATGGGTTTTCGATTGGCGTCATCAAACTCTTGGTGGATTGCCACCGCTACCACTGGGCATCGAGTGTTGGTAGTAGAAAGTCGTCGCAAAAGATCGGAGGAGGCGGGTTGGAGCACGACGTTTCCGCGTTTCGGATCGGTTTTGATTCGATGCAATAGCGATCCATTCTGTTCGGCCCACGACTCTACGAAACAAATGGATTCCAGCGGCCAGCCTGTCGCAATCGCTTCCTCGAGCAAGTGTGTCCCTTCGATGAGAAACCGATGCTGGTCGCGTCGAACGGACGTTTGATGCAGTTGCATCGTGGCCTTGAACCATTCGTTGTGATGGCTAGTGATAACAGGTTGGAATCGTATCATTCGGAATCGCGGCCAGTTTCTTGAAGCGATTGACACTTCTCATCGACCTCATGGAGTTGGACGAGCAGCGATCGGTACCTAGTGAATTGCTCGGTTGTCTTTTCGACGGATGCAATAGTCTCGTTCAGCGTGTCGGTCGCTTCCAATTTGCATGGGTGTGCAAGATCCGGATGTTCCAACGTTAACGCTGCGTAGGTTCGAATGAGCCTTTCTAGATTGGCGATTTCATTGGCTAGGCTCTCCTTCTGCTCGTGTTGCATCACAAAATTCGAGTTCGTATTGCGTACCATAGTTTTCAAGGCAACCTCCACAGTGCTCTTTCCGATGTTGTTTGGCCCAATCAAAACGGTAAGGCCGTCGGCCAATCGGAGTTCAGTGTTGGCATGAGCCAAAAAATTAGAAAGGACAATTTTGCGGATCATCGAAATTTGGTTGCGACTATGCAGCAAACACTAACGATCAGGAAAACCGTGTGCATTGTAGCGATTGTGCTTAAAGCGCCCAACAAGCTGCCTGGATATCAGCAATAAATATAATCATTCTATAGAGCTATGAATGCATTGGGTGCGGAATCCGATGCTACTGTTGCGAGTCCGTGTGATTGAGAGGGCCTGATCAGACTCCCGACACAGCCACTAGCAACCCCTAATGAAGTTCAGCAGGGTAGCGTGTGGGTTTTCGGATGAAATGCACAGTGTTTCAGCTTAGGACTTACACAGGCGTCTCCATACGCCACATCCTGATCAACACTTAGGGTAATTTAAACCAATCCATTCGGGAGAATTTTCGCAATGTCAAGAGTTAATACCAACGTCAGCTCACTTACCGCTCAAAACCGACTTCAAAGGACTCAAAGCGACCTACAAACCTCCTTGACCCGATTGAGTACGGGTCTTCGCATCAACAGCGGCAAGGATGATCCAGCCGGTTTGATCGCTAGCGAATCGCTTCGAAGCGACATCACCAGCATCAACAAAGCGCTTACCAACACTCAGCGAGCCAACCAAATCATTGGAACAGCGGACTCGGCCCTCGGGCAAGTTAGCTCCTTGCTAAACGACATCCGAGGCTTGGTAACAGAAGCTGCAAACAACGGTGCCTTGAGCGATAATGAAATCGCTGCTAATCAATTGCAAGTGGATAGTTCACTTGAAGCCATCAATCGAATCTCGCAGACGACAACGTTCCAAGGTCGACGCATCCTCGACGGCAGCTTGGATTTCCAAACCACGGCTGGCTCCAATTTCTCTAAGATCACTGACTTCTCGATCGATCAAGCGAACCTGGGCGCAGCGGGCTCGGTTACTGTCAATACAACGGTCTCAGCGGCAGCCACAACGGCACAAGTCGACATAACCAACGTACCTGCTGCAACAGCCGCAGCCAACAGTTTTGGAGACGTTTCGCTTTCCCACGCGATTGCTCAAGCAACCGGTGGCTCACTCAGCTTAACGACCGGTGGCGCGATTTCTTTGGTCGCACGGTCAGGTGGGTTAGCCGCTGGAGCCGAGGGGAACGGCCCGAAAACAGTCAACGTTCTATACGGTCAGGTATCCGCAGGAGCCGTCTACACTGCCGGAACCGATACCCTGGCGATCAGCCTGACCGGGGCTAGTGGTGTTGCCACCATCGCTGACCTGAAGGCAGCAATCAATGGAGCCGTTGACTTTACTGCCTCGGCAGGAACAGACCTTAATACCATCACGGGCGCTAGTTCAACGACTTCCGGCCTAACGGGCGGTCGCGATGCTGGCTCTGCAACGATTCGCGTTCTTGCCGATAGTGCAGGTACGACGGCTAACGGTGTTACCGTAACCCTTACCGAAGATGCAGGTATAACGAGCGGCACGGCAGAAGCTTCCATCGACGGCAGCAACAATATTGGAGTCAAAGTTAACGGTACGGTTTCGTACGCCGCGATCGCAACTGCCATCAATGGTTTGACTGGTTACAGCGCTTCGACGACCGTGTCGGCTGGCGATCAAAACTACATCGATACGGCCGACACGCCCCCGGCTGCTTCCACTCTCGGTGGTGGTGTGGCTTCGTCCGGTGGACTTTCGCAAGACGTAGTTTTCTCGCTCGCAGGCAAGGGCGGATCGCAAGTTTTCAATTTCAAAGCTGGAACCACGATTGATCAGCTCAAAGATGCCATCAACCTGCTGAAAGACTCAACCGGCATCTCCGCTGGGATCAATGCGACCACGACTACCACTCTCGAATTGAAGTCCGACGATTACGGTTCGAAGTCGTTCGTGGACATCAACGTTATTACGGAAGGATCCGGCGGATCGATTATCTCCGGTCTGGGTGCTGTTTCTAAGAAACGTGATGCGGGTGACGACATCATTGCAACCATCAATGGCTTACGTGCTAAGGGTGACGGCAACTCGCTTTCCATCAACACCTCTACACTTGCTTTCAAAGCAACCATTGAAGCTGCATTCACTGGCACATCGACCTTTACCATCAGTGGCGGTGGGGCTCAGTTCCAACTGGGGCCAGATGTGGTCAGCTCGCAACAAGCACGACTCGGTATCGCTTCGGTGAACACGGGCAGTTTGGGCGGGATTTACGGACGGCTGTACGAGTTGGGCAGCGGTGAGTCCAAATCATTAGCGACCGACGCTAACGGTGCCGCCAAGATCATCGGTGACGTTATCGAAAAAGTGACATCGTTGCGTGGTCGATTGGGTGCGTTCCAAAGAACGACTCTCGATAGCAACACTGCTTCGCTCAACGATACGCTGGCTAACTTGAACGAAGCTCAAAGCTCAATTCGCGATGCTGACTTCGCCAAGGAATCCGCCAACTTGACACGCGCTCAAATCCTGGTTCAATCCGGCACGAGTGTATTGGGAATCGCTAATCAAAGCTCGCAATCGGTTCTGTCGCTCCTGCGATAAGCCGCGTCGAGATTCCTGAATAAAAAAGCTAAAAAGGCGTGGCGGAAGAATTTCCTTCACGCCTTTTTTCTTGCGAATAGCAGTTCTCCGTAAGTTCACCCTCGCATGACACCGATAGTACGTTGGTGCATCCCACTATCTTTTGCAATCGATAAACCCAGTGATTACCAAATCACGTGCCAATCTTGGATACCATGGGTAGAATTCAATCAAATATCGGCCTTACAACAGGCATCGACATTCAATCCACCGTCAATCAGTTGATCGGAGTTTCCAAACAGCCTATCGATCGATTGCAATTGCGCATCAAAGGGTTTCAGTCCCAGCAAGTCGCCATCAACGAGCTGACAGCTCTCGTCATCGGCATTCAACTTCAATCGGACAAGTTAGGTAAGGTCTCGGGACTTACAAGCACCTCGGTTGCTTCGAGCAAACCGGATTCGCTTTCGGTCGTCGCCTCCGGAACTCCCTCGGCTGGCAACTATTCCGTCCAAACTATCCAAACCGCGCAGACAGCCACTGCCTCCAGCACACCCTTTACCAGTTCCAGCGATACACTCCAAAGCGGCGATTTCGTGGTGCGGACCGGTGGGTTCGTGGACACCAGTAGTGCTATCGATGACCTGCTCGGCGGTTCCGGAATTGCGCGAGGCAAAATCAGAATCACCGACCGAAGCGGAGCGAGCAAAGAAATTGACCTTCGATTCGCGGCATCGACCGATGATTTGCTAAAAACCATCAACAACACCAGCGGTCTAAGAGTCAATGCAAAAGCCGTTGGCGACCGTATCGTCTTGAGTGACTTGACAGGTCAGACCACGTCCAATTTGATCGTCGAAGACGTCGGAGAAGGCCATACTGCGGCGGATCTTGGACTCAGTGGTGTCAACGTCGCCGCTTCCTCAGCAACAGGTGAAGACATCGTTTTCGTTGGCAGCAATACTCGACTGAGTACGCTGCGCGATAATCGAGGTCTGGCCTTTTCTGCTGGCACCGATATTTCGCTGACCCTTCGAGACGGCTCGACGCTTAATATCGATGCCAACGCGACCAAGAACCCTGCCACGGTCAACCAACTGCTCACCGCCATTAACTCCGCAGACTCGAGCAAACTCGAAGCTCGTATCAAGTCCGATGGTTCTGGACTCGAATTGATCGATAAGACAACAGGAGCCAGTACTTTTGCTGCTACTGGAAAGCTCGCAGATCAACTAGGATTTACGGGTGCCAGTGGAGCCTCCGGAACTATCAGCGGAACGCGAATCCAAAGCACGCTTCAAGGTCCCCTCCTGTCATCGCTCAAGGGGGGACAAGGCATTGGAACGCCAGGATTGGTCGCGATCACCAATCGTGCCGGAGTTACGACCAACATTGATTTGGCCGGTGTCGTCAGCCTCCGAGAAGTGGTGGATCGGGTCAACTCTGGGAACGCTGGCGTTACGGCGTCGCTCAATAAATCCCGCACGGGTATCGTCCTACAAGACGTGACCGGTTCGACAGCCAGTAATTTAATCGTCGCGGATGGTGACAGCCATCAATCGGCAACCAAGCTCAATCTGGCCGTGAACGCAGCCAAGAACACGGTCGACTCGAAATCGCTAGGTCTACAATACGTGAGCGAAGCGACAGACCTGAAGAGCCTCAACCAAGGCCGCGGTGTTCGTTTGGGTTCGTTTTCGATTACCAATTCTGCTGGCGTGAAGTCCGCTGTCAACCTTTTGCAAATCAACGCCGCAACGGTCGGCGATGTCATTAAAGCGATCAACGACACCAACATCAGCGTGGCCGCGCGTTTGAACGACAACGGCGATGGTATTGTGCTCGTCGACTCTTCCAACGGCACTGGCACATTGACGATTTCGGATTCCTTATCCAACAACGCAGCCGCCGACCTTGGAATTGCAGGAACCGGCAAAAGTTTCACCAACCCGTCGCGTCAAGAAATCGATGGATCCCAAACCTTCAAACTAAGCTTGACCGGCACGGAAACGATCGCACAAGTTGTCGAAAAGATCAATGCATCGAACGGTCCCTTGACCGCTTCTCTTCTAACCTCAGGGCAATCCTCCGTTCGAATCCTGTTCACCTCCAGAGCCAGTGGAGAAATTGGTCGGGTCGTTGCAGAGGGAGACACCGTTGGGTTGACCGTCAATTCCTCCGGTGCCGGGCGAGATGCGATTATCTCGGTTGGTAGTGCTGGAGACTCAGGTGGGACTCTCGTCCGATCTTCAACAAGTTCGATCGTCAACGCCATTAATGGCTTGACGCTCAACGTGAAAGAACAATCCGTCACCCCTATCGAAGTCAGCGTAACGTCTAGCAACTCGACGATCGAGAAGAACTTGCAATTATTCGTCGACCAGTTCAATAAAGTTCGAGACAAGATCGACAAGGAAACAGCCTTTGACTCGACCGCCAAAACTTCTGGTCAGTTGTTTGGCAGCAACGAGACGCTCCGAGTCGATCAAGCCTTGACTCGCTTTATCAGCCAGCGAACTTTTTCGTCGGGCAAAATACAATCGCTGGAACAATTAGGCGTAAGTCTCGACGACAAAGGCAAATTGAAATTTGACAAGACAAAACTTGATAAGGCCATTGAGACCAATTCTAAAGACGTACAAACCTTCTTTACGGCCGAAAAGACGGGGTTCACCGTTCGTGCCAAAGTCGTTCTGGATAACCTGGTCGGCGTGAAGAACAGCGTGCTTGTCAATCGCGGCCAATCGCTTCAAAGGCAAATCGAAAACTCAACGGATCGGGTCACGTTCCTGAATGGTCGACTGGCTAAAGAACGCGAAAAATTGCTAAAACAGTTTTACGATATGGAAACCAACATTTCCAAAATCAAAAACAACGGCAGCGCGATCAATCAACTCGGCATTACTTTGAAATAGTTCTTAGTACGCCAAACCATGGTTGAGGGGAGTCAAGCTCCTGCTCAACCTGGTGGACCCTCGAGGCCACGGTTTTGGCTCATGGCTGCGTTGAATTGATCTAAAAGCTGCTGATGGGTTACAGGGATGGCTGGAACTGCCCTTTCGAGACGCTGTACCTGCGGAGCATTGCGGTTGTTGTGTAGCACTCGGTCGACTTCTTCCTCTAACATCAATAGCCAAGCCGGTATGTCAAGACCGACACCGGTCGGTTCACGCATCATCAAGTGCGATTCTTGAATTAGCAAATCAAAGGCACGGCTGTCCTCTTTGTCACTTGCACGCAATTGTCGCATGGCCGGACGTATGAGTGCTCGCATACGATCGATGGTCATCGGCTTGACAAAACGTTCATTCAAACGGTCGGCCACGGTCGGCATTTTCATGGCATACTGATGCTGAAGTTTTGCCAGTTTTTCCAGGTACTGATCGGACTCTCGGGCCACTCGTTCGGCAAGGGCTCGACGCCATTGCTGGGCCGAGTTTTGACAACCGGAATGCACAAGCACTTCATGAGCCCAGAAGACCGGCTTCAGATTCCAGCAAACGCGATCGTATCGGACCCGCAGCCTCAAAAAATCCAACAACATGAAGAGCATTTCACCACGATCGGATTGCGTGGTGGTGCTGTTGTAGTCCTTGTACTCCGCGTAGTGATCGATGATGGCTTCAAACACCACGGCTAGCCAACGTTGCGCCTCTTCGATCGGGATTTCCCCACTCTCAATCGCATCGAGCAGTGGCCGAACCTCGTCGCTGTCTTGATTCTTGATCGCTTGTTCCAGGTAGTTCCCAACCCCTTGGTGCAGAATCGCCCTGACATTGGAGAGTTTCAAGAAGCCTTGCGTAAAAATCCCTTTTCCGTACTTTTGGATGAATTGAGACAGTTGTTTCCAAGTGCCGGACCCATCGATGGTCTCGAGTACGCTTAGACGAAGCGTACGCGAGTGCGACAGCCAGCTACCCAAGAGAATCTCGGTCAGTTGTTCTAGCAACGGGACCAATTGGTCGTTATTGGGTTCGGGCGGATTTTGATCGACTAGGCTGTCCAGTTCCAACTTGGACCACTCGGGCCGTATAGCGGCTTTTTTGTTGCGTCTCTTTCCGGTGCTGGGTTTGCCTGGATTCTCGGTTTGCCATTGATAGGCGTTGCGAACCAAACAGCGAACCATCGATTTGAATGCGATTTGAAACAGATCGTCAAATTCGGTCACGGCACCATGTCCAACTGGATTTTGGTGCTCCATGTGGCGAGCGGTATCAACCAGCCGACACGCTTGATAGAAGAAGCCTTGCCGAGGGAGCCAGGTCAAGAGGTGGGTCAGAGCTCGTCGACGAACGCGAGCGTTCAGAATATCGCGAGGTTGTCCACCGCGGGTTAACGAAACATAAAGTAGCTTTTGTTCGCGTAACACCGCCACGAAACTTGGGAATGTCTTTTCGACTCGGCTGCGTCGTCCCGCCATTAGGTCACCGAACAACTCGACTGTCAAAAGTTCGTCTTTAGGCAGTCCATCGAGCAGCGGCTGACAACTGGCAAGATCGTCGGTGTGCGCCAAACTGGCCCCGATTAACATCCGACCGGCGTCAGCCGTTTCTACGGCTGCAGCCAAGATGCGTTCCATCAACGACTCTTTGATGACCCGTTGCCGATCGTAACGCGCCATCGAATCGGTATCGGTTCCACCACGCGATACTTTGAACGATTGAATTTGATCGAGCAAATCGACCAGCGCATTGCGATTGTGCAGGCACTGAGCGCTCCATCGTCTCAAGGCTGCGACAACACGCGTTCTTCGGGCTGCCCCTGCGATGACCGATTCGGACGGCCCCACCGATTCCGTTTCGAGGGTTTGCGTCGATTGCGAAACCAGTTTCCACATTTGAGCCAACGCAGCTAGAAAAGTCAGATGCTCCCCTAATCGCTTGGACTCGGATACCAATTCTTCGGACGAGCCTTCGTCTTGTTCATAGACAGGCCCCTCAACTCCGTCGTCAGTGCTGTCGGAATAGGTCACTCCTTCGTAGGCTGCATCGAACAGCGAAGCTTTGTCGATGGCCTCTTCGCCATCGTCACCGGATTCGTCGTCATTTCGGTCGCCAGCGGCCATCAGGTCCGTCTTTTCTTCCGGTCGCTTTTTGGGCTTGCCCGGTCTGGCAAGGCGAAATTCTGGAACCGTCCAAAAGGACTCTCCGTTGGCTTCCAGGTAGTCAAAGAACTTTTCGACCATCGACCAAACGAAATCGGGTGACTTAGGTGTATCTGTTTGCTTTTGAGCGTCCGAAATCTGCCCCAGAGCCATGGCGGATGGCGGTTCGTTGGAGTATTCGAACAACTGTTCCAGCCATATGCGAGCCAGATCCGAGTAAGAGGTGTTTCCGCTTTGCAGTCCAACACGCCCGGCTTGGCTCAACCAGTGAACCAGCAAAGCCATTCCACCCACGAAGTCGTGCCGGTCAAGCAACGCTTCGATGACCAAGGCGTACGCCTTGGGGGAATCGAACAAGTCCGCGTGCGGCGCCCAAAACTTGAGATCGCCGGCTGCTGCACCACCTTGATGCCAAAGCCTTAATGCGCGAGAAACCAATTGCGACGATTCGAGTGCATCCTGGGAATCGGTAGCGGCAACGTCGCTAACTTGGTGAGCAGCGTATTTTCGCCACCAGTCCGAAATCGCCTGAAAACGCTCTTCGGTTCGTTTGGAGAGTGCCTCTTGGTCGGTCGCCGCCGCTTCGCGCCAAAGTCGGGACAAGAAGCCAAAGGTTTGCTCCATAATCTGGACCAACTCTTCCACGCGTTCGTCGATAACGGTGGAATCCGAGCCGACAAAACGCGGGAAATTGCCAGCAAAGCCAAGAATGTTCCATGGATCGACCAGCGCTCCGCATTCGACTCCGCGTTGTATCAAATCAAAAATCTGGTCCGGTACATCGCCCGCTTTTGCAAGCTCGCCACGTCGCAACAATTGGTTCCCAACGGTCAACAAACAGTCTATCCGGCAAAGGATTCTGGCGGAGGGCACTTGCACATCATCCGCTTCCTCTTTGGCAGCGTTCGCACTTCCCATCCTGGCAAAAATGCGAGCGAGCTGGACATGCTCCACCTGCGATGCGCGCAACCGGGCCAGTGTCGTATTGAGTTGTTGACGCGCGCCGCCCAAAGGCTGACGTCGAATCGCCGCTTCGTTGCGCAAACGCTCTGCGTGGGCTCCGGTTAACCGTTGCAAAAACTCGGTATAAAACGAATCGCGATACAAAGCGATCTGGGCGAGCAAGTTAACAAGGGTCGTTGTCGACGAAAACGAGTTTGCACTCCCTCCAGAAATACCCGAAGCCATCAACATGGTTCCAGCCAGTACGACTGCTGCTTCGGTCAGCGTCTCGTCGTGCGGGAGTTCTTTTTCTTTGGCGACCCTATCGAGCAGCGCATCCACCGTCACTTGCTGCAGAACAAAGCGACGGTACGTTCCGCTCTGGTCCATCAGGTGTGGATCCCACTGACCAAAGTAATAATTGGGTCGTTTGTTGACTGGGTGATCGAAATCATAGGCTCGAACGTCGAGAGCCAATTCCTCAAGATTGTTCGGATCGAACTGTGCATCCCGCAGGATATCTGGCGATGTCTTCCTCAGGATTTCAAGAGCCTTGGTAATGATCTCACAATAGGGACCGTTCGCGACACCAACATCACGAATATAGAGCGGTATCGGACGAAGCCACTCGTGACCATAGGGTTCCAAACGCCGGCCCTCAAGGACCGCGACCGGCCGAAATCCAACATAGTCGTTCAGTTGGTCGATAGCTTTCGCCACGATCCGATCAATTTCATTCCATGGAGCCCCCTGCTGGAGCACACATTCGATAGCTCGGCCCAGGAACAGCCCGTTGAATAATCCCTCAGGCTCCTGGTGGAAGAGGAGGTCGCTATGGTAATCCAGGTAATCTGGCAACAGGTACAGCCAGACTATTTGGAGAACCTGACTCGCCTGATCGCTTTCGCGAAAAATCTCCTTTTCGTCTCGCAGCTTGCCGAGCCGGTCTTGCAGCCATTGCTGGATCGTCAACCAAGGCGGCAAGCCAGCATAGGGACTGTACTGCCCAGGCGTCCCCGCTAAAGCTAAGCCATAAAGCCGATTCAGAGCGGCAAGGGATTTTGGATCCGACTTTCCGGACGAAAAATTGAGGTAGCCCAAAACATGGACCAAATCTTCGTCTCTTCCATCCGTTCGATTTTCGTTGGCCACCCGTAACTCCAGGCAATCCGTTCCGCGATTTCGCTCCCGCACCGACATAAGTGCGTTTTGCCCGCTCGATCCGTTAATGGTAAATCGGCTTGAAGAATCGCGGAAGTGGCAGAACAACCAACATAGAAGGCATATGTGAAGATTGTGGCGATCGATTGACCAAGATTTCACGGGAACATTTGGCTCATTTCCTGTTTATGACCTAGATTTACTCGCCGTTTCGGCGATTGTAAAGACAATGTGGAAGGCGCGGAAAAGAGACATGGAAAGTTGCGACATTGCGAAAGTTGCCAAGAGATACCCGTTAGGAACGGACAATAAGGACTTGCTAGGCACCTCGGTCCCGTGTGCGGTATCAAAAAACACCGCCCCTCAGATCCCACAGGAAAACCAGGTTGTCACGTCGCTCGACAACGCCGAACGCATTCTTGCACAAGCCACGGCCCCCGATTCGCCCCTTGAGCTTTCGGTGGTAATGCCATGCCTCAACGAAGCGGACACCGTTGCGAGCTGCGTTCGAAAGGCCATCGCGACCCTAGACTCAATGGGAATCGCTTCTGAAGTCATCGTCGCTGATAACGGCAGCATGGACGGCTCCCAGGCGTTGGCCAGCGCTGCTGGCGCTCGAGTCGTCAACGTCGATGAGCGAGGCTACGGCGCCGCTCTCATGGGAGGAATTCGACAAGCTCGGGGGCGATTCGTCCTCATGGGTGACGCCGACGACAGCTATGACTTTGCTGCGCTGCCGCAATTCTACGAAAAACTAAACGCCGGTATGGATATCGTTCAAGGCTGTAGACTCCCCAGAGGTGGCGGGCAAGTTCTACCCGGCGCGATGCCTTTTCTACATCGATGG
Source organism: Pirellula sp. (assembly GCA_031427235.1). Lineage (GTDB taxonomy): Bacteria > Planctomycetota > Planctomycetia > Pirellulales > Pirellulaceae > JBKCUI01. The sequence goes on from JANPNA010000060.1 coordinate 16,327, forward strand.
CTTGGGAACCCGCTCCTCTCGAGCCTTGTTCGGACCATGTTTCGAACTTCGGTTCATGACGTCTACTGCGGGATGCGAGGCTTTCGGCGTGAATGGCAGGCCTCCTTGGACCAACGCTGTACCGGGATGGAATTTGCCACCGAGATGATCATTAAGTCGACCTTGTTCGGCGGCGCGATGGACCAAGTGCCAATCACCTTGCATCCTGATGGGCGAATCAACCAACGTTCGCATTTGCGTACCTTCCGCGACGGCTGGCGGACGCTCCGGTTTTTTATGTTGTTGAGTCCGCGCTGGACTTTTTTGGTCCCTGGCGTTTCGCTCGGAATGATCGGCTTTTTGCTATGCGCATTGGCCTTGCCTGGATTCAAACTCGCAGGAGTCTCGCTGGATGTTCATACTCTACTGGTGGGCACTCTTGCGATTCTCATCGCGTCGCAACTCATCTGGTGTGCCATCCTTGCCAAAACATTCGCAGTGACCGAGGGAGTACTTCCGAAGAACCATCGGTTGGAGGTGTTCGCGCGGGTGATGACGCTCGAAAGATTGCTGGCCACTTCACTTGGGATGGCTGCCGTTGGAGTCAGCTTGATCGCCAGCGTGTCCCTTCAGTGGATGGCGTCTGGTTTTGGCGAGCTGCATTATGCGACCTCCATGCGTTGGATTATCCCCGCGGTGGGAATGATCGCGTTGTCGGTTCAATGCGCCGCTTCAAGCTTCTTGCTCAGCGTGCTCCGCATGGCTAGGCTGTGATTGAACATCGATGGTGGACGCCCGTTCTGCCAGCGGCATCTTTTCTGAGGAATTCCATGCTTGGTTCGCGTTGGTTGGTGCTTGTTGCCGCAATTTCCGGTTTCATTTGCGTCGGAATTGGAGCCATGGGCGCGCATTCGCTCCCCAAACGCCTCCAACAAACTGGCCTCTCGGACATCGAAGTTCAAAAGAAAATCGGGCAATGTGAAATTGCGGTGAAGTACCAAATGTTTCACACATTGGCCATTCTTTCCATTGGACTTGCTCCCGCAACCGCATCCCGTCGAGCTTGGAAAGTGGCATGCTTTCTCTTCTTGGTTGGGATCGGTCTATTCTCAGGCGGGCTCTATAGCATGGTTTTCTTCGACGCTACGGGACATTGGAGCATTGTCCCATTGGGTGGAGCAACCATGATGCTAGCTTGGATCACCCTAGGGTTTGGTGCGATTTTTCCTGGCAAAACCGACTTAGGTACTGGCAAACTGACTCCGTAGGTTCAATACTAGAGATAGTTCCGTTACGGATACTGGTTGCAACGAAAGAATAGCGAGACAAAGCATGCGTACTACGAATTGGTTTTCCAGATCCATTGCAAAGTGGACGCTTGCCCTCGGTTGTGTAACGTTGGGTTCCGTGGCGATGGAATCGCAGGCCTATGGTCATTTCCCTTTTCACCATCGTCATGGATGCTTCAGCTCCTTCGGTTGGGGCTCGCACTATTACGGAAGCTACTCCAGCTTCTATGGCTTGCGCTCTTCGTATTACTACCCATCCCTTTCGTTTTGCTACACGCCACGCTATTACTCAGTCAATTACTACACGCCGACTTATTTTGAACCTGTGTACTATCCACCTGTTTACTATGCCCCAGCGTATTACCCATGCTCATCCTGGAGCAGCGTCCAAACCAATGTTGGATTCCCTATCGCGAATAACAATTTTCCTCAAACGTCGAGTGCGAATTGGTTTGCAGCCAGCAATCCAGTGAAGACTCCGCTAGCTGCGCCGACTCGAACGTTCCAAAATAATTCGCCGCTCGCGAGCATGCCTGTTTCGAAAATGAACTCGCTTACGAAAGTAGCGATTGAAAGCGATGTGATCGAAAACGGACGAGGGCTCAGGCTTGTTTCCAATAAGCCCGCACTGTTGCAGCCCTATTCGCCCATATGGACCAAAGCCGCCGTCGGTATCGTCGACGACATGGTGGCTGCTGGCGAACTAGACCATGCCCATTCTTCGTGCCAGAGCATGGAACGCATTACGCAACCCAAAGGGGCCGGAGTGTATCTTCGCCAAGCATTGCTCAAGTACTTCGCGAATGATGGAAGTTCTGACCAAAAACCCTCGACCGACGAGATCTTACGATTGCTTGAGCTGGCTTGTGAAGCTGGAGGCCAAGTATTACCGAACGAGCTCTCAAAGGACTCACTTCAAGACTATTTCGCAGCCTGTTCAGTGGACGTAAACGCAAAATTGGAACAACTGTCGCAATCGGTGCTAGAGTCGCCTAACCAGTCGGGGAGCGAGTTGCTGCTCCTATCCGCATTGTTAAAACTCGACGGACAAGCCGATCGTGCGAAATTATTTGCGAGCGAAGTCGAACAGCAAGTGGCCAAGTCCGGTTCGTTTCGCTGGAATAGTCTCTTGGACGCGTGCTTGAATTAGCACATGTACACGAGTCTTAGTGCGATGCAACAGTTAGCCACACTGCGTTACCTGCGGTTTTCGACGATTCTCAATCACTGAAAAAACCGGGGCTAGCGCCCATACGGCTAGTTACTGGGAACCAATCAGCTTGCGGTACACATTTGCTGTTCTTTCGGCCATCTTCACATCCGAGAATCCTTGGCGATGCCGTTCAACCGCCAAGCGACTCATTCGACTCCATTCGGATCGGTCCGAGATGAAAACTTGAATCGCTTGCGAAAGCGAATCTGAGTCTTGAGGCCTAGCGAGCAAGCCTTCTTGGCCGTGTCGAATCACTTCAGGGGTACCCTCGACCCTGGTCGCGATGACGGGCACGCCGCAAGCCAACGCTTCCAAAACAACCATCGGCATCCCTTCACCGAACAGGCTAGGCAATACCATGGCATCCAAAGTTCGCATGACCGCCGGAACGTCTTTGGTAAAGCCTCGCAAATGGACGATCCCATCTAGGTTGAGCCGTTGGATGAGTCCTCGAATATTGGATTCATATTCAGGGGTCTCGAAGCCTCCAATCACATCGAGCGTGATTCGATCCTTTGCCCCGTTCAATTTTGCGATCGCCTCGAGCAAGACCTCGATCCCCTTGCGAGGACGCACCAGGGCCACCATTCCGAGTTTCCAAGTCCGTTGATCGAGTCGGCTTGCCGGATCAATGGGGGGTTGCTCCGCTACGCCATTTGCGACTGCAGTTATTTTATTACGCGAATGACCGCGCAAGAGCATTTCGCGCCGAAGCGATTTCGATACGGTGATGATATGATCCGCGTTTCGGAGCGAATAAGCTTCCACCCAATCGTTGACTCGATTGACCATGCCTCGGGTGGAATCGCGAGCGGTTGGGGAATGGACATGATAGACCCAAGGTAGTTCGCAACGTCTTGATACGAAACTGGCGATCATGGCCGTTCTGGGTGTGTGTGCGTGGAGCACATCCGACTGCGTTTCGTTTGCGTAGTCTGCGATGAGTTGGACAATGCTCAAGTCGAAACGGCTCTTCATGCCGATCGATCGCACGCTATCGAGCTTCAAACCGCATAATTCGGGGAATTTGTCGGGTTTCAAACATGCGAAATGAGCGGACACGCCAAAGTCGGGCAAGCGATGGCCGAGGAGTTGCTGGACCCGTTCGGCACCCGAGAAGTGTTCGCCGTTGATGAGGTGCAATGACGACAGTTCGCGCTGGGCCAAGGACTCTTTGCCACGAAATAGGACAAAAGGGGAACCAACCGAAGTGTTGAACGAAGGGGCTAGGATGGACATTTCAGATAGCGTTCGGGTTTGGGGAAGTGGTTGATAGTTCCGCAGTCGTCTACGGCTTGGGGTGAAACGCCCTTGCCTGGATTATTCACGGGGCAATTAATGATCAGCCGAAGGGCGCTAGCCCACGGTTGTCGTTGCAACCGTAACCGTGGGCTAGCGCCCTACGGCTAATGAATAGTCCGGGCTAGGCATGTAACCCTAGGTCAAAATGGGATTGATAGCTAAGTTTCCAATTCAACCTGTTGCAACTTTCTTGCGATTCAATCGTTACAACCCGAAGATTCGGTCTAGGTAGTTTTGGGTGGAGTTGTTATCGTGCCAGCGATAGGCAGGTCGGCTGTCCGCATGCAGCCCATGGAAGGGCGAGTCTAAATTCAGCAATGTCACGGATGATGAATATGAATAATCAGGGGCCCCGTTTTTATAGACACTCTACGCTTGGATTCCTTGCCAGTGCATGGCTCCTAGGCGTTGGCTCACTGGCAGTCGGCCAACTGGCAGTCGGCCAACAGGGAGTCGGCCAACAGGGAGTCGCACCACCGGCAGCCGGCTATGGCAATCGAGCGGCGTCACCAACGAATCAACAGCCCGTTGGCCCACAAGCGGGAGGCAATTCAACAGGTCGTACCGCCGCTGGCCAGGGACTTGGAGCGCCCGTCAATCCGACGATGAATCCGGCACTCAATCCAGCTTTGAATCAACGTCCCGTATCGAGTCCGCTTCCGGGTGCTGGCAGTGGAAAAGAAATTGTCACCAAGAATCCTTTTCCCGCACTTTCGCCCGCAGAACAAGCCCATTTGGATCAGGTGCTCAATTATTGGGAGGGATCGACCGCGAATATCGAACGCTATTCCTGTAAGCTACTGCGATGGCAGTATAACTCGTCGGACAATTTTGTGGCTGAGTTGGCCAAGAAGTTGGGAACGGATATTCGAAACGTCAACGTATCGACTGCCTCGGGTGAGTTGAAATACATGGCGCCAGACAAGGGGATGTTCAAAATCGATAAGTTGCTCAAGCTCACAGGTCAGCTCGATGCAACCAACCAAAAGGAGATGAAGGAGTTTGACAACGTGTTTGGAGAATGGTGGCTTTGCGATGGTGAAAAGGTGTATGAGTACGATCGGAGCAGAAAAGAATGCACTCGATTTACGATGCCATCGGAATTGAGAGGGGCTGGAATTCTAGAATCGCCTATGCCATTTATGTTTGGGGTCAAGGCCGAGAAGATCAAGGCACGCTACTGGGTGCGATCCCTGCCTCCTCCAAAGGGCCAAAACGAAAAACCTCGCGATGACATTTTCGTAATCGAAGCCTACCCCAAACTGCAATCGGATGCAGTCAATTACGACCATGTTCAGATTTATCTCGACCGAGAATTGTTCTTGCCAATCATGCTCGTAAAATTCAATCCAGAACATGTGGATGAACCTGGGCAAGTATTGAACGACAATCGAGAGGTCTTTCAATTCAGCGATCGCGTGAAAAATGCCAGCCTGCTTCAGAAGTTCGGTGAGCTTTTCCGCAAAGAGTTCATTCCGTTCGACATCCCCAAGGATTGGAAAGTGGAAGACAAGGTTTTCGCTCCACCGGCGGTAGACAATTTGCGGGCTGCCAATAACCCGGCCGCACAGAACCCTATCAAGTGATTAATCCATTCGGATGAGCTTCACCCATTTCAAACTCTTGGCCCTCATTTTCGTGTGCGCATGCTTGGCTATTCAGATTGGCTGCGCTACTTGGCTCCCATCGGGCGAGGAGCCCGCGGCAGCACATGCGATGGCTGGCTTTGGGTCTACCGTAAACACGGGCGAAGCGGCGGGGGTCGAAACGATTTTGGTGCGGCTGAATCCGTCGCAAGCCGTCCGGCTCCCTGCGCTCTGGGCGCAAATCGATGAGCAAGCCCTGAAGCCCGAATTGCGAATTGCTATGGACAAGAATGGGCTTAGGGCAGGCAAAATCTCTGGCAACACGCCGCCGCTATTGGATGAGTGGGTGCGACAAACAGTTCAGCGCATCGGCGAAGATCCGCTAGAGCAAGCAGGTTTCGCGGCGGATGTTTCGTCTTTCTCACAGTTGTGGCGGTGTCGGGCCAACATTCGGAAGGAACTCTCGGTTCGAAATATTTCAACGGGACCAACATGCGTTTTTTACCATGACATTTCCTCTAAGGGACATGTGTACGACTCGCCTCATTTCCTTTACGCCATTCAAGCGACCCCGCACGGAGACGCGACAGCCACCATCCGCTTGACCCCGGAAATGCAACACGGAGAATTGGTAAAGAAAGTGATCGCACGGGAATCGGCCGTACGCACAGATACACGTCGGGAATCGGTAACATGGGAACAGCTCGCAATCGATTTGCGGATTCAAAAAGGCGATTGCATAGTCATCGGTCCAACCCCAGACTCTCGCGGTTTGGGCGAACACTTCTTTCATACCAAAACGCAAACGGGTGAAATCCAACCGGTACTGCTCCTTGTTCGACTCAGTGAAGCCAATGCGGATAACGCCTTTGCTCGCCCATTGGTAACTCAGTCCTCGCCACCCGTCCGTCGATAATGGTATTGCGTGTGGCTGTTGTATTGCGTGTGGCACGTCCCTGAGTTTACGAAGGGCGTGTGAGTCGCTAGAAACATTTGCCACGCTTCCCACGCCCATCGCTATCGCTATGGACGTGACATATGCTTGGTTTTTTTTGTGGCTGAGCGAGGCTCTCGCTCAGTTTTGGTAGAAAGTCAACGAGCGAAGGGCCTCGCTCGTCCACCAATGTCGCCTTTCGCTCCGCGAAAGTGCGCCGTGTAAACGCACTTTCGCGGAGCGAAAGGCGACAATAATGGGGCGAACTCAAATGACTGAGGAACGAAGAACATGGAATGGATCGAATGTGTCCGATGGTGCCATCGGAACGAAGACCCAGAGTCGGTAGATGCATTGATCGAATTGTTGACGGATCTCAGTATGCGTTCCCGTTACACAACTCCGATCCTGACCAAGATGAAATACGAGGCAGGGGACTGCGCTGGCGGCTATTTAGTCTTGTACCCAGGAGCCCTCGCATCCGTTGGCAACTTGAGGTCCGAATCGCGAGACGACGGGGATCGAGGGAGCGAGTTTTTGGTCAAGTCAGCGAAGGAACTTTTTCAAGCTGCGTTCGATTCGGGTGCCGAAATGGTTCAAGCCATTTCTCCGTTGATTGCCTCGACCGCTTCCAACGAATCCGAATCGGCGTTCGTAGTTCCAGACCCAAACCGCGATGAAGTTTTGAGAAAAGCGGGTATGCAGCCTGTCGCTAAACTTGTTCAGATGGAGTGCCTTGGAATTCCGACTTTTGCAAGGCCCAGTATTTCTTCGGTAGTGACTGGATCCCGCGAGCTTGCCTTTGTTCCGCACCACGAACTTAGTTCCAATGAATGGAGCCAATTGGTCGAAAGCACGTATGTGGATACTCGCGACGTTCCAGAACTAAATGGCCTGCGTGACATTGAAAGCACATTGGAAGGCTATGGCTCGACGATTGAGGGGAGCCCCAAGACTTGGTGGGCCGTGCAATGCCAAGGGGTCAATATCGGCTGTTTGCTACTTACGCCGTCGGCAACTAAGTGGTGTGAAATAACCTATCTAGGTTTGGTACCGGAATGGCGTGGCCAAGGCCTCTCGAAAGTTGTCATGAACTTTGTTCGAGACTGGGCGAGGGAAAACGCAATCGAGGGGCTTACGTTGGCGGTGGACTTGAGAAACACGCCCGCCATTCGACTTTATCAATCGTGCGGTTTTGTAACCCAGCGATTTGTACAGGCATGGATTTGCTTTCCTAAATAACGGTGGGACATAGATCATCGGGGGAAGAAAAGGGGACGCGGTGAAATGGGGAGTTTGCTACGGTGGGTCACAGCGACGCATTCGCTTCGTTATCATGCACATTATCAACCGCGCGGCGAAGGGCACATTTACCAAGCTAGATTCAAGAGTTTTCCGGTGCAAGATCACATTCACTTTTAGGCGTCGATCTTAAGCTGGGCCGCGAAACACTTTCGCTAGCCTTCCCTAGTAGCGGAATGCGTCAAGCATTTCGTTGGCGTCCAGCATTCACGAAAGCTTTGACAGCTTCCGCTACGATTTAAATCGGCCCGCCTTAAGATCGACGCCCACTTTTATGTCCTTTGTCGATATGTCGAGCGCAATCCACTGCGAGCAAATCTGGTTACAAAAGTCGAGGCATGGCGCTACGGATCGCTTTATCGATGGAATCAGCCAACCGAGCCACTTCCGAGAATCCTCTCGTCTTGGCCCATTCCACGGTTGCCCAACTGGAATCAACACGTCAATCACCCGATTAGCGAAAAGGAACTGTCAGCCCTTCGCACTTGCGTCAATCGTGGGCGCCCGTATGGCGATGATCAATGGACGGAAAAAATGGCCGACAAACACGGCGTTTGGGCAACGCTACGGCCAGTCGGGCGTCCCCGAAAGAAGAAGTAAACCCCCGTTAAATGACTGCCAAACATCAATATTACCCCCGTCCCCTTTTCTCTCGCGTCCCCTTTTCTCCCAACAGCAGGTACTAAGCCTGCTCGAAGGGGATCGAAGGGACACAGCACATTGTAGAAGGGGAGATTAGGATTGATTGATTTTGGGTCACAGGGAGGGTCGGCGACATACGCCATCCAGAAAATCATAAGCCGCTTGCCGCATGTCCGGTGGGAAATCATGTTGGCAATCTGGATGCTCGACACGCAGTCGTTCCGGATGGCCAAACAAATCAAAAACTTCCCTTGCAGCTTTGGCGACGCGATCGACGCTAGCGGATCGGAAGTTGCCATCGCCCAAGGGTGCGATAATCAGTACATGACGTGGTGCTAACGCACCAATCAATTCATGGAAATCAAACGGGATGTCTTGCAAATGGCCACGATAGTCTGCCAGCCTCAACATGTATCGCGTCTGACACCAGCCTTTTTCCGGGAACCAGTTCGTCTCGTTTCCATCGTAGTAGTCTAGAAACGAATCAAGGCCACAACTGGAAACAACCGCTTGGATACGATCATCGAAGACGCTCGTATAAATGGCATTGTGTCCGCCCAAGGAATGCCCGATCGCACCGATTGGGCCCTTATGGACGTACGAAAAAGTCTGCAACAAATCCAGCGAACGCATGTTGTCCCAAACTGCCTTGAGTGTTCCACTCTCCCATCCCAAGGCTTTGATATCTGGCTGGTACTTGGCAAGCAACGGATAGTTGGGAGCGATTGTCACATAGCCTCGTTCCGCAAGTTCACTCGCGTAATTGCGATTCTCTCTCCCCAATCCAACGACCACCCCATGTCCAACCACGTTATCGGTCCCGTGCAAACATAGAACTGCGGGCGCTTTCGTTCCCCCGTGCAATACTGCCTTGGGTATGCAGACATAGGCAGGCAGACGGCAATTGGGTTCCGGTGCAAACGAAATCAGCCGTCGCACATACTTGCCGCAGTCAACCTCTTCGTCGACATTCATTTCGAATGGGCATCGTTTCTCGTCTCCCGGTAATCGTCCCATTACGTGTTCCATCCCTTGAACGATTTCCGCTCGCCGTTGTGCCCAATCCTCGGGCGTCTTGACCGCCACGGGTTCATTGTTAGCAGCGCGATAGAGCAGCAATCTGTCCCTCGGTAAACGCGGTTTACCAAATCCTGCCACAGGAACCGGTTTTTCGTCGGCTTTGACGTTGGTCAAAAATCCAAGAAGCGAATTCGGTAGCCAATAGTTCGCCACCGCCAATGAGGCGACGGCACCATTGCGCAACCAAGCGCGACGTGAAGTCGCGCGCCGGCGTCCGTCGTCTATTTCGTCATGGCATGGAAAACCAATCGGAAACAAATGGTTAGTAGGGATCATCACTAGCTCCAAAAAAAACAGGGTACTTTCGTTGGCTCGCCGCGACCCATCCGCCTTTCCAGCGGTAGAACATGCTAGACTGAAAGCCAATCGTCATGGTAGACGGTGAGGCGAGCGGCAGCAGTAGTTTACCAAACAGGTAGGTCCACAGGCTCACAGGCTGGAAGCCTATGCTACTTATTTTCCGCGCGATGCTAAGGGAAGGAATTTCTGACTTTTCACAAGTTGAGGACCGCAGAATGAAAACCGAACCGCCTCTTCGCAATTTCTCAGGAAAATTGTCCGATGTGGTCAAGGGTGGTACCGCCGTGGATGCGGCTGGTCGAATCTTTGTGTCTCTTGAGAACGGCCAGTTGATGTGTTTCTCGGGGGCAGCAGCTAGATAACTATTGTCGTCTTTTGATCCGCAAAAGTGCGTCAATGAGGCGCACTTTTGCGGAGCAAAAGGCGACAATAATTCTACGATTGCCCATCTGGTTGCTTCATGCCCAGTTGCTTCATTTTGCGATATAGATTGGATCGTTGCAGCCCCATCTTTTCTGCGGCTTGAGTTACATTGCGATTGCAGGCTTTGATTTGTTCCTCGATGTACTTGATTTGAAAATCCGCCGTGGCATCACCAAGCGATTGATTCAAATCCAACATAGCACCAGGGCTTTCCGCTGACATCGATCGGGGCGAACTGACAAAGTCGAGCTCCGACTCATCGAGCGTATCGCTGCTCGTCAGATAGGCTATTCGCTCGACGATGTTTCTGAGTTCGCGGATGTTGCCAGGCCAATCGTGCGCCATCAACCGACGCTTGGCGCTGGCCGACCAAGTCGGTTTGCTGCGTCCAATCTTTGCGCAAAACATAGTTAAAAAGAAATCCGCTAAATCCAAGACGTCCTCTCCGCGATTTCGGAGCGAAGGCAAGTTGATCGTCACGACGGTCAAGCGAAAATACAAGTCCTCGCGAAACTTTTTTTGCCGAACCATCTCGACCAAGTTTTGATTGGTGGCCGCAATAACTCGGACATTGACCGGGATCGGTGAGGATCCACCGACGCGAACCACCACCTTCTCTTCCAGCACCCGAAGCAGTTTCGCTTGGCCCGCCAAACTCATGTCTCCAATCTCGTCCAAAAACAGTGTTCCGCCCGAGGCCAGTTCAAACTTGCCATTGCGGGTCTCATGCGCATCCGTGAAAGCCCCCTTCTCGTGACCGAAAAGCTCACTTTCGAGAAGCGTCTCCGTAATGGCGGCGCAGTTGACGGCAATGAACGGCTCAAACTTACGCTTGCTTTGATAGTGGATTTGGCGAGAGACCACTTCTTTGCCGGTACCGTTTTCACCGAGGAGCAATACCGCCAAATCGGTAGCTCCAACTCGAGTTACGGTCGCTTTGAGAGCTTGCATCTCGGGCGAATTGCCAATCAACTGCACTTGCTGTTGTGCATCCTGAGTGAGTCGATCGCGCGTTTGCACAAGCCGTTGCATTTGCTGGGTGTTGGCAAGGGCCGCAGAAGCATGGCGTGCTAGCTCGATCAAGTCGGTTTCGTCTTGGGCATCGAAACGGCCGTCCGCATGATTGATGACTTCAAAGACCCCCATCGGTTTGTTGCGAGTGTCCATCAGCGGCACAGCCAACAACGAATCGGTGCGATAGCCACTGCTAGAATCCACCCGCCGGTCGACTTCGTCATGCGGATCGGATCGATCCCAACGCCTTGGCTGAAGGCTTTTCAGAACAGCCCCAGCTAGGCCTTTATCGTCTGCAATGCGTAGTGGTTTTCCCTCCATGCCTAAGGCCGGGTGTCCGACCAGTTCGCGAGCGGCCTTGTCCCAAAGAAAAATACTGGCGCGGTCGCAACGCAGCAATCGCGTGGCCGCTTGTGCGATGTCTTGCAACAATCGATCGAGGTCCTGGTGGGAGTGCCAATCGGCCGCGACATTCAGGATCTGATTGAGCCGAACCACGTCGCGGGCTTTTTGCTGCTGGCGTTGCCAAGTGTCGATCGTCATGCCGACCAAGCTTAAGTGTTCAACGACTTGTTCGATTTGCTGTTGGCTGAGTACGGGTTGGCAGCACAGCACGAGGTTTTTGTTAAGGGTCGACGGGATTGGCAAATAAGTCCAGAGAGCAGAATGATGGGTTCTGCGACCATCGAGACACTCGCTAGCGAGATTCCAATCCGGCGGTTCCGCGGTGCATTTCCCAATTTGCAACGTTCGTTTCCACGCCCCTTTGGAGGCGACCATCAGGACGAGCCCCGTCACACGCCAAGCGTTGACGGCCCAATCGAGAGGTTCTTGTAGCAACTGTTCGATCGAACGAGCCCGCTCAATCGAGCCGAACAGTTGATTGACAAATGGGGTAAGGGATGAGCTCACTAATCCAGAACCTCACCTTTGGGTTCAGGCAGAAAGAACCCGATGATAAACGCGAGCACGGCGATGACCGTGGCAACATAGCCAGCCGCCTGCGCCATGATCATCGGTGTGACCTTTTCCGCCGCTCCAGCCAAGTAGGGCGCTACGAAGTTCGTGGTGACAACGGCCATGCTGGTACCAATCATGCGTCCGCCAACGTTGGTCGCAAAACTGCCACCGGTCCCTCTCAAATGCAACGGGAACACTTTTGGTAAATACTCACCAAAGTAGCTAAACTGCGCGACCGTCAGTAAACCACAAACAGCATAAGCCCAATAAAAACTCGAACCGCCCGATTGGAACAGCATGAAGTAGGTAAGCGGAATCATCAAGAGGGCCGGAATCTGAAACACTTTTAGGAGCATCACGCGACTGATTCCGTAGATGATCAAGCAGGCCAATAGAATACGTCCAGTGAGGCCTCCAATTTCTTGATAGAATTGAACGGTATTGCCGACTTCTTTCACTTGGATGTTGAACGGTTCTTGTTTCTTAAAGTTATCGCGAAGCTGTCCTTTGATCGCCTTGCGTTCCGGTGAATCTGCGGCTGTTTTATCGAAAGCTGCATTCAGCTTGGCGGCTTCGGCTCTCAACGGTCTCAGTTCTTTGCTTTGTTCCGCGAGCTCAGGCAATCCTGGGGCGATACGAAGCGGAGTCAATTGGAGAGCACCAAACGCGATTCCATACGCACAAGCCGAGAGCATGGCCGTCACGATGGTCACTCGACGGAATTCCGGTGCGAACAAGGCACTGATCTTGGGTCTCTTTAGTGTCCCAGCGGCCTTGCGTTCCTTCCAAATTCGGGACTCGGGCACAAAGGGAAGCAGAAGCGCGATTGGAATTGCAGGCAGCAACCCAGTGCAAAGCAAATACCGCCACGAAGCCGGATCCGTACCGTTTGGTGCGAGCGGCAATCCTAAATCCGGAAGGTTCGTTAAGTTGGCTAAGATCCAGACATTCACGGCGGTGACTAAGATTCCTCCGAGGGACGCAAAGGCTTGAGTGATCCCAAGCCACTTTTCACGTTGTTTTTTGTCTTCGAAGACTTCGGCCAGCCACGTGATCGCAGCTACGAACTCTACGCAGACACCGATAAAGGTGGTGCTTCGAAAGAAGATAAACCATCCGAGCGTTGTGCTGTAAGCCGCCAGGAACGGGGACAATGAATACACGAAAATACTGGCAGCCATCACGAACTTGCGGCCAAGGCGATCGGTTAGAGCCCCTCCGATCAAACCGAAAACCCCACCGCAAAGCGCGGTGATCCAAAGCAGTCGACCAGTCCACAAACTAACGGACGGGTGGCTGAGTGGCACATCCAACAGCTCTGCAATCGCAGGTGGGGCTGCCAATGGCGTCATCAGCAATTCGTAGGTATCGAACAAGAAACCGATACTTGCGATGACAATGATCAACCAAGTGGTTATCGAGAACTGGCTTTTGGTTTCCATTTAGGCAGGCTTTATGGGGGCTTGTCGGAGTGTTGACTTGAGCAATGAGCATTGAAACAGTGAGGAGTATAGCCTGGCGCCACGCAGCTATCGAGTACCAATGGACTCTGGCACTTTGAATCCGCAGCTAATACTCTATTATTGGGCGTCGATCTTAAGCTGGGCCGCGAAACACTTTCGCTAGCGTTCCCTAGTAGCGGAATGCGTCAAGCATTTCGTTGGCGTCCAGCATTCACGAAAGCTTTGACAGCTTCCGCTACGATTTAAATCGGCCCGCCTTA
>JANPNA010000061.1:0-7652 GCA_031427235.1 Pirellula sp.
GTTTTTTTTTAACTTATTATTTTTATTTTTGTTTTTTTTTTAATTCATCCGCCAGTATCCGTAAATAAAAAACTACCCACTACGGCAACCGCTAATTCATAGTTGTAACAAAGCACTAGCCTACTTGCAAAGTTGCTTCCAAGCTCTTTAGCATGTCGCGAACGGCAACTTGACCTCGTCCGCAACCAATCAGTTCGTCACCCTTGATCCAGCTTTCCACTTTTTTCTGAGCGGAGATTACTGTTGAGTGCTGTCGATTGCCAAAGAAGTCTCCAATTTCCGATAGCGCAGTCCGCGTGTATTTGCGAGACAAGAACATCGCCAACATTCGCGGTTGGCTCACACTTTGACACTTGCTCTTGGCTCGAAGTGTTTTGACTTCGAGTCCAAACGCTTCACAAACCACTTTTTCGATGTCATTCATACGAACGATCGGGTGACTTGCGCGTATCAAATCCAGCGTGCATCGAGCCGCTTCTTCGTCCGTCAATGGACGCCCGATAACCCGTTGCTGTGCAACCAAACGATGGGTTACTCCTTGTAAAACCCGCGCATCTCCACAGCATTGTTCTGCCAGCGTCTGAAGGCTGGAGTTGGAAAGTTCTACTTGCGACTTAACACACATGCGTTTGAGGACTTCGCCGCGAGTCTTGGCGTCGAGCGGATCGATCGCGCATGCCATCCCGCCAGACAATCTCGCATAGAGATCTGCACCGAGACCAGATAGTTCATTTAGACCTCGGTCTGCAACTAGAACAACCTGCCGTCTATCTCGCAACAACATATCGATCGTATTACGAAGCTCAACCAAGGTTCCTGCTTTCCCCAAGCAGAACTGAATATCGTCGATCACGATCGCTTCGACATCGCGATACTTGCGGCGGAAATTCGCAAAACCGCCACCGCGAGCGCTCTCGGTATACTCAATCGTGAATTGCTCGGCCGTCAAAACTAGGACGCGCCGCATCCGATAGGCCATCCTCAACTGGTGTGCTAAACCGATTGCGAGATGACTCTTGCCGGTTCCACTCGGACCGTGGATAAGCAATGGGTTAATCTGGCCCGGTCGTTCTAAGACCATCTCAGCTGCGGTGTAAGCCAAGCGGTTATGATCGCCCGCAACAAATTCGTCCCAGCGTCGTTCGTTTTCTCGTCGCAGCTCCATCAATCGATCGACTTGCACGTCGACTGATGCGCGTACCGGCTCTCCACTCTCGTCCCGACTCGTGTCGTCTCCGGCGGCGCTCCGCACAAGTCGCAGACTCATCGCAGGATCAACAACCGCGCGTTCACGCTTCCTCGGCACTTGATGATCAAGCGGCGCTTTGGTTTCTTTCGCGAGATTAAGTGAGTTGGAAAGGAGCACGGAATCGTCTTGTAAGGAATGGATTGGCTTTTCGCCTTGTGACCTTGTCGCTTCTAACGGGGAAGCGACCGAGATTTGAAATCCGAAGTGATTGCCAGCCGCTTCCACTACCGCCGCTTGAAGATCGTCTCGAAACATTTTCGAAACACAATCCGCGATGAAGGAACTGGCGACCTCGATTCCAATCACATTATGGCCGATCTGAGTCCATTTGGCATCACCACCAAACCAAAGATCCATCCGTTCTTTGCCAATCCTCTGGCGTAACCTGGTTTCCACCGAATCGGCGACCGAACCATCGAACATAGCAACTTCGTGCGCTATTTTCATCGCAAACTCCTGACCATGCGAGTCTGCGGATGAGAAATCATTCACCCGCAGTTTCCTTTCCAAACAGGAACCATCCTATTTGACGTCTGATCCAATGGGGCGATTGTTCGCATTGCGTGACGACTAGGGACGTTTCGATCCCTAGCCACCGTCAACTTGCGTTCAACCGACTTCCGGCTCGACGGTCGAAGATTCTATGAATGCTAGCTCTTAAGTCAAATTCGAAAACGGAATTGCGACTTAAGAAAAATTTTTAAGATGATGAAGATGCGGTAAAGACCGCTTGAAACCGACAGGTAAGGATTGCGTAAGAATCCGAAAGCAACGGTCCTGGCACGGTGGAAAACCTGTCGGATGAAAAGAGTTAGACTTCCGACTGCCAAACGAACTGACTTGCCTCGACTCGCCAAAGCGAAATACCCAGCAAAACGGCGGTGAACAAAGCCAAACAGATCAGATGAACCGACACGCCCGCACTGGTATCAAAGAACCGGCCCATCTCCGCGGCAACATCCAGATTCAAATCGAGCAGTTGGAACAAGATGGACCTCAAACGAAAACTTATCGTCAGTTGATTGATGGTTGCGGGCAAGGTGGACAGGATGGCTTCGACGAATATTCCGTATAGGAACGCTGTCACCATCGCTCGTTTCTGCATCAATGTTCCGATGGTTGCAAAAAGCGCAGCATACGAAACCGCTGAGATAAGGTTCAAAAAGCAAAGTACACCCCATGTTGAAAAGGAATGTGTCACGGAAGAAAATGGGATGGCTAAGGTCACAGCAACACACGCGCTGGAAAATGCCCAAAGGACTGCAATGCAAAATTTTCCCAGCAATACAGCTCGGCGCGCCCCAGGTCGCACCACGGAGTAAACCCAAGTTTGCGCCTCCAGCTCGGAATGAACAATCGGCGTTGCCCAAAGGAGCAACCCCAACACCGTTACCACTTGCGGAATCAATAAAAACAACATGACAACGTAACCGAAGTTCAATTCGGCGGCGCTTATCGAGCTGCGACCACCAATTTGCCAACTTGCAATTCCAATCAATACGGGTGGAAATAGCGCCATCAGGCACCAAGTCATGATTCGGCCAAACGTCAGAGTCCGTACCAGCTCAAGCTTGAACACCCCGATGGGACCCCAAATCCAATTCGTTTTCAAATGAGCCGTGTCAGGGAGGCGATTCTGGGCTCCCACGGAGGTTGTATTCATACGGGTTCACAGATTAAGTGAGTTTTGGCAAGTCAAGTGTTGTTTAGACGAGATTGGATGACTTCGCATGGTAACTCAACAGCTTTGTGAAATCGTGCGAAAAATGACGCTTTTGAAGTGCGGAAATTCATTTCCGCTTTAAGGCGAGCGGCGATGTGAAACCTCAATCATAACCCGATACGTAAGTGAGGGACCTGCGAAATTGTCCCTCGCTTACGCTTCGGGTTGGGATACTCCACTCTGCCGCTCGCCTAAGATTCGCGAGGCAGGCACCCTTTGGCATGTTTGACGGGTCCATTATGCCAGTGTCAGGACAAGAGCTCGACGATTCTGGTCACCTAAAGTAGACTATTGGTTAATCGTGTTTTCAATTCGCTTACCTCCGAGCGTTAGGCGACGGTGGCAAGATTCCGTCGCTTACGGTATTAGGGTTAAACGACTAGCAACCTACAAAAGATCTTTGAAATGACAAAAGAATCCTCCTCCGCGAGGCTGGCGCCCGAGCTGCTAGCCCCGGCAGGAAACTGGGAATGTATCCATGCCGCCATCGAAAATGGCGCCGATGCCGTCTATTTCGGGCTTGAATCCGGCTTCAACGCTCGCGCCAGAGCCGTCAATTTTTCCTTGGAGGACCTTCCAAGCCTCATGCGACTGCTCCACCGACGTGGACTAGCTGGTTTCGTAACTCTAAACACGCTCGTTTTCACAGACGAACTGTCTCAATTCGAAAAGCATGTGGCCGAAATTGCTTCCGCTGGCGTCGACGCTGTGCTCGTCCAAGATCTCGGCGCGGTCCGACTGATCCATGAAATCTGTCCCGAGTTGAGCGTCCATGCAAGCACTCAAATGACGATGGTCTCCGCCGAAGCCATCCAAGCCATCGAATCACTCAAGGTGGATCGAGTGGTTTTGGCGCGAGAACTATCCATTGATGAAATTCGAAAAATCACTGCTGCTAGCAGCATGCCGGTCGAAACGTTTGTGCACGGTGCTTTGTGCGTCTCGTATAGCGGTCAATGTCTTACCAGCGAATCGTTGGGAGGCCGTAGCGCCAACCGTGGCCAGTGCGCGCAGGCATGCCGACTCAACTATGACCTAATCTGTGATGGCACCTATCGCGATCTAGGAGACAATCGTTATCTTTTGTCGCCGCAAGATCTAGCCGGATACGCTCACATTCCTGATCTCATTGACGCTGGTGTCTGCTCGCTCAAAATCGAAGGCAGGCTCAAAACTCCTGAATACGTGGCAAACATTGTCGGCCACTATCGCAAAGCCATCGATGCCGCCATGACAGGAAAACAAATCGAGTGGTCGGAGCAAGCCAAGCGAGAAATGGAGATGAGTTTCTCGCGTGGATTTTCTCCGGGTTGGTTGGAAGGCTGCAATCACAAAAGGCTTGTGCCAGGTATCACCAGTGCCAAGCAAGGTGTCCGTGTTGGAAAAGTGATCGCTATGCGAGGCGAACGATTGTTGGTCAACCTTGAGGCACCGTTGATCAAAGGAGACGGTGTCGTATTGCAAGGTGACCGCATTTCTGGGACTGAAATGGGTGGTCGAATTTTTCAAGTCTATGTCGATGGTACCGCAACCGATCTGCCATCAATGGGGCGTGTCGAATTGGCGTTTCAGAACGGACTTTTCAAGAACGTCGAGGTCAAATCAGGCCAAGCCCTCTGGCAAACCGATTCTCCGCAATTGAGCAAGCGATTGCGAGCGAGCTTCGCTTCGGAACAGTTCACAAGAAAAATCCAGGTCGACCTGTCCCTTCGAATCGGAGTTGGGATTCCGATCGAAGCCGAAGCGACTTGGAGCAGCAGCACCGACGTTGTACACACTGTGCGTGTGGAAGTGGAACACGTTCCTGAAGAAGCGAGGAAACACTCGATCACGGAAGTCGACCTCCGAAAACAGTTGTCGCGATTGGGAAACACTCCTTACGAATTGCGCACACTGAAAGCCAATCTCATCGGCAACCCCATGGTTCCACTGAGCGTGCTCGGTGAACTTCGAAAGAATCTAGTCTCCGAGCTTGATCGCCAGCGAACCGAGGTTCCCAGCCGGACCATTTCGGAAAAGGGTGTTTCTCTGCGGATGTTGTCGACTCTGGATTGCGTTCCTAAAATCCCCATCGAACTTGACCGATTGCACGTTCTAGTTCGATCGATGCAACAGATGCACCAAGTGTTATCTCACGGACAGAAGACCATCTACGTTGAGTTTCAAGATATTCGTGAATACCGCGACGCGGTCGCTGCTGCGCGTGTTGCAGGGGCTACGATTTACATCGCAACCCTTCGAATCCAGAAGCCCGGCGAACAAGGTCTATTCAAGGCGATTGCGAAGCAGGGTGCCGACGGTTGGTTGGTTCGCAATCTCGCGGCCTTAGATTTTGCGCGCGAACACGAAATTCCGGCCATCGGAGACTTTTCCTTAAACGTGACCAATCCGCTGACGGCCCAATGGTTGATGTCGCGAGGACTGAAACGCATCACGGCCTCGTACGATTTGAATCGCGACCAGTTGACGGAATTGGTTCAAGGGTTGCCAAGTTCATGGCTGGAAGTGGTCATCCACCAGCATATGCCGATGTTTCACATGGAGCATTGCGTGTTCTGTACCGTCATGTCTCCTGGCACTAACAAATCCAATTGCGGCCGCCCTTGCGATCGGCATGAAGTCAAGTTGCGGGACAGGTTAGGAGTCGAGCACGTGCTCCACGCCGATATCGGCTGCAGGAATACGCTTTACAATGGACATGCTCAAAGCGGTGCGGAGGCAGCTCCCAAGCTGATCCGCATGGGAATTGAGCACTTCCGAATCGAGTTGCTTCGCGATGCTCCCGAGAGCGAAACGAATCGGCTACTAGGACTTTACAGCGACCTGCTTGCTGGGAAAATCGACGGCCCAACCGTTTGGAAGTCACTCAAAGCCGAGAATCGCGTTGGCGTAACTCGAGGTACCCTCGAACAACCTCGAAATCCATTAGCGATTCTTTAGTTACTTGGGAGGGTGAGGCACCTGCCGAACCATGGCGACGCCAGCTCGGCAGGAGCCTCGCTCTCCCGTTGTTTTTCAAACGATTATTCATAACCTGACGTGCAAACGAGGCATTCCTTTCAAATCCCTCGCTTATGCGTCGGGTTACCAAAAACAAATACCGATCCCGTACTCTCAAAATGCGCTGATAAACCAAATTGAAAACAACCGACTTGTTTAATTCCCTGGAAACGACAGTACTCGAAAATGGTCCGGCGGCTGCGGCACAATTGCTCGCTGACGCAATGAGACGAGACGCTCGGTATCCAGAACTCTTTGAAGCGTTGAAAATGCTTCATCGTATCGAGCTTGGACTGCCTGCTGTGCATACCGATTTGTCGGGTGCACACGTTGCAACCCAACAAGACGCCCTTTCACCTGAGTTGCAAGACCAATTGGACAAGAAACTGCTGGGGGCTTGTGCGGAAGTTGGTACAGCCTTGATGCGAGCCGGGAATCTACAAGAGGGTTGGATGTATCTGCGGGCGGTGGGAGACAGACAGGCCACTGCAGATGCGATGCGCGATGTGCCTGTGACCCAAGATAATTTGGATACCGTACTTGGCTTACTGGTCCACGAAGCGATCGATGTAGCTCGGGGAACGAAGTTGTCGCTCGAAATGAGAGGCACGTGCAATACGATCACCATGCTCGATTCGGTGGTTTCCATGCGAGGCCGAGCCGATCAGCAAGCGGCAGTGGGAACGTTGATCGAACATGTCCACGCGGAGCTATTGTCCAGTTTGAAATCGGACATTGTGCGACGGGAGAAATGCGATGAGACAAGTCCCGTACATTCCGAAACCTCGCTGGAGACACTGTTATCGACCCGTCCGACATTGCTTCGCGATGGAACGTATCACCTGGACACAACCCATTTGTCATCGACGGTTCGTTTTGCAAGAATTCTTGATAATGAGCAGCAATTGCGGCTCGCGGTCGATTTGGCTCAATATGGTCGTCAGCTTCATTCGCAATACCAATATCCGAGTGAAGAGCCTTTTGCGGACCTCTACCCAATGTCGCTTGGCATGTTTCGAGCTTTATTGGGGGAACATGTGGATTCCGCTTTGAAAATGTTTCTTCAAAAGGCAGAGTCGCTTGATCCCCAGGAGCACGGCACCGTCGCGATTGAAACGTACGCTGACTTGCTCACGCGCGTTGGCAGACCAGCCGAGGCACTGCAATTTCTGATCAAGAAGATGCCTCGGGGAATGCGGCCGTTTGGTATCGCTCCCTCCTTGCTTGAATTGGCGGAGGCATCGCAGGACTTCCAGGCGATGCTCAGTCATGCCAAAGAGCGTGGCGATTTGGTTGGGTATGCAGCCGCACTCCTGCAATCCAGGACCATCAAAACAATAACTGGGTTTATTCATTAGCCATTGGGCGCTAGCCTGGGGTGTTAAAAGTTTGGGGTTGTGGTGCATTTAGTGTTGCGCAACTTTTCATCCCCACGGGATATCAGACTTTAGCCGGTGGTTGAGCGGAGCGACACCACCGGAAAAGAATCGTACAGAGCGTTCCGATCCTGAAAGTATCGCAGAATCTGTGACCCTTTCAGGCAACGCTGTGAAGCATTTTCACCAACAATTCACGTAGGTTGAGTGGGAGCTTGCCTCCCCTCAACCTTGTTTTGGCGTCCTACGTATGCACGCTAACCGCCGCACTCCGTTCCCGCCTCGACCGCCTTGGCGGACGAGG
>JANPNA010000062.1:0-4429 GCA_031427235.1 Pirellula sp.
TCTAGCTTGCGTTGGTCAACAACGCTCGTGACAACCACCAGATTTCAAAATAGAGAAGCCCGGCTTAGTGCAAACTAAGTCGGGTTTTTTTTTGCGCCGTGCGTGTAGAACAGTGTAGAACAGTTTTCCAAACTGTTCCCACCCTGCGCCGCCACTCAAATGATCGTCCACCGTCCTAGACAATAAGGATTTGTGGGGAGTGGAGACACCGCTGAGCAGCTTGGCCCCTCGAGTAGTTTTCCTCACTTGCGTTGATCACACAAGGTTTTCTAAGTTTTTCGACCAGTCGTCTTTCAGCAATCGGTATAGCGATCGATCTGTCAAAATGCTGCGCTCCGTCTTGCCGTCTTGCATTTGAAAGTCAATTGTTCCCGCACACTGAATCTTTTGTCTGTCGACGCGCGCCTGCGTCCGAATCGCAAAATTTCAGCCTGATTCCAACCGTACAAGTCATAAAAACTGTCCAATCTCGTAACTATTCCGAACCAATCAGCAACCAAGTGTGCAGGTAACGGCTGGCGTCAACTTCTTCTGCTAGCCGATTTTCGAATCGAGTTTTTTTCGCTTTATAAGCGGAAGGAGTTTGGAAATGTTGCATCGTAGCACACCGGTGAGCGCAATCAGCGTTCTGTCTTTTGTGGGATTGGTGGCGTGGTGGTTTGGATGGACCTCGCCTAAGACCGTTCTTATGGATGTCGATAAGCTTCGGCCTATGTCAGCTCTTTGCAAGGAGTATGAAACGCTGATGCTGTCCAAGGCTGATGAGGTTCGATCTCAGGCCACAACGATCCGTCAACTGGAGAGCGAACTCAAGTCGATGGATGCCGAAGATGCGAGCCTCGATCGAGAATTGGCAAAGAGTCAGGAAAAGATCGGTTTTATGCTGTCCAGCGTTCTCGCTGCGAAGAACGGTCAAGTCTTGGTGGGAACTAACGTGACGCTCAACAAAGAAGATGTAGAACGTGACCTCAAAGCGGCTACACAGGCTCACCGTCGGATGGAGGTACGCAAAGTCAACTTAGCCAAGAATGCGGATCGAATTAGAACGCAGCTCACAGCTTTGGGCAAGTATACCGACAATGGCCGCAAGCTTCTGACGGATATGAAGAGCAAGCTCGATTCATGGAAAATCTCCATGAATGGTAGCACCGCGAAAGCTCTCGACCCCCATTCCATCGAAGGCGAACTGCTTGCAGCAAAAGACCGGGCAAACCAAATCGACTCGGAACTGAGCCGTCGATCGGTGGGCACTGAACTTGCAACCAACTCTGAGGATCGAAATTGGGATCGGTGGATGAGCGGTTCCAATGCGCCCGACTTCTGGATCGCCGAAGCCGAGTCGATTTCGGGCCTCAAGCCGACCAGCAACAGTCAGCCTGCAGGCTTGTTTACCAATAACTAGACAAGGCTCCTGAATGGGAAGGGCCAGCTTCAAATGGTGGCCCTTCCTTTTCGATCTTACCGCGTCTCTGCACCCATCCATTTCCGATTACGAAAGCCAAGGGAACGACCCATGCGTCCAATATCCGTGCTCTTCTTCTTCAGCTTGTTCGCGTGCGTCGGTTGCGAACAACTCAAGATCCCGATTAGATCAAATTTCATCGAACGTGACTTGCCTCTCAACTCGACCATTGAGTCTCAGGCTACTGCGAGGAATCTGAGTCAAGTTGTAGCTTCACAAAGAACGCAACCGGCAGTTCTGACTTGTCAAAAGGACAAGAACGGCAACGCCATCAAGGTCATCGTCGCAAATCACAACGCAGCCATGTATTCGGATCATAACGGTACCGAGCTGATTCGCAGATGTACGCTGTTGGAAAAAAGTTATCTGTTTGGTCGTCAAGAAAATCGATTGCATATTGGAGAGAACCCACGGCTTAAAGGTGTTGCTTGGATTGACGAGAGCGATACCTTCGTCGTCAGCCACATGCAGTGGGTCCAATTGAATCCGGAGAACCGCAAAATTCGACCGCCCGTAGCTGGCTTCCCAAGTCTAAAAGATTTAGAGGCATTCATTGCAGGCAAGGATGTGAAGCCGGCACTACTCGAATCGCAACTCAGCGAGTCGGCCAAGAAGTCTTCTTGGATGCCCATACTGGATAGCCGCGTCCTCATGGTTGGAAACACCAAAGTGCCCGTGCTGGAACTCGGTGCCTTTACTCTGAGGCAATGCGAAAACAACAGGGACACGAATGCAACATTGACAACCACGCCAAATCGATTGAGCCATTCCGAGCTACAGGACGCCATGGCACAGTTCCGAATTGTACTTTGTGTCGACGCGACTTCCTCAATGCAAATTGTTTGGAGCACTATGGCCCAGCACTTGCGAGAAATCATCGGGAAAACACTTCAAGACCGTACTCTAAATGTGCAGTTTGCGATTGTCGCGTATCGAGATGACGATCCCGCGTCTGGCTGGCCCTACAAGGCAAGCACATTCACAGCCGATCGCGAAAAACTTGAAACGTGGACGAACCGAGTAAAACCCGTTGGCGGCGGCGACTGGTCGGAAAGGGTCTTTGAAGCGTTGTTGGTTTCAACCGATCTGCTCGCCTTGCCCGAGCATCGTTCAGCATACAAGAAGATCGTGTTGGTGGGAGACAATGCAGGCCACATCGATAGCGAAGAGCCTGACATTGGGTCCGTCGGCAAGAAGGTTCTTGATCGCTGCGAAGAGCATAGCATCAGCATTTCCTCGCTACAGATGCCATACCACCCCAAGTTCACAGGTGACAAGGCCCTTTTTGGCGAGCAACTGAAAATCCTAACCGGCAAGACTGGCGGAATTCGATTTGAGGTTTCTGCTAATGATAATGATGAAAACAAAACGGGCGAGGCGATCGTTGCTGCACTCTTAGCTACCAAGGCAGAAGTACTCATCGAGTCAAAGATCGCCTCGGATCTGAACGAGGGATTGAATTGGGAGGAGATCCGCCATCGAACAGACCTGCCCGAGGCCGCGTTGACGTGGCACATCAAGAATGTGCACCATCGACTCGAAGGACGCATCAAAATCAACGACAACTTGGATCTGGGCGTAGACAGTGTTTTTGTCATCCAGGATCAACGGGCGTTCAATGCGGGTGTCTTAGTTCCTGCTTTTGATCTCGAGCTGCTAATTGCGGTACTGGATCGGTTGATCACGTTGTCTGCGGACAAGCCAACATCGCTAGCAGAGTTATGGGGACAACTGGCCAGCCAGAATACGGGCGAGGACGTACCGCTGAGCGAGGCTTTGCGCGTTGAATCCACGCTGCCCGTGCGGGACAACTTGTTGTCGATATCGTTATCCGAACTCATCGTGATGCCTAGAGCACAAAGGCAAGCGTGGGCGGCGGAAGTAGAAAAGAAATTCAACGCCTTGGTCGCATGGAAGAGTGCCAACGAAGCGGAAAACGGCAACTATATCGTCCCCATTTCGGTTTTGCCGTAAGTCCTTCCGGTTCGATTCTTACTGACATTGGTGAATCATGATCTCCAACAACTGCACCAGAAATGACATCCCGGCTCCGATCGCCTTGGAGTTTTGCAAAGTTGCCATTTGCCGAGGCAAAAGGCAGATCACTGGCGAAATGTCGATGAAATTCCAAGCCGGCACGGTTAGTGGCTTCTACGGCGAAAACGGTTGTGGGAAGTCGAGCGTTCTCAAAGCGGCGGCCGGCCTTGTGCGAGAAGGTGTCAAAGGTCAAGTTGTTTGGTTTGAACGACAGCTTGAGTTGACCGATCGATTGCGACGCCGGGTGGGATTTCAGCTTCAATCCGCGCCGGTCTTCACCAACCTAACGGTGAAAGAGCAACTGCGGTTGGCTGCCCAAAATCGCTTGGGAGACGCCAGAAAAATTGGCAGCGCGCTGGAACGTGTCTTCGAGGATTTTGCAGTTCTGGGACAGCGTGAAACCGCCCTTGCGTCGAAGTTGAACGGTGGGACTCGGCGAATCCTGTCAATCGGTCTAGCCTGCGTGGCTTTGGAAGATGGGATCTTGGTACTCGATGAACCGACGAATGATTTAAGCCGCGAATCAGCTTGGGATCTCGGTCGAGCTATCCGACGACTAGCTGAGCGAGATCGGAATGCCGTGATTGTCGTAAGCCATGATTTTCAATGGCTCAGAGCGACATCGGATCACAAGCGTGTTTACACGTTGCGAAACAAGCCCAAAGAGGTTCCGTCAAAAGCCATCGCCAACTATCCGCCATCCAATTCAACCGCACCGGTATCCCCTTTGCCTGAGTCCACTGTGCCCGAGCCCACCGTGCCCGAGCCCACGTTGCCTGAGACCACGTTGCCTGAGACCACTGCGCCACCTCAATCCAGAGATCGATGTTGCCGGTCAAATCCTTCTGCCAAAGCGCCGGCTCATCCACGCTACTCAACCCTCGACCGAACACCAGCGCGGCGTGCGCGTGCCGGACAAACGCCAGCAGG
>JANPNA010000063.1:0-26823 GCA_031427235.1 Pirellula sp.
CCGGCGGCCCCCGTTTTGGCCCCCAAAGGGCGGGTCACTCTTAAAAAATTCCCCACCCCCCCCCCGGCCCCCCCGGCGTTGGGGGGCCCCGCCAGGAGGGGAGTGCGTCAGGTAGCCTACAGCTCGATAGGACGCCAAAACAAGGTTGAGGGGAGACAAGCTCCCGCTCAACCTGGGTGCGCTTCGCGACCCTGGGCTTCGGTGTTCAACGCCTTCATCACAGCTCCCCTTTTTGAATCGTCGCATTTGCCTGCTCGCACATAATCGCGACGATTTTATCGAGTTTGGCGAAGCGAGGGTCGTGCGTGTGCCCTCGCACGTAACGTGCGTAGATCTGTTGAAGAATCACAGCGATCTTGAAAATTCCGAAGCCATAGTAGAAGACGGCATGAGTTACCTCGCGGCCACTCTTTGCCTGGTACCGCTCGATCAATTCGCGCCGTGTAAGATTGCCAGGGAGGGCAGTCGGGCCAACTGCGGTCGCTTGCAATTCCTCTGGATCGTTGGCTTCCACCCAGTAGCCAAGCATGGTCCCAAGATCCATGAGCGGATCGCCGATGGTGGCCATCTCCCAATCCAGGACTGCCTCGATCCGCGATAGGTTAGCCGGATCGAGCAAGAGGTTGTCGTACTTGTAGTCGTTATGGAGGATCGAAACACTCGACTCGGTCGGTACGTTTGCGTTTAACCACATCGCGATTCGATCCATGCCAGGAATTGGCTCTGTCATGGCTTGAGCATAGCGTTTGGACCAGCCCGTCACTTGCCGCAGGATGTATCCCTCGGGCTTTCCCAGATCGCTTAGCCCCGCAATCTGATAGTCGAGCGAATGGAGCAAGACGAGGTTGTCGACCACCGCCTCGGATAAACTTTTTGCGGTGCGGACGTCGATGACTATCTCTGGCGGAAGCTGTTTTCGCAGAATGACTCCATGTCGGCGTTCCATCACATAGAAAGGATCGTCGAGAATGTTTGGGTCCTCGCAGAATAGATACGGTCGAGGAGCGGGCGCGTAGATGGAGTGCAGTTTGGAAAGGACTCGATACTCGCGTCCCATGTCGTGGGCCGATTTAACTTGATTGCCAAAAGGGGGCCTGCGCAATACGAACTCAAACGTTCCAAGGCGAATGAGATAAGTGAGATTCGAATGACCATGCGAGAATTGCTCGACCGAAAGCGTTCCCGTCGCATCGGGTAGATGTTCCTTAAGGTAGGTTTCGAGACGTTCGAGCGGTAATTCCTCGCCTTTTCGAACCGGAGTTGGCGTGTTGAGATCTGTTGGCATATGCGATCGGTTCGTTTGAAGGCGAGCGGCAGATTGAAGTATCCCAACCCGAAGCGTGAGCGAGGGATAATCTCGCTAGTCCCTCACTTACGTATTGGGTTGTGATGCAGATTAACGGTACGTCCAATGCGTCGGATCGGGTAGATGAGGGACAGCATTGAATCTATCGAGCGTCATTCGATCTCGGTCAAACACAAACTCGGTCAGCGAGCTATTAAGAACCCGCCAGTTCAAGTCGAGCGCCGTCCGATCAGGTGAGCCAAGAACCAACTGCGTAGCAGTGCCAATGAAGCCCCCTGATGTCACGATGGCTACGCGGCAGCTTTTGGGTGTGTTCTGTTGGATTTCTTGGATGGAACTTTCGACTCGCTGCCGAAACTTGGTCCAACTCTCGACATTGGTTGATGGTGTTTTTTCCGATTGCCAGTGCAGCAACAGTTTCTCAAACATCAATTGAAAACTGCGAAGGTGTTCTTGAGGCAGAGCCGTCTGGTGATTGCTGGCGTCGATCAGGCTGGCGAACTGGGGATCCAGATTGGCCAATGCTGGTGCAAGATGCTCGATAAAACCGTTGAGATCGTATTCGTCCAGTCCTGATTGTACGATTGGCTCAGGCCACTGGCCACTGGCTTGACGATAGGCCTCCCCGATGCATTCGGCCGTTTGTTTCTGTCGCAGGCGTGGTCCGGTGTAGACGGCATCGAAACGGTAGCCATGCAAGCCCCAGTATCGGCCAAGCCAGCGAGATTGCTCTTCTCCAATGGCGGATAGCCGGTCGTAGTCTGCGGCAAAAAAAGATGCCTGGCCATGCCGAATGAATGTCATCGTACTCACTTAAAATGCCTCTATTAATATTGTCGCAATTCGAGTTTGGCAATGGTTTCGCGATGGACTTCGTCGGGGCCATCTGCCAGTCGTAGCGTCCGTGAGCTGGCCCAAGCCCCGGCTAGGAAATGATCGTCGCACACGCCAGCGGCACCGTGGGCTTGCACCGCCCGATCAATGACTCGCAGCGCCATATTCGGGGCGACGACTTTGATCATGGCGATCTCGCGTCGTGCCACTTTGTTCCCAACGCTATCCATCAAATGAGCGGCATGCATCGTCAGTAGTCTGGCTTGATCGATTTCCATTCGCGAGTCAGCAATCTCAGCCCGAATCGTCCCTTGTTCGGCAATCGGTTTGCCAAAAGCGACTCGCGATTGAACGCGACGACACATGGATTCCAAAGCTCGCTCGGCCAGCCCGATCAATCGCATGCAATGGTGAATTCTGCCTGGTCCGAGTCGGCCTTGAGCAATCTCAAAACCACGACCTTCGCCGAGCAACATGTTTTCGACCGGCACTCGGACGTCTTCGAACAAAACTTCGGCGTGTCCGTGTGGAGCGTCATCGTAACCATAAACGTTGAGCATCCTCTTGATCGTGATGCCGGACGCTTCGAAAGGCACTAGAACCATCGATTGCTGTTGATGGATCGCAGCCGTTGGATTGGACTTGCCCATGAAAATACACAATCGGCATCGTGGGTCACCCGCACCGGAGGTCCACCATTTGTTTCCATTGAGTATGTAGTGATCGCCGTCACGCTCAATCCGGGACTGGATATT
This sequence comes from Pirellula sp., assembly GCA_031427235.1. Classification (GTDB taxonomy): domain Bacteria; phylum Planctomycetota; class Planctomycetia; order Pirellulales; family Pirellulaceae; genus JBKCUI01. The sequence goes on from JANPNA010000063.1 coordinate 2,896, forward strand.
GGTCGCATCGGACGAAGCTACGTCGGGCTCGGTCATTGCAAAACACGAACGGATCTCGCCCGCCAACAGCGGCTTCAACCAACGCGATTGCTGAGCTGGAGTGCCATACCGGACCAGCACTTCCATATTGCCCGTGTCCGGTGCCGAACAGTTAAAAATCTCGGAGGACCATGCACATCGGCCCATAATCTCGCAAAGCGGGGCATATTCCAAATTGGTCAGGCCCGCTCCCTGATCACTTTCTGGCAAAAAGAGGTTCCATAAATCCGAAGCTTTGGCTTTGGCTTTTAAGTCTTCGACAATGGGTCGCGGTTGCCAGCGGTCACCGGTCAATCCCTGTTCACGATAGAGACTTTCTGCCGGATAGACATGCTCGTCCATAAAAGCCAGCAGCCGAAGTCGAATGTCCTTGACTCGATCGGATATTGAGTAAAATTCGGACGGCTGGCTCATGCTTCAAGTCCGTTCTGGAACAAAAAAATCGGGCAATAACTTGGTGCCAGGCACCATCGAATAGTCATCCAAGCAAGTGATTCCGATCGATCGCAACACGTCATCATCCACGAAAAAATTGCCTGTGCACTCGCGACTGTTGCGGACGAGAATTGCATGAGCCGCGTCGGCCATGATCTCGGGCTTGCGACTGCTCCTCATGGCCTGTTCACCTCCGAGTAAGTTCTTGATCGCGGCGGTCGCGATGGTGGTGCGTGGCCAAAGCGCATTGACGGCTACTCCGTGTTGGCGAAACTCTTCCGCCATCCCCAAAACACACATGCTCATACCGAATTTGGCCATGGTGTAGGCCACGTGTGGCGAGAACCAAACCGGCGACATATCTAAAGGGGGCGAGATATTGAGAATATGTGGATTGTCTGCCTTTCGCAGATGCGGAAGACATAGTTTGGAGACCAAAAACGTGCCGCGGGTGTTGATGTCGTGCATCAAATCGTATCGTTTCATCGTGACGTCCATGGTGCCCGATAAATCGATGGCGCTCGCATTGTTGATCAGAATATCGATTCCACCGAAGGTTTCCACGGCTTGGTCCACCGCCGCTTGAACCTGTTCTTCGATGCGAATGTCGGTGATGCAAGCCAGGCCATGGCCGCCTGCGTCGAGCATTTCTTGAACCGCAGTGTAGACCGTACCATCGAGTTTAGGATGCGGCTGGGCTGTTTTGGCCGCCACCACGATGTTCGCTCCATCGCGGGCAGCTCGCAATCCTATGGCTTTTCCAATGCCACGGCTCGCACCAGTAATGAAGATGGTTTTTCCGTGCAAGTTGGACATGGTAACGCTTCCGTCAATCAATCATTTTTAAATACGGTGTTTTCGCCGAGCGGTGAACGATCGATGCGTGTCCGGTTGGCAGCCACCGATGGGTCTTCGTATCCGAAGGAAAGTCCGACTAGGATGCCGATCTCAGGTGGTATATCGAACTCGCGGCGAACAATATCGGGATAGCTCCGCAAGCTCCCTTGTGCGCAACAGCCGATACAATTGGCGGTCATGGCCAGCATGAGCGTTTGAAGATAAATCCCTAGATCGAGCGCCACGGGTTCTTTGAACTTCTTGTCCATACCCAAAAACGCGACATGGGGGGCATCAAAGAACTCGAAATTGCGAAGGGCTGCGCGATTTCGACCAGACTTGTCATCCCGTCCGATCCCCATCTCTGAGTATAAGCTTACGGCACACGCAATTTGATGCTTCCGAAAAGGATCCTCAAATCGATCGGGGTAGTCGAAGTCTGGGTTTGGCGGCGTACCAAGCATGATCTGTTCGATCAAAGTCTGGCGAAGTCGGTCGCGAGCCGCACCCGATGCGACATAAGCTCGCCAGGGTTGAATGTTGCAGTTGGATGGCGACCGCTGAGCCAGTTCGAATACATGCTGTATCTTTTCGGCAGTGACCTGCAAATTCGTAAAGCCGCGAACGGATCGGCGAGTTCGTATCGCGACTTCGACATCCATAGTTGACAATCCTGCAAGTGGTTTGATGCTCACGTTGTCCGGTAGCTTGTGAGTTGAGTAGGAATCAGTTTACCGAATGATCGGTAGGGATCCTAGCCCAGGATCGCACAGCGCCGCCCTGGGTATGGACGATTTGCGTCGATTGTATTTCGGATTGTGTGTGCGATTTTAGCCCAACGGGCTTTCACATCTTAGCCCAGGGCAGAGCGCAGCGCCGCCCTGGGTATGCAACAAACAGGGCACCTAAAAGCCCTGAAAGGGCGAAACAAACAGAACATCATTGACGCAACTATTTTGTAATGCCCCTTCAGGGCAATGTTCCGACGTTTCGCGGTTACCCAGGGCGGCGCTTGGCGACTTCCGTCGCTGCGCTCTGCCCTGGGCTATGAAGTTGCTGCCCCATTCGGGGCGACTTCTCCCTACCTACGCACATCGCTTGCGCTCTCACGCGTCGGGTTAATAAAATCACACCTATGGAAGTGCCAAAACGGACGATGGCGTGTCGCACACATTGACGGCGACGTGCGCCTTGTTGACGGGCATGAACCACCCAGTTACATTTCTACTGAATGTTCGGTAGATTTGCGAACCGACAATCCGAACGGTCGTAAGGCGAGCGGCGGAAATGCATTTACCGGGAGCGAGGCTCCTGCCGAGCCAAAGCCAAGCTCGGCAGGAGCCTCGCTCTCCCACACGAAGCAAGTCACCAAGCTCTATTTTGGAGGATTGCTGATTTCCCCGAAAGCAGAACACGCTCGATGAACATACTCGTCTGTTTGAAGCAAATCCTCGATCCCGAGATGCCGTCGCGAGATTTTCGCATCGATGCGGCTGGTCGAGATGCCGACCGCCAGGCCGCTGGATTGGTTATGAATATTTTTTGCGCCAACGCGTTGGAGACGGCCTTGCAGTTTCGTGAGAAATATGGCGGCAAAATCACGGTGATCACGATTGGAGCACCGTCCGCCGAAGAGATCCTTCGCAAAGCCCTTGCCCTGCGAGTCGATAGCGCGGTCCTCGTTAAAAACGACTATTCGCAAAGACTGAATCCTTGGTGTGTTGCCCGCGTCTTGGCCGCAGCCACTCGAAAACTCGGTGACTTCGATCTCGTTTTGACCGGCAGAGAATCCGGCGACTGGGGCGACGGGCAAACAGGCGGCCTTTTGGCGGAAGAGCTTGGTCGGCCCTGCGTCAGCATGGTCGATGAAATGAAGTTCGATGCAAGCAAGCCCGGATTGGTCCAGCTCAAGCGGCAGACGGATCAGGGCTGGGAAGCCATCGAGGCGAAAACTCCAACAGTCTTCACTGTGACCAACAACGAACACAACGTTCCAAGAATAGCCAAGACCCGCGATGTGATGCAAGCTTTCCGTCAACCGATCACTACTTGGAGTCTTGCCGAACTTGGCGTGGATACTCAATGGATCGCTGATGACTTAGCGAGCACAGAAGTCGTTGAACTAACGATTCCCAAAAAGCAAACGCAATGCGAATTCGTGACGGGCGATTCGCTCGAGGAACGGATCAGCAAACTTGCTCAAAGAATTGTGAGCATTGTTCAATCGGCGTAGATACTAAGTTCGTATTACATAAAGGAGTCGAGTTTGGCATCCGTTGTCGTTAGTTGTGTTTTTGGATGGACCGGAGTCGATAGGGCCGCCATGGGCGTTCTTGGGGCTGGCCAGCGACTATCTAGAGATCTTGCTGGAGGGCATATCGGGTTGATCGTCGGTCCAGCATCGGATGCTTTGATCGAAGAAGTCGCTACATTTGCCGATAAAATCGTGGTTGTAGAACATCCACTGTTGGACACCTATCACAGTGAAAATACACTTACGGCTCTGACCCAAGCGTGCAAGCATCTCAATCCGCACACCGTTCTGTTCGGTAACGATCTTCCCTGTCAGGAGCTGGTGCCGCGGTTGGCGCATCGATTGGGTGGGTCGGCTGCGGGTGATGCATTGAGTCTCAAAGCACAGAATGGGACGGTACGGCTAACTCGCTCGGTGTATGGCGGCAAAGCCCAAGCGACGATCGATCTCCGTCGTTCGCCGGCCATCATTTGGGTTCGCGCCCGGGCGCAAGACCCCGCACAGGCGCAGGCTTCGTCCAAAGACATTACCCGCGTGCCAGTTTCGCTGGAGCAAAACACTTCGATCAAATTGTTGGATCGCCAAACGGAAATGCAAGGAGCCGCGAGACTCGAAGATGCGCACGTGATTGTCTCTGGAGGTCGCGGGTTGGGCGGTCCGGAGCCGTTCACTCAGTTGCAGTCGTTGGCCAACGTTGTGGGTGGCCAAATGGCGGCTTCGCGGGCCGCTTGCGATGCGGGTTGGGTGCCTGCGGACTGGCAAGTCGGGCAAACCGGCAAAAAAGTCTCACCGCAACTTTACTTAGCCATCGCAATTTCTGGAGCGAGCCAACACATCATGGGAATTGCCGATGCAAAGACCATCGCGGCCATCAACATTGACCCTGACGCACCCATTTTTCAACACTGCCAATTTGGGCTGGTTGAAGACTACCGCCAAGTCGTCGGACCATTGAGAGAAAAGCTCATCGAGTTGCTTGCATGAACGGCCAATACCCCACACGAGAAGTCTTCTGGAATGTGACTCAAGTTTGGGTCATGTACGTCTTGTTGGTTCCGACGCTGTTAGTGGCTGGATATGGCGTCTATCGGCGGTTTCGCATGTGGAGACGCGGTCGACCCGCGCAACGCTTCGATCAACCTTGGATACGACTCCAATTCTTATTTCGTCACGCCGTTGTTCAGCAAGCCACATGGAAAAAACGCTTTGCGGGCTTCTTTCACGCTTTGATCTTTTGGGGCATGATAATACTGACGGTCGCGACCACGGTGGTCTTCATCCATCAGGATTTTGGGCTTCCAATCATGCAAGGCCAGTTCTATTTGTGGTTTCAATCGCTGACAGTCGACGTCTTTGGGGCGTTCACGATTCTTGGGGTATCTTTGGCTGCAGCAAGGCGGTGGACGCACTCGTCGACTCCGTTGGTTCATAGCCGGGAAGCCTCTTGGATTCTGATTCTGATGTTGTTGATTCTCGTGAGTGGGTTTTTGCTGGAGGGTTGGCGGATCGCTGCAACTAAGGACCCATGGGGGATGTGGTCCCCGTTTGGATACTTGGTTGCAATGGCGTCGCGCACTTGGATGTCGATTCCCGCGATGCAGTGGGCTCATGTAGTAACCTGGTGGTTTCATATGGGGCTCGTATTCGGTTTTCTCGCATGGGCACCGTACACAAAACTCTTGCACCCTTTAACGGCGGTTCTCAACCTTTACACCGCCCCACTCACTCCTATCGGAAGTTCATTGCAGAGAATCGACTTCGACAAAGACGAGAGCCTCGGCGTCAATGCCCTTTCGAACTTCACCTGGAAGGACCTGCTGGATCTGGATGCATGCACCGAATGTGGGCGCTGCACCGCTGTCTGTCCGGCCAATGCAGTCGGCAAGCTTCTTTCACCTCGGGATGTGATTCTGGATCTTCGACATCTATCGCGTACTCAGGACGATTTTTCGAAACCGATCATTGATGCAACACCTGCCTTGTCGCCGGAAGCCTTATGGGCCTGTACAACTTGTGGAGCATGCGTTGAGTCCTGCCCTGTTTCGATCGCACAGATGCCGAAAATTGTCGATATGCGACGGCATTTGGCGATGGAAGAAGCGGTTTTGCCGGACACCATGGAAAAAGCCCTTGGATCGCTGGAATCTCGCGGGCATCCTTATGCGGGTACGCAGTTTTCTCGCCTAGATTGGATGAAAGGACTACAAGTTCCTCAGCGAGCCGATATTCAAGAGTGCGACGTTTTGTTATGGGTCGGTTGTGGCGGAGCCCTCGTGGAACGCAATCAACGCGTCACACGTGCGATGGCGCAGCTCCTCGAAAAGGCGGGTGTGAAGTATGCGGTGCTCGGTCGGGAAGAACGCTGTACAGGTGATCCAGCACGACGAATGGGAAATGAATTTTTATATCAAAATTTGGCCCGTGAGAATATCGCTACGCTCCAACGTTATCAAGTCAAAACAGTGGTTACTGCATGTCCACATTGTTTCAATACCATTCGCAATGAATACCCCGAACTGGGCGGGAATTTCGAAGTTTTGCACCATAGCCAATTCCTCGAACGTTTGGTCAGTGAAGGCAAGCTGTCCCCCAACGCTCAATCGGAAGCTAAAGTGACGTTTCACGATCCATGTTATCTGGGCCGACAGAATCGGATCTTTGATGCACCTCGACAGCTCGTCCAAATTTCGGTGCGTCCGCCGAGCGTCGAAATGGAAAAGAGTCGCGAGAAGAGTTTTTGTTGCGGGGGTGGCGGTGGCATGAGCTTTGTCGACGAGCCAGCGAACCAGCGCGTGAATCAAGAACGGGCTAGACAAGTTTTGGAAACTGGCGCGGACGTGGTCGCAGTAGGCTGTCCATTTTGCATGACCATGCTTGAGGATGGCGTGAATGCTGTCAGGTCTGCCGACCCGTCGACGCGTCCCACCAAAGTATTGGATGTAGCCGAGTTGTTATGGGACTCGGTACGTAATGAACCAACAACAGTTTAAAGGAAGGTAACTATGGATCTGACATTGAATGCGGAAGAACTTCATTTTCGCGACTCGTTACGTGGTTGGCTTCAGGCCAACGTACCTCCACAGTGGACGGTTACGCTCAAGGATGAGGAATCCAAACGAGCTCACCTTGAGTACCTGCGAGCTTGGCAACGGACGATGTTTGATGGAGGTTGGGCTGGCGTTTCGTGGCCAAAAGAACATGGAGGACGAGGCATCACCATCATCCAGCAATCGATTTTTCAGGAGGAGCTTGCATTGGCAGGTGCGCCACAGCAACTGGGGGTCATCGGCGAGGGGCTGGTCGGTCCGACCATCATCGCGGTCGGGACAGAAGCTCAAAAACAGCAGTTTTTGAAGCCGCTGTTGAAAGGGGAGCATATATGGTGCCAAGGTTTTTCCGAGCCGAATGCTGGAAGTGACTTGGCTGCATTGAATACGCGAGCCGTACTCGACGGGGACCATTACGTCGTTAATGGTCAAAAGATCTGGACCAGTTTTGGGCATGTGGCTAACTGGTGCTTGCTGGTGGTTCGCACAGATGCAGCGGCAGCTAAGCACAAAGGACTTACCTGTTTGTTGGTCGACATGGCGAGCCAAGGCGTTGCTGTTCGACCGCTGAAGATGATGACAGGCGACTCAGAATTCAATGAGATGTTTTTTACGGACGTGCGTGTCCCTGCGGCGAATGTGCTTGGCAAAGTCAACGAAGGTTGGGGCGTGGCGCTCACTGCACTCGGAAACGAACGGGCCAACTTGGGGACAGGGCTATACATGATGTTCAAACGGGACTGTGACGCGTTGATCGCAAAAGCTGCGACGATTCAGCGCAATGGAAAACCCATCACTGACGATCCACTTGTCCGACAGAAACTTGCTCAGGCTCACCTCGATCTCGAGGTCTTTCGCTTGAACTCACTGCGAACACTTTCTGGAATGAACAACACGCATGCACCGGGCCCCGAAGGCTCGATTTTGAAGCTCTATTGGAGCGAGATGAATCAGCGCAACGCACAAATTGCCATAGAAGTGCTCGGTCTAAGCGGGCAGTCGTGGGACTTTGATGAAGGCCGTTGGGCATTCAATTACCTTCGATCGAGGGGCAACACGATCGAAGCCGGGACCAGTGAGATTCAACGTAATATCATCGCCCAACGCGTACTTGGCCTTCCTCGCAGCTATTGAGCCTAGAAAGAAAGAACATCATGGAATTCGACCTCTCCAAACCACAAAGGCTCTTGCGGGAAGCGGCCCGAGCGACGCTATCGCAGAACTGTCCACTGACGCGAGTCCGCGAGCGGATGGCCAGCCAAGACATCCACGACAAGTCTCTCTGGCAGGGGATCGCCGACCAAGGTTGGGTCGGTCTTCATCTGGACGAGAGCTGCGGTGGGCTAGGACTCGGACTTGTCGAGTTGGCGGTTGTAGCCGAAGAGATGGGTCGCGCGTGTTTGCCGTGTCCGTTTTTGGCGACGACTTGGGCTGCAACCCTTTTGGCCCAGGTTGCTAACTCAGATCATGCATCGACACTGTCATCTATGGCTGAAGGCTCACTAACTGCGTCGGTAGCTTTGATGGATCAGGATAGCGACTGGGATGTCGAAAATGTTCGGACTCAACTGAATCCAACGCTGGCAGGTTGGCAACTCAGTGGACACAAAACTCTGGTTCTCGATGCGGCTGAGGTGGATATCCTCTTTTGCGTCGTGCGTAAGGAGAATAAGATTGCCGTCGTTTCCGTTTCGACTGGCGCTTCGGGCGTAACGTGCACACAAACGCGAGTTCTGGATGCCACGCGAAAGCTTTACGATGTTAGTTTCGATGGAGTCGCGATTGCGCCCAAAGACATCATCGCCGTTGGCGATCAAGCGATCTTAGCAATCGAATACTCAATCCGAGTTGCCACCGTAGCTGCATGCTCCGAGATGCTAGGGGCGATGCAATGGATTCGTGAAACGACACTCGACTACGCGAAGACTCGCAAGCAGTTTGATCGAACGATTGGTTCGTATCAAGCGGTGCAGCATCAGTGTGCCGATATGCTACTGATGACCGAGAGCGCTCGCGCAGCCACCTACTATGCGGCTTGGGCATTGTCGGTGAACGCACCCGACAGCATCAAGTCGGTTGCGATTGCCAAGGCCTATTGCTCGGATGCGGGCCGCGAAGTGGCGCACCGTGGAGTGCAAGTGCATGGCGGCATCGGCTTCACGTGGGAGCACGATTTGCATCTCTTCTTGAAACGGATCAAGGTTTGCGAGTTTCTCTTTGGCGATGCCAATTGGCAACGTGAGCAGATTGCGAAGCTGATTTTGCGGTCGGACCGGCTGTGCTCAATGTGTTGATTTTGCCGATCAAAGTGGTACATGCTCTTCGCAATTCCTCTGCCAGTATCGCGTGATCAGTTCCCAACCCCACGGCTACTGAGTGGACGGACTCAGTGCAATGTGAAAGCCGATTTCGTTCATAGCCGACTAAGAATCCAATTTCTGAGCATGGCTAATTGCTTGGCCAAAAGTGAAGACTACACTATCCGTCTACGAGTGCTGGCAAGTCCCCTAATAACTTTTCTCCAGGAATCGACCATGACGAAAACGTCCCCTATTTTGAAACTGATTTCGTTCGTACTGTTTTGTTCGACCGTGTCGATCGTTTCTGCCCAGAATTCGGCCACGAATCCTTCGGGAACTTGGCGATGGAAGTACGAGATCAATGGCAAGACACAAGAAGATGCGGTACTACTAAATCTCGACGGCGATAAAGTAACTGGGGCATTTCGCGGTCAACCCGAAAAGCCCGTCGATATTCGAGACGCGAAGTTAAAAGAGAACCAACTTTCGTTCACCGTTGAATACAAGTTGAAAGATCAATCTGTCTCGCTGGCCTTTGCTGGTAAGATCAAGCAAGATGATCTCGACGGGACCGTGACCGTAACCACCGAGGCTGGCACCGATGAGTATCCATGGACTCCTAAACGGTCCGTCCAGTTGGATGACGCCGTTGGCCAGTGGAATATCGTAATCGATGCCGATGGGAACAAACTAGAGCCACGCATCGTCATCACCAAGAAGGACGAAGCGTTGCAAGGGAAATACACCGTAGCGGAAGGAACCGTCGTCGACGCAACCGGGCTCAAGATTCGCGACAACAACCTAGAGTTTCGTATCGCGGCGACCGTCAATGGACGCAAGATCCAAGCAGATTACTCGGGACGCCCGTACGGTAATAGCATGAAGGGTAAGCTCCAATACGACTTGGATGGAAACACAGGTGAGGTTGATTTCACCGCCAAACGAGAACCAGCAAAGAAATAGTCGTTACCGATCCATTGTCGCCTTTTGCTCCGCAAAAGTGCGTTAATGGGGCGCACTTTCGCGGAGCGAAAGGCGACAATGGGCGACAATGGGCGACTATTTTGCAATTGCTTTTTGGAAGGCAGCTTGCCCTCCGACAACGGGTAAGTCCAATCGCGTTTCTTGGAGATCCACCGTGAGTTCTGTGCCTGCTTCTGGGAGCAGTGTGAACTCTGGATCGCTTGAAAAGATCATCAAGCCAATTTTCTCACCCGCCGCAATGATCTGGTCGTCCGGTTGCAGCGAAAAGTTCACGTCATAGAACTGGTTCGGCACGAGAGGTTCGCTCTCCGTTAGCGATCGATGGTTTTGTGGGTCCGCCCAACCTCGCGTAATGAGGTTGTCGGTAATCTTGCCTTTGGGATCCTCGATCCACGGGAGTGAAACCAACCAGACGGTTAAGTTGGCGGCAGGCTTGCTCGACGCCAATCGGATTTTGATTTTCGAGTAGCCAGAAATATGAAGCGGTTCTTTGAGTTCCGGCGTTACGAACAGCAATCGATGTTTGGAGGACTCGGCTTGCGCTAAGTTTTTTCCTTTAATAGAAGCGTCATCGACGAGCACTTCGGTCGCTTGGTTAGCCGATGACTCTGTCGATAATCCACCTAAGTCGTTTCCCCCTTTCGTCGGATGCAAGGCTACCCATTGAGCGTCGGGATGTGGATAGTCTCCGTAAGACGTTGGCTCGGTTCGTTTGGCAGTCTCGCGAACGATCCAAGAGCGCGGCCCCTTTTCCACACCGTTGTCCACTCCATGCAAGTACTTCGTAAACCAACGATTCATCATGCTCATGGGTGGTTCGCCGCCATGTCCCCCTTGATGGCAGAAGAATTGTACAGGTAGGCCCTTGGCTTTGGCAGCTTCGTAGATGCGAACGCTGTGTTCTGGAACAACATTCCAGTCATTGAAACCGTGCGACATTAACAGTGCCGCTCGCATCGGGCCCATTTGATTCAGATAATCCCTTCCGGCCCAGAATGCGTTGTAATCACCGGTGACGCGATCTTGTCCGTTTGCCATCTCCTTGTCGCGTATTTCGCAGTCGCAATGATCGCGTTTTTCCTCATTGCCACTGTGAATGAAGTTGTAGAGGACATCGATATCCTCCCCCATGTATCCACCAGGGTGTCTGACGAGTCCATTCGAGCGATAGTAATGGTAATACGATGTGTTCGGTGCGATAGGGATGATCGCTTCGAGTCCTTGGACGCCGGTTGTAGCTGCGGCCAGCGGAAGCGTTCCGTTGTACGAGGTGCCCGTCATCCCGACTTTTCCTGTTGACCAGAACGCACTTACGGTTTCCGTGCCGTCGACTTCGGTAAAACCTTTGGCTCGACCGCAAAGCCAATCGATTACCGCCTTGGGGGCTAAGGACTCATTGGAACCGCCCACCGTAGGGCAGCCTTGCGATAGCCCTGTGCCTGGGGAGGATGAGTGAACGACGACAAAGCCACGCGGTACCCATTGCCTCGTTTGAGAGTTGGAGATGATGGGGCGTTTTACTTTGGCGCTAAAAGCAGGCGGGTCTTCATGTTTCATTGGGACTGCGCCTACCGCATGTCGTGGATTCCAAAAGTGAATGGGATCGCCGGAGCCGGTACCCGCAAAATACGGACTCGATTCGTAAATGACAGGCAGCGTCAAGCCTTCGGTGTCGGTCTGTTTGGGGCGAGTTACATCGACATGCATACGATCCAGTTTTCCGTCGCCGTCGGAATCAAACTCCGTCTCGACCCAAAGATCATGGCGAACCCAATCTTTGGCATCCTTAAAGCCTTCGACTATCTGAGCTTCACCGTCGGAAAAAATTGGAACGGTTTTGTCTTGAGCTAACACAGGAGTGGAATTTGCGAATGCCAAAGCAACAATCACGATGAAAAGTTGATGCGATGTTCGCTGGAAGTAAAAGGCAGGATGGCGACGGAGTGATACGTCCATGAGGTGCGTTTCATTCGAATTTTGAGGTTTTCAGATTTATCCAGTATGCAAATAGACTAACACAAATTCAACCACCCATTCTAAAAGTCTTTACGAATCCGGAATAGCCAACTCCCAGCATTATCAAGTTCCATTTCGAAGTCCTGCACCCAATTGAAAACGCTTTGAGTACCACCGAACCATTCGTCGAACGCGTCAAGAGTCGGAATATTATGGCGAGCCATAATTTTGAGAATGCCGGACGAAAACAAAGTGCCACCGAGAACACATGGTTTTAACGAAGACGGCTCGCCGAAGAGTTGGCCGATTCGTTTTACCAACGCGCATTGGGCGGCTGTTCTGCCTGGCGTACTGGACGGGGAATACAACTTTCGATGCCGGACTATCGATGAAAAAGGGAATGCCCAACCCCTTCCAAGGCCATTTCGCAAATCCGGTCATGCGTCGATCGAGTCGATTGTCGTTACGGTGAAATCGTAGGTCAGTTCGCTCCGCGACTGACGTCCTGCATCGCCGCGCAGTGGAATGACCATCGATTCAAGTCAACGTTGCTGGTCGAGTTTAGCTAGGCAGTCGCCGGTCGTATTGAAGGAAAACGCAATAGGGATTCCGGATACACTGACCGCCCGTCGCGGAGCTACGGGCCTACGTCAAACATCAACCAAGCATAGGGCACAAACACGATGGCTCCGATAATGACGGAACCGACTGCGGAAATCAGGACTGCTCCTGCTGCGGCATCCTTGGCCCTACCGGCCAGCGGATGAAACTCTGGCGAGACGCGATCGGTCAGCAACTCCAAGGCGGTATTGAATGCTTCTGCTGTCCACACGACCATGAGGCATAAAACGAGGCAGCACCATTCCATGCTCGTTATCCGAAACGCAACGCCAGCCGCAAAAACGATCATGGTGGCAATCGCGTGAAGCCAGGCGTTATGCTGCGTAAGCAACATGTTTTGAATGCCCCGAAAAGCATGCGAAAAACTCATGCCTCTATCTCGCCATGAGAACTTTCGCGATTTGGTCATGGTTTTCCTTTTCTAATTCTTGATTTGCACAAGTCGCATTTGCTACTCTATCAGATGATCTTAACCTTGCGTAACTTTTTGTGGACGGGCTTCGTAACAGCATGATATTCAAACCAAACAGGCGTAGATTTATCGGTCAAGTTGGAACGGGTGCCCTGGTAGCCGCGGCGGGCGATTTTTCATGGGCACAATCTCAATTCGAAGCGCCTTTTGCGACGGTGCCGACTGAATTCCAAGGCCAATTGGCATCGGGACGATCACTCTTGCGTTTTCATGATGGCAGTCCAGTCCGGACTTCCGAGGATTGGCAACGAAGGCGGATGGAAATCCTGGCCGATTGGAATCGCTTGATGGGTGCGTGGCCACCCGTCGTCGAGCAACCCGCTATGGAAGTCCTCGAGACGACCGTTCGCGGCAATATCACACAGCACCGAGTTCGAGTGCAAATCGCGCCGGACCAAACCAGCGACGGCTTCGTGCTCCTACCGAAGGGACCAGGTCCGTTTCCAGCAGTGTTTGTACCTTATTATGACCCAGAAACGAGTGTGGGACTAAGCAAAAACCTGCTTCGGGACTTCGCATGGCAACTCGCACTGCGTGGGTTTGTCGGACTTGCGATCGGTTCACCAGGGGGTGATGCTCGAAAGCCTGTTTTGAGCGACCAAGCCAAATGCCAGCCACTCGCCTATCTTAGTTACATTGCAGCCAATGCATGGAACGCGCTGGCCATGATGCCGGAGGTGGATTCGAAACGCATTGGGATTGTTGGTCATTCGTATGGCGGGAAGTGGGCGATGTTCGGTTCTTGTCTGTGGGACAAATATGCGTGCGCCGCGTGGTCCGACCCAGGGATCGTGTTTGATGAAAAGCGACAGAGCATCAACTACCAAGAGCCTTGGTATCTCGGCTTCGAACCGACTGTGACACGCAAGCCTGGGCTGGTTCGTGAAGACAGCCCGCGTACCGGTGCCTACAAAAGCTTGATCGAAAATGGCCACGATCTGCATGAACTTCACAGTTTGATGGCACCGAGGCCTTTTCTTGTTTCCGGCGGAGAGGAAGATCCACCAATGCGATGGACGGTTCTCAACCATGCCATTGCGGTGAACCAGCTTCTTGGTTTCGAAGGTCGCGTTGCCATGACGAATCGCCAGACGCATACTCCAACGGTCGAATCCAACGAGCAGATCTATCGGTTCTTCGAGTACTGGCTAAAGAGTCCGCATCCATGACGCGCTCAGCCTCAATTCCTTTGTTGATCTCATTGATATAGAACTCCATGGTATCCGGATTGAATCGATGACTAACGATTGCGAGCTAGTGCTTTGTGACAGCTTGATTTTAAGGTAGTGGATCTTGTTAAAGATCCGGCAGGATTCGGATCTTAAACAAGATCCGGCAGGATTCGGATCTTTAACAAGATCCGGCAGGATTCGGATCTTTAACAAGATCCACTACAGCCAACCCTAATTCTTAGTTGTAACAAAGCACTAGCCAATCGAGAATCTCTAGATACTCAGCGTCGGCCATGGCTAAGAACCCTTATGAAGAATCGTTTGGGAGCGATACAAGCGTTCACCGAATTGCAATTGAGCGGTATGAGATTCTCGCGTCAACAGAAAACTTGGAAGTATTGCTAGACGATTTTAGAGCTTAAGAGCCTTTCTAGAGCAAAACAAACGAGGTTTCCCACTTTAGAGTCATCGACGAGTGGAAAAAGGGGAATCCAATGAATCGGGAGTGGTAAAAGTAGCTGGCGCCCTTTTAACCTCGAAATTGTCGGCAGTATTCATAGACGGCCATGGTGGTGGCGGTCGCTACGTTGTAACTATACGGTTGCCCATAGACTGGGATTTCCACGACGTGGTCCAATCGGTCAAGCTCTTGCTGATCCAGCCCTTCTCGTTCAGCCCCGATGACGAGGGCCGTCTTGCTCGGGAACGCAAATTCATAAAGACAAACGGAGTTGGTGGATTGCTCTAAACCGACGCGCGCGTATCCGTCCTCCCGCAGTTGTTCTAGCACGGGGGGCAGCGATCGACGCAGCGTTATTTCTACGACATCGATAGCATCCCTCGCAATCTCTCGATCGACCTTTCCTTGTCCGCACTGGATGATGCGGGTGATACCGGCGCAACCGGCGAGCCGAACGATTCGGCTAAGGTTTACGTTGCTTCGCATCGGTGCCAATACCAACAAAAGCTCCCTGGGGGCAGCCAGTTGCGTGGGCGGCTTGTGGCGAATGTGTTCGAAGTGGCTCATAAAACCAAAGCGTCGAGGTGTTTTTGAACCAATGCCAACAAGGCGTAATCGCTGTCGGGCCTCGACATGGCGCCCTTGGGCAGCGAAGCGTGCTCGATCACTCCTCGTTGCGTCAAAAACATAGCGCAATTGTGCTTGTAGGCGGGAACGGGATCGCGAAATGCGATGAAGCCCAAATACTGCAGCCAATCGTTCAATTCATAGAATCTCGCATCGCCCAACGCCCAATACTTATCTCTCAGGGCGAACGCTTCGGGATAGAAGGCCGAAAGTCCCAAGAGGTAGTCACTGCCCCACTGGACCATGTCGATCGCAAGATCGTTGCCAGTGTAAACGCGAAACTCGGGTCGCTCCTGATTCTTGATGGCTAGTCGCTGCCACTCTTGCTCACGAGACAATGACGAATGCTTGATTCCTGTCAGCGTTGGGATCGCAAGCAGAGCACGAAAGGTATCCAAATCATAAATTTCGCCGAAGGGTGCAAACATCCTGCCTAACTCAAAACCGAGAAGCTCGTCGCATTCCTTGGCAACTTTTCGGTAGGCGTCCACCAACTTGTCTTTTGGCAACCGCGTCAGTTGGGTTGACTGGAAGAGTATTGGGGTTCCCCCCGATTCCTGAATCGCGACGCTTTGATCGATGTAGTTTCGCACCACATCGCCTGGCAGGTCCTCGACAAACGCGCCAGCAACAAATGGCCTGCCCGCAGCCAACTGTGCTACCAGCAATAAGACTTCGGTTCGCTGTTGCGGGCTCAAGAGATTTGAATAGCCCGTGTCCATGTTGATGGCTGGCGTCAATCCAGACTTCCACGTCCGAAGTAGCCCGCGTTGGTAGGAGTCGAGATCCATTTGACCATTCGGTTTCCATGGGAGCAGTACTGCGGAAATTCCCTTGATGGATCGCTTGAATAAGACGGGAGGGATATTGAACATGGAACTGACCTTGAGCCGGTGGAAAGAGGATAATTTAACTGAATTAGGTTGATTTGGCGAGTAAGCTTGCGTTTGCTCGACGGACAATGGCTGTTCTGGTAGACTTGGATTTCCTTGGTCATCAACTAGCTTGGTCCACCACCAGGGGGCAAACTGATACCTCCCTCCGTCCCATGTGCTCCACCACTCATTTTTATGGTCGCAAACATTCAAAGGTATCTGTCCTGTTGTTTGATAGTGCTCGGCGTCTGTTTGGAATCCTTCGCAGCGGAGCAATCCGTTTCGCCCAAAGCTGAGTCGCGAGTGCAGGGAGGTCTGGCGATGGTTAGTTTGGCAAGAACTCCGATGACCCGAATTGAATCCGGAGGTGTGTTCGCATTGCGGGCACTGGTTCGCAATCACGGTGCCAAACCCGCGGTTGGAGAGTTGGTTGGCAAGCTGGTTGGGCAAACGGGTGAGGAGCATCGTCGGCAAATAGAATTGGCGGCTGGGGAAGAAAAAGCCTTTGATTTGCAAATTCGAATTTCTCGCAAATTAACAAACCCGACCGTTACCGCCGTTGTGAATCTGAACGCGATTGAGAACGGTCGGGAGATCCTTTTGCAAAAAGGCGGTGAGCCGATATCGCAAACTTTGACCCTACCGGTGGATATTGATCTTTTGGCAACGGTTATCGTGTTAGAGTTGGATCCGCCGAGTGACCCCTATTGGCGTTGGCCCCAAAAGGATTCCTCTGCGCCCTACGAACTTGTTTTGGCAACTCGGGTGGATGCGGGGTTGTCCCGGCGTTGCATCAATCTCGATAGCGAACCCATTCCGTTAACCGCCATGGATTGGCTGGGCGTTGACTCGTTGGTGGTTGGAAACGCGGAAACACTGAAGAATTCCTCCGTGTTGACAACTTTGAAACTTTTCTTGCAGCGAGGCGGCTGCATTTTGGTTTTACTGGAAGAGATCGACACAAATCTTGTTCGAGACCTCTTGGCGGATGGTCAACAGTGCGAAACAGTCGACACGGTCGAGCTAAATCATTTTGTCATGGACGTTCGATCTCCGATATCCTTTAGTTTAGAAGACCGGACGACGGACCGTGACGAGCCGATGCGAATGAAACGAGTCCTGCAACAGGGCGGGAAAGTAACCCATTCCATCGACGGATGGCCCGCTGCGATCAGCATGAAGGTGGGGGAAGGGGTGTTGATGCTGTCGACTCTTGAAAGCAGCGCATGGCTTAAAATGCGAACCTTCCATAGGTCGGATGATCCGTTATATAGAGCTGATTATACGGTACCGCTATGGGCGGCCACAATCACCAGCGGATTGATGTCCGAATTACGTCCAGAACCGCTCGAAACGGTCGAAACGTCCTATCCAATCGAGTTGATTGGGACGCCGGTCTTGTCACGCAAATGGGTCGGAGTTGCATTGATTGGATTCTGTGTTTTTCTAGCGAGCATAGGAACCTGGATATCTTTTCTAGGCGATTTGAAAAGCATTGGATGGCTTGCCCCACTATTGGCGTTGGCCGCGTCCATTCCGCTCTTTGCTGCAGCCATATGGTCAAGGAATGATATTCCATCCATGTCTACCGAACTGCAAATTATTCAGTTCTGGCCGGATGGAGGTGGGAGAATGAGAAGCAAAGCGGCTGTCTACCTCCCCGCTAGTCGGTCCATGGCGTTAGTTGGAGAGTCCGAAGGTGTTGCAATCCCTTCCGAGATCCTAGAGAGCGGTATTCGACGCTTCTCCACTACCGATTTTCAGAAATGGGAACTGAGCAACACCGATTGGCCTCCTGGAACGTGGCGCTATGATACCGAAGTTGCGTTGAATCTTGAGTCTTATTCCGCTCCCTCGAACTTGACATCCAAGGGTCTGGAAATAGAACTACCGGAGGGATTGCCTTCGGAGCCAGAAGACCTCGTTGTCAATTTCACGCCCGGTTCACCCTGTTTAGGTACCTTGACGGACCAGAACCGACGCTTGGTGGTCGATGGCGAATTGACTGCCGAAGGGAATCGATGGACGACGGCCTCGATTGTCAGTGACGAACAAGGACGCCGCGCAAACTTGTACAACGAGCTTTTTTTTCCGTCGGACCTCCGTCGCAGTCCTCCCGCACGAACATTGTATTTCTGGACCAAATTGTGGCCGCAGGCACCAACTTGGAATTCCAACTTGGAACGTAGGGGGGCCGCATTGGTATCCGTTCCGATTCAGTTGGCGACGCCAGCGGTTGGTTCGCAAGTACTTATTCCGCATTCGCTCGTCCACATTGAGCCACAGGCCGAAAACATGGGAGTCAGCTCCATGTACAACTATCGCACCGGTCGTTGGGGAGACGACATGGCTTTGGAGATGAAGGCAAATTTATCGTTTGTGCTTCCTCCCGAAGTGGTGCCCTTGGAAGCAACCGCGATTCAGGTGGATTGGGACATCGTAGCACCGAAACGCAAGGTGAAGCTGGTCTGGTCCGGCGACGAACCGCCTGTCGAACTTGTCGCCATGGATAGCCCTTCGATCCCATGGCAGGGAACCATTGTTGATCCTCGAGTTTTGAAGGATCTTACGGACGGACGACTTGATTTGAGAATTGAGGTCGTCAATGGTGAAGGCGTCGTTAGCGAATCCCAGGACAACTTCATAAGTTGGCGAATCAAACACTTGCGGTTGTCGGTATCGGGCCGAACGCTTCCTCGTAACAACCTAGCTATCCCCAACCAGAAATAGAACTCGAAAGCCATGTACGATCATGTCGTTGAAACCAAATGCTTAACCAAGCGCTATGGCGACTTCGTGGCTCTCGACGCATTGTCGATCCATGTGGATCGTGGGCAAATATTGGGTTTTATTGGTCCGAACGGTGCAGGCAAGACCACGACGATCAAGATATTGGTTGGGCTTTCACGCCCCACTTCCGGCGAGGCCTACATCACAGGGGTCAATTGCAGCGAAAACGCTTCTAAAATCAAGCGGTTGGTCGGATATATGCCGGATCGCTTTGGATCGTACGACAACATGCGAGTGCATGAGTATCTTGACTTCTTCGGCGCTATCTTCGGAATGCACCGACGTGACCGCCGCAAACGCATTGCAGAGGTCATGGAGCTCACCGATACCACCTACATGCAAGACAAATTCGTGGAATCGCTGAGTCATGGTATGCAACAGCGAGTTGGAATTGCACGGACTCTCTTGCACAACCCAGAGGTCCTCATTCTGGATGAGCCCGCAAACGGACTTGACCCCAAAGCCAGAATCGACATGCGGCAATTGCTGCTCCGTTTGGCGAGCGAAGGCAAAACACTCATTGTTACGAGCCACATTTTGCCAGAGCTGGCCCGTATTTGTGACACCGTGGCGATTGTTGGTGGTGGTAAGGTTCGTGCGTTTGGTCCACTCGATGAAGTCATGCGGAGCTTGTGCCCACTACGCAGTTATGAAGTGCAACTTGCTAATCCAGAACAATTGGATCGAGCGGCGGAGATTTTGGGTAAGACATTGCGTGCGTCGGAGCCGATATCGCTCTCTCGACCGGAGCGAGTTTTGCGATTCCCAACCGTACGATCCGAATTGGAACTATCGCAGTTATTGCAAGGCTTAGTTGCGGAAAACATCTCCGTATCCCAGTTTCGAGAAGTTACGAGCGATCTGGAAGATGCGTTCCTTTCGATTGCTGCTGAGGATGGTCCGTTGAAAACCACGAATCAGGTCGACGCGAACGCTGGCCTTGTTGTCCATTAGATTGTTGTAACGTCTCCGCCCCATCACTTGCCTTGGTCCATTCCGTGAAGTCCATTTTGTTGCTAGAGAATCCAATCCTTCGACGAGAGCTGTTCTCGCGATTGCGCAGTCGCAAAACTTTTTTGGCCATATTGTCCGTGGCCATTCTCTCATCGCTTTTGGTGTTGTTGCGTTGGCCTTCCGATGCCACGATCGATCTCATTAACCAAGGATCGTTGCAAGTTTTTCGGCCGGTTGCCTTTGCGCTCGCGACAGCGTTGATGATGCTGATTCCCTCGTTTCCGGCCACCGCCCTGGTAAGTGAACGTCGCAGAGGCACGCTCGCACTCCTTTTGAATTCACCAACGACCCCCTTGCAGATCTACCTTGGCAAGTTCGCAGGTAACGTATTGTTAGCGCTGATCATCTTTTCCGTGAGTCTGCCAGCACTGGCTGCTTGTTATGCGATGGGAGGGATTTCGCTGGTGGATCACATCGGTCCTTTATTGCTAGTGCTCTTTGGTATGGCCGTGCAGTATACAGCGGTAGGCCTGTGGGTCAGCGCTCTGGTCAACTCTACCGATGCGAGTTTGCGATGGACCTATGCCGCTGTTTTGGCGCTGGCCGTTCTCTCGATAGGACCAACCGTCTTTGTTGGCAAATTGTCGGGCATAAGATCTTGGATCGCTCATTGGACAACGGCGATTTCGCCGATTTCCGCATTGCAGAGCATCACAGGTTCGCAAGCACAAGCCTCAGAGATCGGTATCTCAGCTCGGTGGCCAGAGTTTTTGGCCGTCAGTTGTGTCATTACGGTCGTACTGGCCCTAATTACCTTGTTGCGATTGGACCCGCGGTTGTTAGAACGGGCGCGGCCAACAGGCAAAGTGGTCGGACGAACCATCGCAAAAAAACCCTTTGAGGGCTGGGGCCGGCGAGTGTCGTACTTAGTCGATCCTCAACGGACCAAAGGGAGCATCCCGTGGTGGCTCAATCCGGTGATGGTCAAGGAATTTCGCACCAGAAAATTCGGGCGTTTGCACTGGCTCATTCGGTTGGTCGCAGTCAGCGGGATTTTTTCCTTGCTGCTAACGGTCGTCGCAGCAACCGGCACGGTGAGCTGGGGAGTCGAACGCATCGCTCCGACCATGGTGTTGTTGCAAGTTGCATTGTTGCTCTTGCTTGGTCCATGCCTTGGTGCCAATCTCATCGCGAGTGAAGTGGAAAGCGGCGGTTGGGATTTGTTGCGAGCATCGCCGATCTCGCCACTCCGAATACTGATCGGTAAATTGATGAGCACGATTTGGACATTGTTGCTAATGTTGCTTGCGACTCTTCCTGGTTACCTTGTCATGGGGTACATTCAGCCGGCAATGAGTGGGCAAGTTGGAAACGTAGTGATTTCGCTGGTCGTTGCCGTTTTCATGGTCACAACCATGAGCGCTTGCATCAGCGCTTTTTGTCGGACCACGGCTGTTGCGACCGCGACCAGTTACGCAGTCCTGCTTTCGTTATTTGCCGGTACGTTATTAATATGGGTTGCCCGAGGCAAACCGTTTGGACCGCTTTTGGTGGAACGGGCTTTGCTTTTGAATCCCGCTGCGGGGGCTTTGGCTGAGATGAAGACTCCAGGGTTTGAGTCATACCGATTGACGCCTGAAAGTTGGTACATTGGTGCTATAATCTCGCTCGTTTGTCTTACGATTCTCACCCTGCGAATTTGGCGCATGACCCGCCCAAACTGAAAGTGACTTATGTTGCGAAAAGCAAGCGGCCTTTTTTTCATCCTGATCAGCGCAACGTCTAGTTTTGTTTTTGGGCAGCAGACTCTTGAATTGCAACATCAGTGGGAGGTTGATCCACCTCTCGGTAACATATGGGGCCCAACGACATCCACCCGAACCATTCTTTTCGATATCGAGTTGTTAAAGTCGCGTTTCACTAAGGATCGATTGCAAGTCGCTCAAAGCATCGGCCTGGAGTATGATAATCCGAAATTCCAACAGCGTGAGCGGGCTTTGGAATTACTCATCACGGGTCTTAACTCAGGTGAAGAGAATTTGTTGGTGAAACGGGCCATGGTTGCAGCTACGCTATCACTGGGCGATGGATCTCACGCAAACGTGCTTTGGTCGCTCGCCAAATCCGACGCAGCCTTGCTTCCGGCGGTTGAAAGAAAACTCGTCGATTGGAAAAGCCCGATAGCCCTTACGGAATGGCGACAGCGGCTCGGTGACCCAAAGGCCAAGCCAACCGAATTGGCGACTGCGTTGGAAGGGCTCGCAGTGATTGGTAACGCGGACGATCGATTGGCTCTGCAGGCCGTGATTCTCGCGAGCCACACATCGGTTGCGAACAAGTACCTCGCCGCCTGCGCGTTGGGGGGGCTGGTTACGAAAGGACTAAACGAGTTCGCACAGCAGGTAATGGAATCGGACTTGGATCAACGATACCTCATCGCATCCCAGTTGATTAAGTTTCATTCTGGAGAACAAACTGCAGCACAGATGCGGCACATACTTACCGAAGGTCCTGCGAGCGCACAATTGGTTGCATACCGATCGATGTCTCAGGGGTTTCCTGAGGTTGCGCGAGAGTTTGCCAAACCAATGACCTCGCATTCGGATCCAGGCCTACGAACGCTGGCCCTTCAGTTTTTGCAGCAGTATTCCGATGTTGAAGGCCTGGAAATTCAAGGAGCCTTGCTAAAGGACCGAAACCCTGGTGTGCGCTCTCTAGTTGCAAAGCACTTGCTAGAAAAAGCCAATCAAGGACATCGGGCGCGAGTGGATGAATGTGTCGTTTCGCATTTAAACGCAGCGGAATGGACAGGGATCGAAAAAGCCATCGTGGTCGCAGTTGGGCTTGAGGACCGAAGACATTGCAAGGCCTTTCTTCGATTGTTGGAGCATCCTCGCCCGGAGGTGAACGTGATCGCCGGCTGGGCGCTTAAGGAAATAGGGGACGAACCGGAAAACCTTGCAGGCATGTTGGGCCTGGCAGAACGCATGACGGCCGAACTAAATTCGACTACCAACATTTCCTCGATCTCGCTGACGGACCGGATTTGGTTGAGTTACCTCCACGAAGCGTTTGGTAAGAATCACTATGAGCCTGCGAGTCAGATGCTTATGAAATACATTCCCAAGACAGGCCATCAATTCGGGACTATTACTCGAGCATCCGCCATTTGGTCATTAGGGAAGCTGAACACGGGAAAAGACAATAAGGTACTTCGCGAAAAACTCCAGGAACGAATTGCCGATCTTGCGCCGGTCAATCCAGAGGATTATCTCGTGCGTTTCGCCTCCAACTTGGCCCTGGGCGAAATGGCACACCCCGAGAGCCGCGAAGTAATTGTTCGCTACCATGAGCAATTGCCAAGCCCACTGGCGTACGCCGCCGAATGGGCACTTTCCCAGATCGACAAAACGCCTTCAGCCAAACCCTTGGAATGAGCGGGCGTCTCAACTTACTTGATCACCGTCCAGTGCTTGTAAAAGACGGCTCTGACTGGCGCCATCATTAGGCGAATGCCAGTCAATACACCGCTCATGAGCCCTGGCCATGGTGACGGGCGCAGCATATCTACGAATAGACAATAACGCATGGCATCGGATTCATTGCACGACTGATGCTGAAGTGTATCGTCGAAAATAAACAGCTTGTTTTCTTTCCAAAAATGCGTCTGGTTGCCTACGCGAATGTAAACGTTTTTGTTGTCGATGTCGTTGATGTTGTAGAGGACTCTCAGCGTCACGCGCAACGGCCCAAAGTGTTCTCCAGTCGATTGCTTTTTGTTGAAAATCGAGACACCTATGGTGCGAATGTATTGGAATGGCTGATGGTACTCAGGCATGTCTACGGACCCAGGAATATTCTTGCCGTACCATTTGAAGAAGATCATCCCTCGCTTTTTTTCCTGCATTTTGGATTCAAGCAGCCCTACCAAATTGCGATTGGATGCAGCATCGATCAGCGTTTGGATCTCCGATTGGTAAGCAGGGGGCAAGTCCTGCAAGCGGTAGATCCCACGGTTCCAATAGGGCAAACAAAACAAATCCATCAATAGGTTGAACGGCGAGAGCAACCATGTAAAAACGCCGTTGCCGGCAAAATACCGATC
>JANPNA010000064.1:0-27474 GCA_031427235.1 Pirellula sp.
ACTGGAATCCAAGCCTTGACTTTTTGCAAGGCACGAAAGAGTCTTGAACGATCGATGACCAAATCGCGAACCACTGGAAACTTGGTCATCGGACGGAGTTCGATTTCGTTCGCGTCGTCTTCGAGCAAACGGTCGACCAACGCGCTGCAGCTTTGACGCACGCGGCCATTGATAACCATCGTGCACGAACCGCAGACTTCCTCAAGGCAACCACAATCCCAAGCCACCGGCGCGACGTTTTTTCCATCGCTCGTTTTGGCTTGCGCAGCGACTTTCTGCAGGACGCTGATGACATTCATGTCGGGTTCATAAGCGACCTGATGCCGCTCCCAATACGCAGGCAGGCCAGGCCCATCCTGTCGCAGAATTCGGACGTTGACTTTCGATGGGCGTCGTTTGGCGGAAGCTTCGTTTCCTGGTGCAATCATGGGAACTATTCGCGATAAAGTTGTTAAAAAGGTTGATTTGTGGCAAGCGAAAGAAAAAACCTAAGTGGCTGCAGCTAGCTGCTTGTTTCCCGATTCGGAATTCTTTGCCGAGTTGGCTGCAGTACGTTCTTTCCAGACTTGCTCAATAACTTCGGCGCCAACCAGTCCGTACAGCCGAGGGCGCGGAGCAAGCAATCGTGTATCGATTTCTTCATACGTGATGTCCGGTTCCGTTCCATTCCAAGTACACACCGTTGACTTCAAGAATTTCTTGTTGTTCGCTTCGAAGGCATCGCACCAACCCTCTGCTTCCGCCCGTTTTTCAACCGGATCGGTGGCCGTCAAACTCGGCATCGAAAAGGCTGGTTTGAAGTGAGCACCGCGGCTTTCATCGCGCTGTAAAGCACCCTTCAGAATGCATTTTGCGACCGGAAACATATCTTGAACGGCCTTGGTAAAGATCACGTTCTGGTTCGTCCAACTTCCGGTATCCGATAGCCCGCACTTGGCTGCCCTGTCGCTCAACTGACAAATCTTGTCGTAGGATTCGGCCAGTTGCTTGTTGTCTCGCACCACGGTCGCTGCTCGCGTCATCACGTCCCCTAGCTCTTGGTGAATTAAGTAAGGATTTTCGTCTCCCGATGAATTGGAAAGGAGCTTTTTATGACGGGCTTCTTGGATGGAAACTGCCTTTTCATAAATGCTTTTTTGCAAATCACTCGCGGCCTTGTTCCCCTTCATCCAATTGACGATTCCTGGCGCCATGAACAAACCGCTGAAGATGCAACTCAACAGTGAATTCGCACCTAGTCGGTTGGCACCGTGATATTGGTAGTCGCATTCACCGATAGCATACAGACCGGGAATGCTGGTCGATTGGTTTTTGGGTGAACCTGGCAAAAGACCTCCGTCCGCATTGGCTTCGTAATTGACCCAAAGCCCTCCCATACTGTAGTGGACGGCTGGAAATATTTTCATCGGCTCTTCGCGTGGATCGACCCCTTGAAACTTTTCGTAGATTTCAAGGATCCCACCCAACTTGCGATCCAGTTCAGCTCGTGGGATATGTGTCAGGTCCAAATACACACTCATCCGGCTTGGATCGACCGAGAGCCCTTCGTTGACGCAAATATTGAAAATCTCACGCGTGGCAATGTCTCGTGGCACCAAGTTTCCATACTTTGGAAACCGTTCCTCTAGAAAGTAATACCGTTCGTTTTCCGGGATTTCCTTGGGGTAGCGTGAGTCGTTTGGCTTGCGGGGCACCCATACACGTCCCCCTTCGCCGCGTGCCGATTCGCTCATCAATCGCAGTTTGTCCGCTCCAGGGATTGCAGTCGGGTGTACCTGAATGAACTCAGGGTTGCCCATGTTGGCACCGACTTGAAAACATCGACTGGCCGCACTGCCTGTACAAAAGACTGACATCGTCGAACGGCCATAGATGAGGCCATTGCCACCGGTGGCGACAACCACTGCATCTGCCGGAAAAGCCCGGATTTGCATACTGACCATGTCTTGAGCAGTCGCACCCACGCATCGTCCGTTTTCATCCAAAATCGGGCCGAGAAAATCCCAGAATTCATACTTCTTGACCGTCCCTTCGCTCTCACGACGCCTGACTTGCTCGTCCAACGCGTACAGGAGTTGCTGCCCAGTGGTCGCACCCGCGAAAGCCGTTCGCTTGTAAAGGGTTCCGCCGAATCGTCGACGATCAATAAAACCCTCAGGTGTTCGATTAAACGTCACACCGAGTCGATCCATCAAATCGATCACCTTGGGTGCCCAGTAAGCCATCTCCTTGACCGGCGGCTGGTTTTGTAGGAAGTCGCCGCCATAGATCGTGTCATCGAAGTGTTTCCACTCATCGTCACCATCTTGGCGAGTCATGTCACTGACACTATTGATTCCCCCTTGTGCACAGACACTGTGCGACCTTTTGACAGGCGTCAAACTCAACAAATCAACGGAAACGCCTAGTTCGGCAAGCTTCATCGTCGCTGCCAAACCAGCCAATCCACCACCAACCACCAAGACTCGATTACTGCCCATCTGTATTTACCATTCGCAAAGTGCGTGTTCAGTTAGGTTCTAGGAACTTTTTTGTTCTCATTGTAAACCGGTAGCAAGTTAGACAAACAACCTTGCGACCCGTTTGAAATAGAGACGATTCTGACATCAAAATCGTTTTCCAGTTATTTTACCGGTTCCGGTTTTGGCTCTTCGACCGCATGCCCGCCGGACCGCTTGTGGGCGTCCGGCGTGATCGTATGTGCTTGGATTCGGGCGTCGTACATTTCGTTTTCGATTTTCGCTGCTTCATCTGCGTTCGTGGTCTTAACCGCAACCAGCGAGCTAAGCCCTGCCGCTCCGATAAAAAGTCCGAACAACGTACATGCGATGCTGGCTCGTTGTTGCGATTTAGGTGTCAGCCAAACACCCCAGGTAATACCTGCTGTCCAGATACCATTTGCCAAATGAAACGTGCAGGCCAACACACCGATGGCGTAGAAGATCGGCCAAACGAACCCTTTCAAAGCTGTCGCTAAGGTGCTGGCCGCGTTGTAGGGACGAAACTGTGCCATGCCGATCGGCTCGGCTATGTTCTTGAGCCACCATTCGTTTTGAAACCACCCGTGCAAATGAAAAACGTGTGTGAAAATGAACACAAACGCCAAGTAGCCAGTAATTCTCTGCCACGTGTATCGCCGATTTCCGGCCAATCGATATTGTTGCACGTTGGATTTCCCGCTTCGGGCTATCCATACGCCAGCTACGGCGTGAAAAATGAGCGGTAGAAAGATAAAAGTCCATTCGATCACAGGCAAAAGCGGCAGACTGTGAATCGCGAAGACATTATTTTGAAATACCGACGATCCTCCGATCAAGCTCGCGTTGGTGAGCAAGTGGACGCACATGTACGCTCCAACCGGAATTAAGCCGCTCAACGAGTGCAGTCGTCGGATCAAAAAATCGTGACGCAAAAGAAAAGACTGGGACGGAGCCGAGGTTGCAGGCGAACTCATACAAAGATTTCTTGGTCGATCGTCGAGTTAGGATAAGCGGTCGCATCGTGGTAAAATAGTTCTTTCACCACTGGATGACTGTAGAAGATATCCCAGTTTTAACCGGGAACCAAGGGCATTCCACTGCAGCTATGCGATGAAAGGCGCGTGTCGAAGTCCTGAAGGTGACGGGATTGATCGTCAAAACCGTCTTAAACGGCCACGGGCCGCCCCCAGAATGGAAAGGGAAAATAGCAATCACGTCAAAATTTCTGCTTTCGTTGACAGGCTAGATTTTGCCGAACTATACTCATTTGCTGGTGAATTGCCGTCTCCTTTTCACCCGAGCAGAGGCCATTCCCTATTTACGGTTGGTTTTGCTCGCTTGCTCCACCAGCCTGTCGCTTTATTACCAGCGGATGCCAAATGACACTCCTCGGCAAAATTTTCACGTTATTGGTCTTACTTCTAAGCGTGGCTTTTTTCATTGTTTCGCTGCTTGCGAATTCTTCTCATATCGATCACAAGAAAAAGGTTGCTGAGTTCCAAACTCAGGCCAAAAATCTGGAGAGAACTGTCGATGCGTTGAAGAAGAGCATCGAGGAACAAAAGACTTCTCACGCGCAAGAACAGTTGTCGAGAAAGATGGCACTCGCCGAATTGCAGACGCAGCTAGTCACCGCCCGCGAACAACTAGCTCAAGCCAATTCGGAATTGATCCAAAAAGCCGCCACGCTAACCATCCAGACCCAAAAGCTTTCCGAAACCATCGATCGTGTGGCTTCCCTAACCAAATCAAACGACACTCTAAAGACCGAGATGGATAAGATCATTTCCGATCGAGATAAGCAACGCAAATTGGTGATTACCCAAACAGACAAATTGAATGCCTTGCTCAGCATTGAAAAGGATCTGCGAGATGAAATGGTCCGCCTCCAATCAGACGCAACGCTCTACCAAGCCAAAGCCGAAACAGCCGGGGCCGCGTTGTTAGCCGCTGGCATCAAAAATTACGATGATGTGCCACCCACCGACCTCAAGGGCGAAATCTTGGCCGTGAACAGCAGTCAACAAGTGGTGGTTTCTGTCGGACGCGATGATGGACTCCGAGCGGGACACACTCTAGAAGTCTATCGCGGTGGACAATACCTCGGCCGTATCGAAATCAAGAGAACGGAAGACGACAAAGCGATCGGTCAGATCCTCACGTCATTCCGCAAAGGTTACATCCAAGCTGGCGATAAAGTGGCTGCCAAAATCAACTAACAGCACCCCATTATTGTCTCTCCTCCAGAATCCATTCTTATCTAAAGTATTGATTGAAAAAGCATGGCAGCCGCAAAGCACCCCATTTCCATTTACACGATGATGATGATCCTTGCGGCCATCTTTATGTTCCTTGCATGCATTTTCATGGGCATCGAATGGGCTCGCTACGAAGGCACCGCTCCACGCTCCCACATCGAAAACGCTCACCCAAGCTCCAATTGGTCGTAGGCGAGTTGCGTATTTGCCTTAACCGCGTCAATCGTTAAGTTACCCTCCCTCCGGCAACGCTGTGAAGCATTTTGCACCAGCAATTCGCTTGGGTTGAGCGGGAGCTTGTCTCCCATCAACCTTGTTTTGGCGTCCTACGTAACGGCCCGATAACCGCCGCACTTCGCTCCCGCCTCGACCGCCTAAGGCGGGAGCGAAGTGCGGTAATTTAAGGTCAGAGCCGCACTATTAGTACGCCAAAACGGCGTCCGTCGGAGAAAAGCTCCGATCGGACGGAAATGCTTCACAGCGTTGCAGCCGTAGGGTGACCACATGAAGAATCGGCAAGCAGATTGCTGGCTGCCAGTCTATCTCTTTTGTTGATTCACCTAATTTCTAGGAACTGGGCCTTCTTCTAGTTCGTCTATTCAATCGATCCGAGTCTCTTCGCGACCCTAGTTTCGAGTAAAACTATGTACCCTCTCCATCGTGTGATTGGTCTCTTTTTTTGTGTCTCGTTCCTCGGACTCTCGAGTGCCCACATGGCTACAGCTCAGGAAATTGGATTTAGCGAGCGGTACGCCCTAGCCGAAAACCGGGAGGCTGCCTTGGCAGAGCTGATACCGGGGACGGAACCCTATTTCTACTACCATTGCTTGCATTGCCAAACCGTAGGAAAAGTCGCCGAGGCGCGCGGGCACCTCGACGCTTGGGTCGCAAAAGTTGGTTTGAACGAGCAAACCAAACGAATGCAAACTCGGCAATTTATTCTGGAATACAAAACCAACGCGCAAGCCACTCTCGACCACCTTCGCTCCGATTTCGGTATCAACATCGACCATGCAGCGCCCCGAAAAGACGAAGCAGCCGAACTGCCAACCAAACTCGATCCCAACACTCTCGATTGGAAGGCTATTCTCCGTACCCATTCGAACAATCCTGCCGCCGTCGAAACCGTCGCCCTAGCTCATCTAGGCCCGTACCTCGATCAACCCGCCACCACCCGCACTTGGTTGGAACGCATCGATCGAATCGACGCCCCTGGTCTGATCGAAATCATCGAACGCGAACTCAACATGCCCGACTCCCGTGGCTTCGGTTGGGCTCCCATTCACAATCAATTAACCACAGCACAACTGCTCGACCTCCAAAAACGCATCCCAAAATGGATCGAATCCAATGCGTTCGTTCAAGCCCGATTACGCCGTATTCGGCCCAACGACGATTCCTCATTGGAAGACCGAACCGTGCTCCGAGAGCACCTTATCGCCCTGGAAACCTTCGTCTCCGGTCTCCCCGAATCCCAAAACAGCCTCATCGCTTCGGTGCTCTACAACCGGCTTCAATTCGATGAACGCGATGGCAACATGGATCGCGAACGATTCCTTCGCTATATCAAACTGCCAAGCAATCGCCCGTTCTTCAACCCAGAATACGTCGCGCGGCAGAATCGTCGCCCTCAAGTCAATCTCGGCGCCAACTTCAAAGGGGAGACACTCCTGGACATGATTGGCGACGACGCACCGCTAGTGCTCCGCTACCTGGAACACTTCTTCAAAACCGATACCAATGTCGACGCCTTTTCAACCATCCTCGATCGCGATTACCTGCGACGTGTATTCGCCTCCACCAAAATCCTTTACGGTATCGGTGATGCGAAAACCTACTACGCCCAGCTAACCCCAGACGAACAACGTGAATTGCAATCGCGTATCGAGCTCAAATTTTCGCTCAGCAATCCGACTTACTACCGCCCCGCCGATACGGTCCGACTTACCCTGGACATCAAGAATGTTCAAGAATTGTTGGTCAAAGTCTACCGCCTCAACGCTCGCAACATTCTCATCCAGCAAAAGCAGCCCATCGGAACCAACCTCGATTTGGACGGCTTGGTTGCGAATATCGAAAAACGAATCGCCTACGCGCAACCCGCAGACCTGCGACATCGCGAAGTGCTCGAACTGCCAGAACTCGACGGGGGCGGAGTATGGGTCGTCGACGTCCTGGCTGGCGGCCAACGCAGCCGAACACTCATCCACAAAGGACATCTGCATGCGATGCAACGCATGTCCGACGCCGGTGACACCTTCCGCATCTTCGACGCTGAAGGCAAGCACGTGCCAACCGCCAAAGCCCTCTTTGGCACACGCGAATTCGTACCGGACGACAAAGGGGATATCGTTATTCCATTCGGTAGCGAAGTCCGAACGGACGCATTGATCCTCATTGATGGCCCGATCGCTTCGGTGCAAATGTTTGTTCATAACAGTGAGAACTACCAGCTTCAAGCTGGCTTCTTGTTGGACCCTCAGTCGCTGTTGGCAGGTGCCAGGGCGAGCGTCGTCGTTCGCCCAAATTTGCTGTGCAACGGACAACTCGCCTCGCTCGCCCAGCTCGAAAATCCCATGCTGACAATCACTTCCACCGATTTGGACGGGATCGCTGCAACCCAAACCATTCCCGGCCTCAAGCTAGCCGATAACGGGGAATTGGTTCACTCCTTCTTGGTTCCACAACGGCTAGCAAGTATCGCAATCACTCTCAGCGGCCAGGTGCTTAAGTTGAGCAACGACTCCCGCGTTCCAGTTGCTTCTTCGCATTCGATTACTATCAACGGCATGGCCAAAACGGCCCAAGTCCGCGACTTCTACTTGACTCAAACCAACAAAGGCAATTGGCTTGAGGTGCGAGGCCGCAACGGCGAACCAGCATCCCGCATCCCAGTCCAGTTGGAATTTAAGCTGTTCGGGCTAACGCCAACGGTTAGCCTTCGCTTGGCCACGGACGCTAGTGGCATTGTCGACCTCGGACCACTTCCCAATGTCGAGCGATTCAAGGCTTCTGCCGATTCGATGAACCCTCGTGACTTCCAGCTTGCCAGCTTAAGGCCAACTTGGCCAACCGCATACCACGCGCTAAGCGGACAACCCATCGAAGCGGTTTGGAATACTACCGACGGGGCGGAACAAGGACCGCAAAAACTCGGTCCAAACGACAAGCACTTTTCGCGTATCAGCCTCATCGAGTATCGCGGCGGAGTTGTTTCCACAAACCACTCGGACAAAGTTAGCGTGGACGCTGGCCTCATCAAAGTCAAAGGCCTCGAGCCCGGAACCTATCGACTCAGCGACCATTGGTCCGGTCGCTCCATGCAAATCTCTGTCGTCAAAGGGGAACAGCAGGGGGATACGCTCGTCGGCCAATCGAAGTTGTTGGAAACGAATCGAGTTCGTACCGTCCATGTCCAAGAGGTGAAATGGACAGATGACAAGTTGCAAATCCAGGTGGGCAATCACGACAAATTCACTCGGGTTCATATCGTTGCTGACGCATACGAACCGCGATCCAATCATGGAGTAAGCCTACCGGCTCCTGAGTTTCCAATCCTATCTTCTCTTCGCACGCGAATCCCAAGCTTCTACATCAACTCGCTCAAGCTAGACGAAGAATACCAGTACGTACTCAATCGGCAGTTTCTAAAGAAATTTCTTGGCAGTCAACTGCCACAACCGAGTGCGATATTGAACCCCTGGGAGTTAGCGGTTACCCAAAACACCACGCAATCCGCAGCAGGCGGCGATCCCATGGCGGCCATGGCCCCCAAGATGGCAGCTCCTGGCGCGGCTGTATACGAAGCACAAGATTCCTTGCGGGTGGCAGCCGATGGGTCCCCAGAATACGAGTTTCTCAAACGCGGTTGCATCGTGCTCGCCAATGGTCGATGCGACGACAAAGGCATGTTATCCATCGACCGCAAAGTATTCGCAGGTCTGACCTGCGTTACCGTAGTCGTCGTGCACCCCAGCGGAACGACCTATCGAACCGTCCACCTGCCTCTCAACGAGCCACGAGAACTCACCGATCGTCGGCTTGCCAAAGCGTTTCCAGCCAAAGATCGGCTGACCGAAATCCAAAGCGTGCGGGTTTTGCCCAAATCCGACAAGAGCGACCTGGGAGATGCCGCATC
The DNA here is from genome assembly GCA_031427235.1 of Pirellula sp. Lineage (GTDB taxonomy): Bacteria > Planctomycetota > Planctomycetia > Pirellulales > Pirellulaceae > JBKCUI01. Next base: position 8,877 of record JANPNA010000064.1, read on the forward strand.
GACTCGAGTCAAAATCTATAGCTCGATTCCTGACGTGTTCCAACTCTACCGAACACTTTTGAATAACCATGCAGATTGCGACAAATTCGAGTGCCTCACGCGATGGCCGTCGCTCAAGCCCGAAGAGAAAGAAAGGCACTATTCCGATTTGGCTTGTCACGAACTGAATTTGTTCTTGTTGGTCCATGATTTACCTTTCTTTGATCGAGTGGTTCGACCTTATTTGGCCAACAAGATGCAAAAGCAGTTCATGGATGACTACGTATTAGGCTCGGATCTTTCAAAATACGTTCCGCCATGGAAACTTGCGCAACTTAACGCGGTCGAACGGGTGCTATTGGCCAAGCGAATCGCAGCCCAATCGGGTAGTACCAAACGATGGATGGGAGACTTAGTAAATTCGGTTCCTGTTAATTCCGCTGCCCAATCGGTCTTGTTTGCACGGGGGCTTATGAGCTCTGCTTTGTGGGAAGACAGCGGTGCGACTGAAGCTTTCAATGGCCGCTTCTCGTTGGGATTGGAACGACGTGAACTTAAGGAATTGAGTGACTTTTCGGCGGTTGTTTTAAGCGAGCAACCGACGGACCGTTTTTTCTCGGAAGAAGCGGAGTCCGAAGGAGTTGATAAACAAAAGTCGGATTCGATGGATCGCAAAGCGGGCGCTGCCGATACGCGTCGCGCCATTCTCGGAAGACGATCGAGAGGCGGCGAAAGCAAGTTGGGTCGGCTTTATCAATCTCTCGAGTCGACGCGAAAATGGGCGGAGAGCAATTACTTCCGCCTGCCTTTGGCAAATCAAAATGGGGACCTCGTTCGGCCCAACGCGTTCTGGCTGGACTACCTGAACCATTCCGGCGATGCTCCTTTCTTAACCAAGCACCTCGAACTCGCCGCCAGCAATGTCCACGAAGCCCTCCTGGCGATCGCTGTACTCGGCCTGCCCCTTGAGTCCAAGCCAGCCACGATCAGCGTCGAGCAAGGTCGATTGGTTGCCGCCACGAGTAGTGACTCGATTGCATTCGTTCAAGGTTTGCAAAGCATCGAGCAGAGCACCGATCCAGCCACCGTTTTGGCCAGCCAAAGCATCTTCTTGGCCAGCGACAACGGCGAAGAAGCCAAACCGGTCCAAGAGCAATCGCTAATCAAGGGAACCGTCTATCGCTTGCGAGTGGTGTTGACCAACCCAAGCGCTGCGATGGTCCGAGTGAGTGTCCTGCAACAAATTCCACAAGGAGCCATCGCTTTGGAAAATGCCAAGGTTGTGGCCGGACAAAAGTTGGACTTGGCTCCCTTTGCGACCCAAGAACTCAGTACCAAGTTCTATTTTCCGCAGTCTGGATCCTTCGAACACTATGGTGCCCAAATCGCAATCGGAGGCAAGATCGCGATTGCCGCCCCCTCGACGAGCCTAAAGGTTCTCGATGCTCCCGATGCCATTGATGAGACCTCTTGGTCGTATGTCTCCTCATGGGGCTCAGAGGATCAAGTGTTAGCCCATTTGAAAACGGCTAACCTGTTCAAGATCAACCTCGATGCTATCGCTTGGCGGATGGCCAATAAGAAATTCTTTGAGAACTGCTTGGCTCGTCTGACCGAATACGGCATTTACAATCCAACGCTATGGGCCTATGCCTTCAAACACAATGATGCACCACGATTGCGAGAGTTCCTGGAGAACAATGCGAACATCGTTGGCCGCGTCGGCCCCGTCTTCGATACGGATGTCATGAAAACAGAGCCGGTGGATCGTTTGCAATTCGAACATTTAGATTTCAGGCCCTTGGTGGTGGCTCGCATGCACCAGTTGGGTCCAAAACGTGTCATTCTCAACGACGGACTGGCGTTGCAATACGAACGCATGACGGGAATTCTCGCCCAACAAAAAACCGTCGAATCGGAACAACGGCTTGCGCTGGTGTATTACATGCTGCTTCAAAACCGCATCGAGGAAGCGATCTCGCACTTCGCAAAGATCGATCCGTCGAAGCTGGAGAGCCAATTGCAGCACGACTACTTCGCGGCTTACCTCGATATGACGCAGGGCAAGGTCGAAGAGGCGGACGCTCGCTCGCTAAAGTACGTCAACTATCCGAATCTACGTTGGCGAGATTGGTTTGGTCAAGTGCGTTCGCAAATCGCGGAACGCAAAGCGATTCAGGCTGGCAAGACCGCAGACATCGCCAAGACCGACGACTGGAAAACCGATCCAGCCAACCGGTTGCTTACAGGTGCCCGTGAACAACAGAACATCAACGAATCCGCCAGCCTCCCCGTGTTGGACTTGATCCAAGACGGCGACAAAATCGTTCTTCGTCATCGCAATCTCGAGAACATCGACGTGAAGTTTTACTTGATGGATGTCGAGTTGCTCTTCAGTCGCAGTCCGTTTGCGCAACAAGATGGTGGTCGGCTGAACATGATTGAACCGAACTTCGCTGAGGCGATGAAGATCGAAAAGTCTGTCTCAGCCAAAGAGGTGAATTTGGCGATTTCGGACAAGCTCAAGAACAAGAATTTGGTCATCGAAGTGACCGGTGGTGGACTTACGCGGAACTTGGTCCTGTACGCCAATTCGCTGGTTGTGAATCATTCACCGAACATGGGACGGTTGCAGGTTTTGACCAAACAAGGGTTTCAGCCGCTCGAGGGGGCTTATGTCAAAGTCTACTCGCGCGACAATTCCGGCGTGGTCAAGTTTTACAAAGATGGGTACACGGACTTGCGTGGGCAATTTGACTACACCTCGTTAAGCACGAACGACTTGGATACCACACAGCGATTCTCATTGCTTGTTTTGCATCCACAGCACGGCACCAGCGTCCGCGAATCCGAGCCACCGAAGCGATAAACTTCTTAAGGCGAGCGGCGATGTGAAAACTACCAATCATAACCCGAAGCCTAAGTTTTGATGTTGTGCATTTCCATTACCACGGAGTGGTAAGACAGCAGAGCCCATGGGTCCGCTCGGAGCTTGCCTCCGACGGACTCCGTTTTGGCGTCCTATGCGCGGTTCAGCCCATAAATTCGAGCACTCCGCTCTCGCCTGGACCGCCTAAGGCGGTCCAGGCGAGAGCGGAGTGCGTCAGGTAACCTACAGCTAGATAGGACGCCAAAACAAGGTTGAGGGGAGACAAGCTCCCACTCAACCTGGGCAATCGTTGGAGGAAATACTTCACAGCGTTGCCCAAGGGGCTTTAACAATTATCGAATGTCAAACACCGTTGAGGGCGGCCCTCGCACCAAATTTATTGGTTCATTATCGGCCCCAATATCGGTGGGTTCGGCTGCCCAAATCCGTTGGGGACCGCGTTGAGTGGAGGCTGAATCACGATGGGCCCTGGGTTGGCTCTAGTCGGCGGTGCCGAGACCGCCATTCCTTGACTCGACTGCAATCTCAACTGTTCCCCGCTTGCGATCAATGCCTCTGTCGGCACTACAGGATTGGGAGTGAGTTGAGCATCAATGATATGTTCATCCCGCGTTTCAAACGGCCACAGCGTTTCACTGAAAAAATCGAGGGGCGGAATGGCGTACCACGGGGGACTGATTCTGCGCAAGAATTTTTCGGTCCGGTAGCCGTCCCGAACCAGTTCGAAGTTCCTGGTTCCGTAGTACGTAAAGCTCGTCGAGACTGGTGTTAGGCCAATCGGGTTCTTGTCAATGTATACCATGGCTCCCGGAGGCGACGTTCGAACCGTCATCCTTTTTCGAAGGCACCCGGTCATTGACGAAACGGCAATGATGAGGATGACCATCCAGAGCAACCGAGAATTGGGAGTGCTTCGCTTCATGGTTGTGTTTTCAGGCATTTGCTGTTTCCTTTGCAATCAGAAAAAACACCACAATCGGTGAGTTTGACTCAATCGCAAGGTTGAGTTGCGTTGGAAGTCTAGGAGCCAGGGCAGCGAGGACGCAAGATAGATTGGAGAATATTCGGATTTCTTGAGTAAACCCTTGTATTTTCCGTCGATTCGGCAACGATTGAGCAACCAAGCCATTTTGCCCACACACAACGAGCTTTTCCCTTGGCTGCCATCCCCTCGCCACACTCCAAAATTAACCAGCCAACGAACCTCGGTTTGCCAGACCGTGAACCGCTGACCCCACTTTGCAAAGCAACAGGGCACACGCTAGCATTTCTAGCTAAGTTAGTAAGTGGCTTTACCGTTCGTTGGCTTGGCTCTCAACCCGAGACTTGTCAACGCGTTTACTTTGCCAACCATACCAGTCACCTGGACGCCGTGGTCCTATGGTCTTGTTTGCCAAAGGATCTCCGCCTATTGACTCGTCCAGTGGCCGCGCAAGACTATTGGGGTGGCTCTCGACTGCGACGCTTTTTAGCTAAGTCGTTTAATGCGATCTTGATCGACCGAAAGCAGATCAAGGTGCATCAAAGCCCGGTCGAGCTGATGTTGCGCGAAATTGGGGATGTCTATTCTCTAATAGTGTTTCCGGAAGGTAGTCGTGCGATCGATGGCGAAATGGGTGAGTTCAAGAGTGGACTTTACTATCTAGCCAAGAAACGTCCGGATCTGGAGATGATCCCTGTTTATATGGACAATCTCAATCGCATTTTGCCACGTGGCGAGTTCATGCCGGTCCCGCTGTTGAGTTCCATAACGATTGGCAGCCCAATTTACTTGGAATCAGGCGAGTCGAAAGTCGATTTTCTGAATCGAGCGAGTCGATCGGTCAAAGTCCTCAAAGAACGGTAAGCCAACGGCATGGCAATGCCCCCGAGTTTACTCGGGGGATGCTTACCACAACTCTAGACTAGAGGCTCAAAACCCTCGGCGTAAAGCCAACGGTTCGCCTTGACGCGTCCCCCATTTGCTTGCTATATGCCTACTCCTATGCACTTTTACGAGTTGATGCCTATTGGCGGACCGATCCAATGCAGCCAGCCAGAACCAGGGACCAGATCGCACTGTTCCAGCGTTGGCTCGTAGCCTGCATCTTTCTCCTATCTCCCCAACTGCCGGCTTGTACGAGGCCGTTCAAGGAGCCAGGCTCCAAGGGACTTATTGCATCCGCAAGCGAGAGGCTGTTTCCGAAGAAAGAAAAGGGACGCGATCGCTTGTGGCGGCCTGACCTTGCGATCATGCCCTTCGCCGAATTTCAAGACGAAGATATCGTCATCAAGCATGTCCGTAATTGCCGTTATCGATCGGAAACGGATTACGACGTTCGCCACTATGACATGCGATTCGCACTGGCCGATATCAACCATATCGACTTCATCATTGTTCCATTCCAAAACAACTCGCTCTTAGCGCATACGATGTTTAGTTTTGGTCTCCGCGATGGACGCCATTTCATCATCTCGGTGGAAGCGAGACTCGACTACGGGGCATCCTATTCACCCATTCGCGGCATCACCAGCAAGTTCGAGTTGATGTACCTGATTGGCGACGAACGGGATCTCATCCCACTCAGAACGGATGCACGCAAAGCAGAGGTGTATTTATACCCAGGCAGAGCAACACCGGATCAAGTGCAAAATCTTTTGGTCGATATGCTTGAGCGAGCCAATCAACTGCAACGCGTCCCAGAAAATTACGACACGATCACCAACAATTGCACCACGAATTTGGTAAACCATATCAACAAATTGCGTCCGGGCAGTATCCCAGCGGACTGGCGGGTCTTGTTGCCAGGCCATTCCGATCGACTGGCTTATGAGCTTGGGCTGTTGGAGGTTGTCGAGCCATTCGAAATAGCCCGCGAAAAAGCCCGTATCACTTCGGTTGCCAATTGGTACAAAGACAGCCCAGACTTTTCGGCAAAGATTCGCGAGCACATCTCGCCGTAGTAAGTGTAGCACGGCACTCCGTGCCGTGACTCTCGCCACGGAGTGTCGAGCTACACTTATGACTCTCGCCACGGAGTGTCGAGCTACACTCTAATCAATCCTTAAAAGTCAAATGTGCCTTGCTCAGTTGAAACGATTTGGACTCACCCTCCAAGAAAACAACGCGAGCCATGCGCCGAAGTCCACGCCCCTCGACCGACATGATAGTGCCAGGCCCATAGCTGGGATGCATAACCACATCGCCCGCTTCAAATCGATCTACCGGGATCCCATCTGGGGTCATTGCCGCCGTGACTTGTGCAGCCGTCTTGAGCGCTCCAGTCGGAATCTTTCGGTTCAAACTTTCCAGTTTTTTTGCAAACGTTCCTAGTTCATTCGAACTGGAAGACGCTGATGCTGGAACACAATCGTCTCCAAGATCATCGAGCAAGATATTCATGTCGTCGGCCGTAACCGCGGATTCCTGCGAAACCTCCCAATCGACCGCGGATTCGATTTTGGGTTGCGTTCGCTTGGCGGTAGCCACTTTCGTTTTCTTGCGTTGGTGCAGAAAACTTTGGGACTCCCAATCATCGTCATGCGAAGTGTTGAAATCGCCATCGCTGAAGTCGTCGTCTCCAGCAAATGGCTCACTCAAGTCGACGATCTCCATCTCGGCCCGCGGCAACTCCATTAGGAAGGAACTCGGGCAACTCATCCTCGAATTACCAAAGCCACGCGATTTAGCGATGCTCAATTGCAAGCGATTCTTGGCTCGAGTGATGCCGACAAAGAACAAACGCCGTTCTTCCTCCATCTGAGCCGCATCGTACATCGACCGCTTGTGAGGCAAGATCTCTTGCTCGACCGCGATGATGAAGACGTTGTCGAACTCGAGCCCTTTGGCCGAATGCAAGGTCATCAGCGTCACTTTGTTTTCATTGTCGGTAATGCCGTCCGCATCGCTGATGAGTGTCACCTGCTCCAGAAATCGCTCGATGGCGTTGCCGTCCACGTCTTGTCGATCCACTTCGGCGGCGTCTGCGATGAGCTCGTTGATATTTCCCTGGATGCTTTCGTCAGGTGTCTCGGTCTTCCTGGCGGATAGATACTTGACGTAGTCTGTTTTGGCGACCAACTGCTGGATCATGACCGAAAGGGGGCCCCGCGACAAATACATCAGGTCGTCGTATAGGGCCAGGAACTGCCTGGCACCGGATGTGGCTTTCTTGCTCATCAGTCCATGCTCGACAACGGCCCGCAATGCGACCAGCATCGGAACGTTTCTAGAATGGGCCAGTTCGGTCACCTTGGAAAGGGACTTGTCCCCTAGCCCGCGGGTCGGCACGTTAACGATGCGTTCGAATGAGATGTCATCCGTAGGATTGTGAACCAAACGCAAGTAGGCCAGCAGGTCCTTGATTTCTTCGCGATGATAAAACCGGAATCCTCCGATCAATTGGTAGTTTAGTTTTCGCCGCAGCAAGGCCGCCTCGAGGAGTCGTGAATGCGCATTGGTTCGATAAAGGATGGCGAAGTCTTTGGGTTTGGCCGTCTTAGCCAGGACTGCGGCAACGATTTGATCGGCAATATTGTCCGCCTCGTCTCGGGCTGAGGCATACGAATAGAGCTTGACTGGAACTCCTGATTCACGCGTCGGAATCAACTGCTTTGCTTTGCGACGGGTGTTGCAAGAGATCAACGCGTCGGCAATGGACAGGACCTCGGGTGTGCTCCGGTAATTTTGCTCCAACCGGACCGTGACCACGTTGGGATAATCCCGTTCGAAATTGAGGATGTTCGAAATATCGGCGCCACGCCAACCATAGATCGATTGGTCCGGATCGCCGGTTACGTTGAGATTCGGATACTCGACCGATAAAGACCGTACGATCAGATACTGGGCCAAATTCGTATCTTGATACTCATCCACCAAAATGTAGCGGTGCTTGGAGTCCAATTCGCTGCGCAGGTCTGGACTAGATCGCAAAATGGATGCGGTGTGCATCAACAGATCGTCGAAGTCGACTGCGTTGTTTTGAAGCAGGAACCGTTGATAGGCTGGATAGACTTTCGCGAGCACTTTATCTGTACTGGATTGGTGCTCACCTTGCATCATTTCTGGCGTGACAACGCGATTTTTCAAACCGCTGACTCCTTTCGTAATTTCGCCAATATTTAGATGCGTAAGCGAAACTTCCGCCGCGACGATCGCGTGCTGCATGGCTCTCTTAGCGTCGTCGGCGTCGAATATCGAAAAATTCTCAGAAATTCCTACCATGCGACCGTAGCGACGCAGAAAACGCGCGCAATACCCGTGAAAGGTCCCGAGCCAAACCGGTTCGTCGCCACAAAGATTTCTGAGTCGGCCCTTCATCTCCTGAGCCGCTTTGTTGGTGAAAGTCAACGCCAGAATGGAATAGGGCGAAATTCCTCGTTCGAGTAAATGCGCTATCCGATGGGTGACAACTCGCGTCTTTCCGCTGCCTGGACCTGCCAATGTCAACAGTGGGCCTTCGACGTGGGTTACGGCTTTCCGTTGGGCCACATTCAAATTGTCTAGAATTGCTGAGTTTTCAGTCGCCATACCGTTTGCTCCATGCTCGTCCTACAAAAGGCCAGTCCATGCGACAGGCATGCATGAAATGGTTTCATTCAGGAGGTTTCGAGCGATTCTTCGACAACGACCTCCTTCCAAACAGTATCGCGTAAAAGGGAACTCCTTCCAAGTGCAAGGCCTGCGTGTATTGCCTGCTTGCTATAAATGACTACCCTTTCATTATCCCGACCGAGTAATCTCTGAAAAAAGTACCCATGTCAGATTCAGCCCCAAGTCGCCCATCCAACCTCGCCAGCTTGCGAGCAAGTGGCTGGCAAAGCCGCCCTGTCAAAACAGAAATCCGCGAGAATTTCATCCGCATGCTTGCTTCTGGCGAGACACTCTATCCCGGCATCATCGGTTTTGAAGATACGGTTATTCCGGAATTGAACATCGCGATTCTCGCCGGGCACGACCTCTTGTTTCTTGGCGAAAAGGGGCAAGCCAAAAGCCGACTAATGCGGACCCTTGGACGTTTCTTGGACGAGTACGTTCCCTTTTTGGACATCCCCGAAGTCCCTGTCCACGAAGATCCGTACCATCCCATTACCAAGGCTGGCAAGGACTTTTTGATACACAATACACCCGATCAAGTCCCAATCGGTTGGTGGCACCGATCCGAACGTTACGTCGAACGTCTTGCACCAGGAACCAAGTTCGCAGACGTGATCGGCGAAATCGATCCGTCGAAGCTGACCGGTGGCGTGAGCATGGGCTCCGAATCCGCTTTGCACTTTGGCTTGATTCCCCGCATGCATCGCGGCATCTTTGCCATGAACGAATTACCCGAACTGGATGAGCTCGTTCAAGTTGGCTTGTTCAACATCCTTGAGGAACGCGATGTTCAAATCCGTGGCTATCCCATTCGGTTCGACCTAGACATTTTCATCTTGTTCTCGGCCAACCCAGGCACGTACAACCGAAGCGGCAAAGTCATTCCTCAGCTCAAGGACCGGATCGGCTCTTTGATTCAAACGCACTATCCAATCGATCGCGATCAGGGAATCCAAATTCTTCAGCAGGAATGCGGGCTGGACCTGGGGGGCGAATACCCAGTGCAAATTCCATACTTCATGACGGAGATCATTGAGGAGATTACGGCACAAGCCAGGAGGAGCAAATACGTCGACCAAGCGTCCGGTGTATCCGCCCGATTTTCGCTTTCCAATTTCCGCACGATGATTGCGTCGGCTCGGCAGAGAGCTGTTTTGTTGGGCGAACCTTTGGCCGTTCCTCGGATAAGCGACCTGGGGCATATCTACACATCCTCACTTGGGAAACTCGAAGTCGACTTGATGGGGAGCCATCAAATGACGGAACGTAAAATCCTCGACTCTTTGGTCTCAAGCGCGGTCAAAACTGTCTTCGAGCAATACGCTACCGAGCACGGCGTCGGCAAAATCGCAGAAATCTTCAACAAAGGGGTGCGAATCGAAGTCGGTGATTTGCTACCCAGTTCCGCTTATGCTGAGCGGCTCAAACACGTACCACCAGTCTGGGAAACGGCCTTTGAAGTGAACGCAACGGACCACCCGGCTGTACGGGCCTCATGCGTGGAATTTGTATTGGCTGGCTTGTATAGCTTGGACAAAATCAGCCGTGCAAGCAAACATGGCAAAGTCAGTTACGACGTATAAGAAAGCCGTTTGGGCGCTAGCCCCGGTTCCGTAAGGCGAGCGGCGATGTGAAAACTACCAATCCTAACCCGATACGTAAGTGAGGGACCTGCGAAATTGTCCCTCGCTTACACTTCGGGTTGGGATACTCCACTCTGCCGCTCGCCTAAGTGTTTGACGATCGTCGAAAATCGCGGCTAGCGAAAACCGAGGCTAGGGCCATGCGGCTAATTGTTGCCTTCACACAAAGACTATTGCACATGTGCTTAAAACCACAAAGATACGTCAAGGCGTCTAACGAGCACGTCGAACAAAAACAAACACAAAGCACCCATTAAGAGAGAAGGCCACAACCGGATCACGTTTTGTGCCACTCGGTCGTTCCTCTCAAAAAGCTCCTTGGCCGTTGGGCAATATTTGCCCCCCGATACCTCGGCTACCTTTTTCATCAAGTTTTCATCGGCCGGCCCCAACCGCAACTCATCCGGATAGCCAACCACGATGCTGCGAGTTTGCCTGAATGTCGGAACGCTGTTGACGCTTTGCGATAGCTCCAAATGATATGCCCCCGTCACGTCAGTAGGTATGTCCGCTTGATATCGCCCCGGAGCGACTTGCTCCAATTCAATCTGGGTGCGCTCCAAACGGGGCGCGATAACGGTCATTTTTGTTGTCGCCTGATTGATGAATTTTCCCGATGGATCCACCGAATCCACGATGACGCGAGAGAGATTGCCTTGACGTTGGACTTCCACGAAGACTCCTTTGGACTCGCTCTTGCGCATGCAATGCCGAATGACCCGCGCCCAGAAAGGTCCGAAGTTGGGCCATGTTAGCCATTCCGCCGCCCACTGACTCTTGGCATCCGAAGTGAAAGCTGCGGTCATACCTAGCCCATATCGCCACCACACCAAAACCGGATCGCCTGTCTCACTAGCCAAAATGAACTCGCTCGTCGGCTTGGGCTTGGTAATCACATAGCCCAGCAAAAAGGGGGCTGTTTCAAGATCGATACCTGCTAGTACTTGTGTTGGACGAACCAAAATCGGTACAAACGGTAATTCGTTGATAGCCGACTTCGACGCCTCAACGGTTTCCTTTGCAAAGATTTGCGGAATACTATTTGCCTCCTCGCAAAGGTAAAATCGTCCGCTGCCCGTTTCCGCCAAGCGTTGCAACAACTCCTGGTCCGCGCCATTGCCAACCGCCACGCTGCTCAATGTAATCCGGGCGGCAACCATGTCTCCAGCGATACCGTCGAAGTCGCCCGGTTCGCTGTGACCGTCGGTTAACAAAATGACGTGCTTGAGTTTGGCACTTGCGCCGACGAGAGCTTCGTATGCGTCCGACAAGCCTGGGTAGATACTCGTTCCGCCACTGGCTTCGATGGTGCTGATCCGATCGATGATGTAGCCTTTGTCGGCAGCCGAATGGAGATCGCTAACCCAGTAGCTTTGTCCATCAAAAGCGATGATGCCGAGTTGGTCCTTTGGGCCAAGCAATTCGGCAGCACCCTTCGCCGCGTCTTTGGCCATCTCCATCTTTTCACCACCCATCGACCCCGACTTGTCGATCACCAAAACCATTGCCAAGCTTGGTTTCTCCTTCTCTTTGTCAAAATTGCTCCGAACCGGCAGGATCTCCTCGAGCGTTGTTTTGTAGTAGCCACCCAAACCAAAGGATTGGTCCCCCCCGATCATCACCAGGCCGCCTCCTAAATCCTCTACGTAGGTTCGCATAATCTCCATTTGCTGCAGTGTCATCGAGGTTGCAGGGATATTGGAAAGCACGACGCAATCAAACTTTTGAAGTTCGCTTAACGTTCTCGGCAAGCCCTCGGTCGGTCGCACTTGCACGATCAAATCCTGTTCCTCCAGGGCCCACCGCAATGGACTCGTCTCCTGTACGTTGGAGTCGACGATCAAGACGCTGGGTTTTCCTGCCGCAAACACAACGGCCGAGGCTGCATTGTTGTCCAGCAGAGTATCTTTGAAGCCGCGAACACGGATCACGTAGTCCGTTTGGCTTTCCTGTTCAATCGATTGCCGAAATCGGAATCGATTCTCACCTTCCCGAATTTTGATTTGCTTTTCCGAGTTGCTTACGAGGATGTCCCCGCGGAAAACTTCAATAAAGCCTTCGTCCTCGTGATTCGAGGAAATGATCGCCTCAACATAAAACGGTTCGCCTTGTCGGACTTCGGCGGGGGCGATTGCGTCGGCCACTTGCACCTCGGGCTCACTTCGAACTGGCAGCGGAATCACGCTGACAGGGATCTTGCTTGAAGCGGCTGCCTGGATTGCGTCCCCTTGCGTTTGACGGCCATCAGTAAGCATAACGATTTGTGGAACAAAACCAGGCGGAGCTGCAGCCGCAGCGGTCTGGATCGCAGTCGCAAAATCCGAGCCGTTTCGGTCTTTCCCCTCGGGCGCAACCAACTGTTCGTATTTGGAAACGATAGAGGAAGGGGTCAAGGCCATATGCATGTAAGCGATTTGGTTATCACCTCGATGCTTTTCGATTTCCGATACGAATTCATCAATTTGAACTTGGGCTTTGGTATCAATACTCAAAGAACGATCGATTGCAATGGTTATGTATTGCCGGGCTGTCGGAGAGAGAAGCGATAGATCTGCAATCGCCAAGATCAGCAGAACTATTATCATAGTTCGAAATAACATCGAGACCCTGCGCTGCCATTTTGGGAAGTCACTGAGCGATCTAAAGTAGTACCATGCGATGGGCACAAGCAACAGCAAGAACCACAGCATCCACGGCTGCGTGATCTCAAGTGACCAGCGACTTGTCAGTTCGGATGAATTCATTAACCAACTACCCTTCGTTGGTAGAGCCACCATTCCGTCGTTAAGAGCATTAACCCAAGCAATGCCAGGTAAAACCAAATCGCTCGACCGCCCAACGAAACGACCGAAAGCGAGTCGGCCGTTTGCAGTTCACCGCGCGGCTTCAAATCGCTCTCGCTACGGTTGGTTAGATTGGACGCAAACGTCCACCGATAGTCGACGATGCGCTGGTCGGGTTCGACTTTGGCAATTCCAGGTGCATCTTTGGATTCGCGGATTGGAGCTACGGTCCAAAGCCCACACTCTAGAATGGGTCCGATCAGAACTTGCTTCCCCTGAGCGCTTATCGCCGATTTTTTTCCGGACGGGCTACTGACCCGTAGATCCCGCCTCGACAGTTCCGTTGATGTCGACTCGACCGCAATGGCGGAATCGGTTGTGGTCTCTGCTTGGTCTGCCTCGGGTGTGACGGCTGCCTTTGCTTGCTCTTGCGCTGGAATCGAGAAGGTCGCCAACGTTCCAGTGGGTACGATTGGTCGCAATTGACCTTCGTTGCCTTGAAACCATTCGATGGCGTTCTTGATTAGAACCGGGAACGCGATTCTCAATGGCAAATCACTCTGTTCGAGATTGCAAGTTAAGATCCAAAGATCGCCACCGGGCCGTTTCATTCGAGCTAAAAGTGGCGAATCGAGCGGGTCGCGGATCAACGGTTCGACAGGGCGAGAAAAAGTCAGTTGCTTCGCGCCAGGAAATAGCACATTGTCCAATCGAAGGTGCTGGGTCAAAGGTGAATCCTTTTCGACGCGCGCGACCAGCGGTTGCTCAAGGTTCTCGCCGACTGTCCAAAGATCCGTGTTGTTTTGGGGATCCACGACGAGCACTCGGCCACGTGGCAGGACCTCTGGCATTCTGCGATCGATCACGAGCAAGCCCTCCAATGGGGCCGAATTCGGTGCCGTTTCGGAAAGGCTCAACTCCACCAAAGGCATCGATTCTAGAACGCTTTTGAGAAATAGACTGCCGGAGGTTACCAAAGTAATGGGCAACGGAGCTCGCTGCGGCAAAAGGGTGATCGCCGAATTATCTGTCCCTAGGGCATCCTTGGAATCCAATTTGGCCACCAAGCGTCCGCCGGTTGCCGATGTATGATCCAGTATCCTTGTTTGACTCTCGCCGGGCTTGAGGGAAATGGGGACAACGTCGACCAAGCTGTCTTCAAGACTAAGTTCGAGTTTTGTTTTGATCTCTTCCAAGCCGCTGTTGGTGACTTCGATGAGGACTTGATAACCTACCGAATCCATCACGCTACGTCGAACTTGATAGCGAGTGATAGCCGTATTCTCTTGAGCGGTTCCCACGCCGTAAATTCTCACGAGTGGATTATCGCGAATCGTTTCAAAATCCTCAATGCAGCCATCGGTAAGGATGATAATCTCGGACTTTTCTGGCCTGTCTTTAAGAAGCCGTTCTGCCGTAGCGATGGCGGGGAGTAGAGCCGATGGCGCATCCGTTTGTTGGCAGTCCGCAATCCCCTCGATAAGCAATCTCGCATGGTTGGTCAGGCCAACCTGCACCACCGATTGACCGCCAGCAGAAACCAAAGACATTTCGTCTCCTGGCCGTAACGAACGCGCTAGTCCCTTGGCGATCTCTTTCGCGGACAGCAAGCGGGTTTTTCCGTCGGCTTCGGTAGCTTTCATACTGGCGGAGTTGTCCAGGATGAGCACGATTCGACGTTGCGAGTTCTTTTGCCAACTCCAAAGTGGGTCGATGAGCGCAGCTACCAAAAGGAGTACGAATGCCAATTGCAAAAGGAGCGATAGCCAATGGCGGAGTTGCTGCCACCAGGCCCTCGGTTTTTTTTCGTCAAAGAGTTGGTTCCAAAACAAGAGAGTGGAGACGGGCCGCCGCCGCATCCGCACCTTGATGATGTAGATCAAAACGATCGGGACAGCGAGGGCGGCCCACCAAGCAAGCATCGGACTGGCAAACTCTAACATGGGCGTTCTCTAGCTCTGAATTCCGGAGGCTCGCATCATGCGCAGGATCAGTTCATCGAACGGTAGGTCCGTAGTCGATCGCGTGCAAGATAGAGAATAGGTTTTGCAATAGGTTTCGATGGCGGCGAGGAACTCATTAAAAAGCTGACGATATTGCTTTAGTTTGCGTTCCGTGACGGTAAGCTTTCGAAGTTGGCCGGTTTCCATTTCGTCCAACTCAATATCCCCCAAAAATGTTGGATTCGCTTCCTCCTCAGTGTGGATTTGAATGACATGCGGCTCAAATCGACGATGTCGTAGCAAATCGACACCGGCGCGGAAGCCAGCTTGATCGTATAGATCGCTGATAATCACTACGAGTCCAGTCCTTTGTGCTCGATTGACCAACGACTTTGCGACGGTCGCGAGATCGGTTGCCGTCCCCCCTGGCTTCACGTTCTCCAAAAATTTCAAGATGCTCAAAACACGGTCCTTGCCTCGGGTCAGGGGGAGCACATCCAATGGTGTGTCGGCGTACGCCATGATGCTCACGCGATCGAGATCGGCGAGTGCAATGTAAGCCAATGCCGCAGCGATGCGTCTGGCATAATCAAACTTATTTGGCGAACCACAGTCCATGCTCCGCGAAGCGTCGAGCAGGATGTACACATGGAGATCCTCCTCCTCTTGGAAGCGCTTTAACAACAGGTCGCCGTATTTTGCATACACGTTCCAATCGAGATACCTCAAGTCATCGCCTGGCGCATACTCTCGGTGATCGGCAAACTCGATACCACCCCCGAGCTGCTTGGTTCTGCGCTGAGCCAATAGTTTCCCACGGAATACCCGGCGAGAAACCAAGGATAGGTATTCCAGTTTCTTCAAGAAGTCGGAGTCAAACAGGCTCATGCGGCTTTCATTTTCCCAATGTTGGTCAGGACATCGCGGATGACATCATCTGTCTTGATGTCTTCCGCTTGTCCTTCGAAATTGAGAAGCACTCGATGCCGTAGGCAATGGATTGCAACCGATTCAATGTCGGCGCGAGAAACGTGGTAGCGGTAGTCGAGAATGGCATTGATTTTTGCGGCCAATATCAAGGCTTGGGCTCCGCGAGGACTGCTACCAAATCGAACGAATCGTTTGGTCATTGATGTTGCAAGTTCATGTTCTGGATGGGTTGCCATCACAATATGGATTGCGTGCCGGCGGACTTCATCGCTGATCGGGATACGACGTGACAACGCGGACATTTCAAGAATGCGTTTCGGATCAAAGAGTGGCTGGGCTTCTGGAGTTTCCGACTCCGTTGTTCGATCGAGGATCGTTTCAATTTCTTGAGCGGTCGGAAACGGAACAATCAGTTTGAAAAGAAAGCGGTCCAATTGGGCTTCGGGCAAAGGATAGGTGCCCTCCATCTCAAGCGGGTTTTGCGTTGCTAACACAAAGAACAATCGATCCAATTGGTGCGTAATGCCTGCGACTGTAACGCTTCGCTCCTGCATCGCTTCCAGCATTGCGGACTGGGTCTTGGGGGTGGCGCGATTGATTTCGTCGGCCAAAACCACGTTGGCAAAAATGGGGCCCCGCGCAAAACGAAAATTTCGGCTGCCGCCTTCTCCCTCTACCATAATCGTTGTTCCGACCAGATCCGCTGGCATCAAGTCTGGAGTGAATTGTATGCGAGTGAATTTGGCCTCAAGTGCACTTGCTAATGTCCGAACCAACATGGTTTTTCCCAAACCAGGAACCCCCTCTAACAAGACATGCCCACCCGCGACTAAGGCAATTAAGACACCATCGACGATGGGCTGTTGGCCTACGATCACCTTTCCGATTTCATTGCGAAGCAATTCAAAATCGACGCGAAATTGATCCAAAGCATTTTTTAACTCGGCCGCGATCTCTGGCATTCCAAACTCCGGTATGAGGGCGCTCACCATGGAGCAATCAACTTCCAAAAGTTCTAAAGCCCCCGAAAGCAAATGTCAAACTTTTCTTGACTCAAAGCGCGTTATCCCGTCACATATTCAAGCGTTTTTGGCTCACCCGGGCGTCTGACCGATGTTTCTAAAGTGGCGTAAGCTTCCAGCTTGCAATTTTTCGGTGTGAATTCGATTGCCAGCAAGATGCCTACCCCACTTGAGAGGAGGACTCCCAGAATGAATGGCACTGGCACTCTAATTGCACTGGTTAGCAAACGGTTAGCAAATGGTTAGCCACCGGTTAGCAAATGGGTAGGTGGTAGATCTGCACACACAGCGCCAGCCATTTCGAAGGGCTGCATTTAATGAGGCATAATATGAAAACTCAAGACAATCCGAAGGTAGATATGCTCTTCGCGGATTGGAAGTCGCAGCATCAGATACTTGATCGATTTGCGACCGATCTGTCGGAATGGATTGATCGCCAATCGAAACTGCGCACCGCTCAATTTCGAGAGACCGTTCAAAAACTTTCCGATTTAAGCTCCCAACTCGGCACTCATTTCGCAAAAGAAGAAGAGATCGGCAAGCAACTGCGAGCGTTGCATTGCGGTAACTCACCCGAAGCCGAGGCCGCACAGCGACAGTCCGAAAAGGACCACGCACATATTTCAAGTCGATTGAAGCATCTAATCGATCGAATGCAAGACGCTGAGGCAGAAGTTGACGCCTGGAAGAAAGGTGTAAACGAACTGAGCTTGATTATCGACGTTATTGAGCAACATGAGGAGCAGGAGTCTGAAAGCGTTTTTTGTTTGATACCCACTCATTCTACCAACGATTGATAACATGAAACGAATGCTAATTTTCGCCGTTCCGGTCTGTGCCATCGCGTTGAGTATGTTACGACTGCACGGCAATCCGCAAGAACCGGCGGGCCAAACCGGGAAAGGGCAATTGAAACCCTTTATGCAGATGAAATTGGATCATGCGAAGGGAATCCTGGAAGGGATTACAACCGAAGACTTTGAACGAATCGCCAAGGATACCCAGGCACTCAACGCGCTAAGCCTTCAAAGTAGCTGGAACGTTCACACCACGATCGAGTACCTGGATCACAGCGCTGATTTTCGCCGTGCCTTGAATGTCATAACCAAAGCTGCACGCGAAGAGAATTTGGATCGCGCCGCACTCGGTTACGTCAACTTGACTGTTCAATGCATCGAATGCCATCGCTACCTGCGTCAAAAGGAAGCGACCGAC
Source organism: Pirellula sp. (assembly GCA_031427235.1). Lineage (GTDB taxonomy): Bacteria > Planctomycetota > Planctomycetia > Pirellulales > Pirellulaceae > JBKCUI01. Next base: position 26,857 of record JANPNA010000064.1, read on the forward strand.
GTGGCTAAGCCAAAGTAGCAGCCAATCAACAGTCGTCAACAATGTAGCCTTTTGATCCGCAAAAGTGCGAGGCTCCTGACGAGTTGGTGCCGCATTGGTTCGGCAGGAGCCTCAAGTTCTCGAATAAAGAACTGTTTGCGTAACGTCGATGTGAACATGTTTAGTGAGGAGCCAACCAACAGAAAGGTGGCCAAGGAAAGTTTCTTGAAATGGCCAAGGCGATCCAACACTATTTTTGCCCTGCGAGACCTAACTCGTGCTCCAGCAACATCGTTCGCAGCAAGCATCGAATTGACTTGAATAGCATAAACAATCGCGACGATTCCAAGCGGAGGGCAACAACAAAGCGTTACGAGAATGGATTGCACCAAATAGTTCGGCACCTTTTCCGCAATGCCGTGCGAGGCAGGATTCTCGTGGGGATTCTTCGGCAATCCAGTCGACATCGTTTATGTTAAATCCTTTCGAAATGGGCCTAGTGCGTCCGACACCTAATTTTTGGGTAGTGGGGATTTGGAAAGATAATGAATCCAGGGATTATTTTTCATAAACAAACAGCCGTAGGTTTGGTTACAAAACGGCCAACGAAAACGGCTTTTGGGGTTGGGTGCGGGACAA
>JANPNA010000065.1:0-1786 GCA_031427235.1 Pirellula sp.
ATTTTGTCCTTCGAATTTTCTTTCCAAGCTTTACCTCACTTGATCTTTACGGTGGAAGAATCGATGTCCGTTTCGCCAATACGTCCGAGCCGCAAATCTACAACGCGAAATCGCAGTGAAAAGTCTGCCAAACAGGGATGGATGAAGCGAATGCTTCGTCTCGAGTCGCTGGAACAACGCCATTTAATGGCGGGTGACATCATGCCGTTCCACAATTCGCTGGTGGCAACGGACGTGAACGGAGACTTCAACATTTCTCCGCTGGACGCGCTGGTTGTCATTAATCGGATAAATTCCCAGGGCTCTGGGTCCCTTGCGGGTCAAGTACCTGGCGACACTCGATCTTTTGTTGATGTCGACAACGATAATAATTTGTCGCCGTTGGATGCGCTGGTAGTGATCAATGCGATCAACAACGGCGAGGGGGAACCGGATCCCTTGGTTCGGGTGCGATACAAATTCTTCTCGGTAAACGCGGATGGGACCGCAGGTACCGAACTTCCCGATCCAAATCCGAACGACGCTATCCCCGAAGCGACCATTGGTACGAACGAACGAGTTATCGTTCGGACGCAAATGGTGGATTTGCGATCGCCGGCGCAAGGTGTATTTAGTGCATATCACGAAATTGCTTACGCGAACGCTGACGGATCCGCTGCAGAGAAGCTGCAATATCAGTGGGGCGAGTACAACCAGATCGATATTGGCTTGGGTGTTTTTGGCGGGACGTTTCGAATTCAATATGGAGCAGAAGTAACGGGGCCAATTAGTCCAGGAATTTTCACTGATCCAGACACTCAGTTGCAAAGTTACGATCCTGACAAAACCGCAATCAACATTCGGAATGCGATTCAAGCCCTTCCTTCGGTGGGCGCAGGCAACGTAGTAGTCGACGCATTGGATCAGAGAACATCGTCTCGTTTTGGTGTGAACTTTATTGGCGCATTGGCTCACACCGATGTTCCCAATAATCTCACGGCGGGTGCGAATAATTTGGTGAACCGAAGTAACACTGCCGTAACACTCGTCATCGGTCAGAACACTGCAGACCCAAGCGTCGGACTCGTGGCCTCAGTTGGACGCAATCACAACCTCAACAATGACTTTATTGACGGGACTGGCAGAACTGCGACGGGCGTTAGGTACATCAACGGTATCGATGGCCGCTTAAAGACACCCGTAGCAAATTCGCCAGTGAATACGCTTACTTTGGTGGGCGGATTCGCCGACAAGAGTGTTTTGGCGATCCAAGAAGCACGTAGTTTCCGAAATGTGGTGGATGTGCTTTTCAAAGGGACTGCACCTGGAATCATTAATTTCACGGGCGATACGTCTCCAATCCCTGCTGCAAACACATCCGGAAATAACCTCGGTATTGCCGTTTTCGGCGGATTAGCCCAGTACTTGACTGCTTCGATGGTCATTCTCCCGACGGGCATACTTAACGTTGCCGATAGGCTCACCGCCATCACGGATTCTCGAAACATTGCCGAGGATTCGGGTCAAACATCGATCGATGTCATCCAAAATGACATCGATCGATTCGGAACGAGCCGAGGAGTGGTGGCGGTGACGCAACCAAGTGTTGGAGGAACCGTCACGTTCGTGAATGGTAGTTCGAACATTACGTTCACGCCGACTGCTAATTACTCTGGTCCGGTCGTCTTCACTTACACGGTTCGCAACAATGTTACCCCCACGCCAGATACAGCGGTTGGCACGGTTTCGATTACCGTAACCGCAGTCAACGATGCTCCCATTGTGATTGCCACTCAATTCACAGTAG
>JANPNA010000066.1:0-2404 GCA_031427235.1 Pirellula sp.
TCCAGCGAACCATCATTGACTTTGTAGGTGAAACGATCGACTCCGACGAAGCCGGTGTTCGGTCGATACGTAAACGTGCCATTGGTTCCAAAGGCGATGAGAGTCCCGGAGGTTGGGTTCGCAACGACGCTTGACGTAATCGCTCCGCCGTCGATATCGAGATCATTGGCTAGCAAGTGTGCGGGAGTAGACGACGTTGAGACAACCATATCGGTACTGATGCTCGTATAGAACGCAGCATCATTATTCGCGAACGGGACTGCGGTCATGAGACGGCGTGGTTCCAACGATTCCAGCAATGTTCGATGGTGAGTTCTGCATCGACTGCTTTGGCAGTGCGAATCAGAGATTTTGCTGAGCGCATGGCGAAATGCTTGGCGATTGCGTTCCCGACTGGCTAGGGCAACCATGCGAGTTAGGCTACTGCGTAAGAGAGAGAGAGAGAGAGAGAGAGAGACAAGAATCGAACCATGATCAACAAATCCTTATTGAAAGGCTGCAGAGCGGGAACAATTGGGACAATTGTTCTACACTGGAGGAGGGCCGAACGAACAGGACACGTGATGGTTTGAAGGACACCGTGCTTGGACAATTCCAGACGCAAAGCGAGATGCAAAACAAGAGTGAGGAATCCAATAGACGCCGTGGAAGTTCTGAACGCAATGGCGTGGCAAGACTATTTCAAAGAATACTTGCCTCTAAATTGAGTGCCTTACTTGTTACGCCGCGACATCATCGGCTTTTCGTTTCTCGATTCTCACGAAGTATTTCAAAACCGACATTCGCAGCAAACAGGCCGTTTGGAAGAAGATGCGAAGCATCATTACGCCAAGATCTCCGAGACCACACGAGCGGGTTCAACGCCGGTTAGCTTTGCATCCAAACCGTTGAATGGATAAGTGAAGCGTTCGTGGTCCACTCCCAGTTGGTGCAAGATGGTCGCATGCAAATCGCGAACGTGCACTCCGTCCTTAACAATGTTGTAGCAGTAGTCGTCCGTTTCGCCATGCGTAACCCCCGGCTTGATGCCACCCCCTGCCATGAACAGGCTAAAGCATCGAGGGTGGTGGTCTCGACCGTAGTTCTCCGTCAGTGCGCCTTGCGTATAGACCGTCCGACCAAACTCACCGCCCCATACGATGAGCGTGTCGTCTAGGAGTCCGTGTTGCTTTAAATCCTGGATCAGCGCCGCCGTCGGTTGATCTGTATCTTTGCACTGGCCTCTTAGGGCGTTGGGCAAGTTCCCGTGATGGTCCCAACCCATATGGAACAACTGGATGAATCGAACTCCACGTTCCGCCAATCGCCTAGCCAGCAAGCAATTGGCGGCGTATTTGCCAGGCATGTTCACCTCAGGGCCATAAAGATCGAGCACATGCTGCGGCTCACTCTTGAGATTGGCCAACTCGGGCACGCTGGTTTGCATCCGAAATGCCATTTCGTACTGTGCAATGCGAGTCGCGATCTCCGGATCGCCAGCTTGCGCGAGTTTTTGTTCATTCAGGTCACGCACTTCGTCGAGCATCGAACGACGCAGATCGCGGTCCACGCCGGGTGGGTTCGATAGATACAGGACGGGATCGCCTGCGTTACGGAACTTTACCCCTTGGTATTGCGTTGGCAAGAAACCACTTCCCCAAAGTCGATCGTAAAGCGGTTGGTCGTCGGTGCGTCCGGTCCCTTTGCTCGTCAATACCACGTAAGCGGGCAAGTCTTGATTCTCGCTTCCGAGTCCATACGCTAGCCATGATCCAATGCTTGGCCGGCCTGGCAACTGATTTCCGGTTTGGAAGAAAGTAATGGCTGGGTCGTGGTTGATGGCTTCGGTATACATTGTGCGAATGATGGCAAACTCGTCGACCAATTCGCCAGTGTGCGGCATCAACTCGCTCCAGTCGGCACCGCATTTGCCCTTCTTCGTAAACTTGAAGATCGAGGGAGCGACTGGAAAGTTTGCTTGGCCGGACGACATACCGGTCAAGCGTTGTCCGTTGCGAATGCTGTCGGGCAAATTTTGGCCTCGATACTTTTCCAGTGTCGGCTTGTAGTCGAACAACTCCATTTGCGATGGAGCACCGGACTGGAACAAATAGATCACACGCTTGGCCTTGGCCGCCATGTGCGGCAGGTCGACTAGGCCTCCGGCCGCGCGAGTGGCTAGGTCGCCTATTGCATTGCCCGCGCCCAGCCCGGCCAAGGCTGCGAGCCCAAGGCCGCCAGCGCTGTTGGACAGAAACGAGCGGCGATTCAGCGCGTCCTGAAAACGTAGCATTTGATTTTGTTGGTTCATGCTATTCCTTGGTAACCGTTTCGTCTAAATTCAAAATCACGCTGGCCGTCATGGTGTATGCGGCAAGCTCAATCGGATCGAGGGTCGATGAAGGCTTCTTTTCACCGACAGTCA
>JANPNA010000067.1:0-7553 GCA_031427235.1 Pirellula sp.
TATCCTCCACCGAAGCAGCGTAATGATATCGATTGCAATTATCACTCGCAATCAAACAAGGAAAGCATCTTGAGTTGGAATCGGTAAAATGGGGTTTACTACGACTCCACTCACACCAACCAATCTTCAAGATGCAACTAAAGACTATCCTCAATCACGTAGAAAAGCAAAAGGAAAGAGGACAAAGAAAGGACACGCACAGCGTTATTCTTCGTTCGCCAACCGCTTGCTGGTACTTTCGTCTTTTATCGAGCCCCAGAAGAACAAAAACTTACTCAATGCCAAAATGCAATCGGCCACAACGCAAAGCGACCATCATTTAGAAGACATTGAGGCACACCGAAACGTTAGAGCGTTTTGGCACTCGATGCTCAACTTGTTGTCCCGGGGTCACAAATCCCGTCTAGCCGACATTTGCCAAGTGACGCACTTGCAGCTTGCTCGCCAGTTGCCGCAACCGCTCCCGACTAGCCGCCAGAAACCGGCCAAGCAACCGACCACCGGTGAGTTTCGCCATCCGAACACCCCACGTCTCGGGCGTGCTTCCCAACCGAGCAAAGATATCCGCAACCTCCGACGAAATCGCTGCTTTCCCGTCTCGCAGCATTCGACCCGTATACTCAACCAACATCAGATACTGACCTAATGTAAAGCCTGTTCGCATCCCTTCGCGCACAGACCCACGGCCACGTTTATCTTCGATCGGAACCAACCACAAATCATCCTCAAGCCCACCGCTGACTTCCACCGCAGCCACACTACCAAGCTCTGCGGCTTGCAAATCCTTGATCCGCCCGCTCGCTTGAACATGCTCCACACGAGTCTTGACCGAAGTGTGATCACTTTCCTCCGGCGTCGGTGCGATCCCGGCTGCAACAGGATTCAAATCAATGTAAGCACAAACCGAAAGAAGCGATTCTTCATCGAGAATGGCGATCGACTTGAACCTCCCCTCGAAAAAAGCACCAGTGCATTCATCTTGCTTGTTGGCTAGTCGAGCAAGTGGCTCTTTCAGGCACTTCATAAACCAGCCAAGCGATGACAAACGCTTTCGAGTCTCGGCCACCCATGTCACGTTCGCAACACGAGCATCCATGATCTCCTTGGAAACCTTCATCGGCTTTCGATCGGCACCGCGAGGCGGAAAGAGCTTGAACCAACGCTCAACCACTTCGATATCCGACCAACCGCTGGCGACATCCGGATCGATGCGTAGCAGCAAATGCAAATGATTATCCATCAGACTGAAACCACCGACGGAGACGGCAAAGATCTGATCAAGTTCCTTGAGCCGATTCTCGATCCAATCCTTACGTCCGGGCGCGGCCTCAGAGCCCATCAAATGAGCCCGGCGAACGCAACGCGAAATGCAGTGGTACCAACGGCTTACGGTCGTGTCGACAAGCCGAGATCGGGAAATGGTCATTGGGCTACCTTTGCATGAAGAATCGGACTAGACACCAAATCTTAACAAAACCATGCCCCTTGTCAATCGCTGTGCATGTCCTTTTCTGTTCCAAAATGTTCCAATGTTCCAACACCGCCGGTTCAGCGCGAAGGCAAGTCGACCGTCGCGAAAACAGTAAACAGGATCTGACCCCAACGTACTGACTGACAACGAAGTCACTTGTTCGTTGCCATTAGCGATCCGCCCGATTGAATGTCAACCGATTCAGGATTCGTCGAAAGACTGGGCATTTCGGATTTTGACGATATACGACTGAGCCGTTGACTACCTGAAGTTCGTTTTCGCACTTTTCGTTATAGTAACTTACAAACGCATCTCGTAACCCCCATTCATCCAAGCACGACTGATGCATTGCAGCGTCGTCTAAGTGCTTGAAACGTGGGTCTCTTATGCCGTGAAATGTCGTACAGAACAATTTTTCGGTATCGACACACGGGATAATCTTGCCACAAATTACACATTGCATTCCGTCGTCAAGCAAAGCCATCAATAAACGCTCCGAAAATCTTCATTCGATCAATTCGCACGTTGAATCATCTGTCCAATCAAGTCCGTGGCCCATTCACCAGTATCTGATGTCCATTTAACTAAATCTCCAGCAGGTCCAACCAAAAACGTCTCCGTTTGCCCTCTTCTCGCCAACGCTCCGATATCGCCTGAAGAAAGTATTAGATGCCCACTGGGATGCGAGTGGGCGATCACCTGTGAAACGTTAGTTAGCGACACGCTGTTCATACTGTCGCCAAGCCGTATGACCGTCGTTCCGTCATTTAAGACAAACAAACCGACTTCGCGCTTCGTAGCCGTTGTTAAATCGGCAACAAGTGAACGCAAAGAAGAGATGCTATCTGTCGCAACTTTGAACTGCCCCCCATTTTTCATCAACTTGATCTGCGACCAACCTGTCTTTAGGTTCGCTTTGAATCTGGTCCAAGCAGACATGTGGTCAACGCCCTGAACGACAAACTTCTGCATATCATCCCAGCTACGCAGAACCGTCGATGACAGAAACTCACCGCTCTTGATCGCCGCATCTCTGACCCTATTGAAATTCATACGCGTAAAGTTTGATAGATTCTGCGCGATTTCCGGTGCGTTTCGTAGCAATTTCAAACCACCCATTGACGCTGCAACCCCAAGTGATGCCATTCCTGCGATCGAATCAATTTGATCGATGGTGTCAAACGCAAGAGCAGCAATTCGTGATCCCAGGTTGTACAGCTCAAAACCACGTTCGAAGTCTCCGCCTGCAATCAACATAAGTCCAGCCGCTCGCGCGTCGAAGGCCGCACGTCCGCCGCTTTCAAGAGTCGCGATGATCACTCCGCCCATCGCAAGTTCCTGAGCGAAATTCCCCATACCGACTCCCATCGACACCATCATTCCGCCGATACTAAACTCGTTTCCTGATGGATCTACCCCAAGTACCGGATTGCCATGTACGAACCCATACTTGTGGAAGCTGAACGGATCGTTGGGATTGCCTGCGAATGGATCGAGTCTTTCAAATCTACCGCTACTTGCCGAGTACCATCTAGCCCTGAAGTTATAGAGGCCTGTTGATTTGTCTATCGACTCGCCGTTGTAAAGCAACGATGTCTTGGCTCCGGCAGGATTGGCAAGCGTCGATGCCGTACCGCCGTTTGTGATGTCTCGTACTCCGCTGCCATTGTGGATCGCCAAGAACTCGCCATATGCACTGTAGGTGTATACCTGCACGTTGGCTGCTAAGGCTCCGAACAAGGCTCGTGTGCTGCCGTGCCCGTCGTGACCGAAGGTCAGCGTCTCGGTTGCCGTTACCGCGCCTGTTGTTGGGTTAAGCGTGCTCACCGTTTGTGTGATCTCGTCCGTGCCGATCGTGAAGCTAGTTCGCTTGGTCGCTTGACCGAACTCATTCTTTACCGTTTCGATGATCGTCTGACCATAGCCGGTGAAGTTCATGTGATCGAGCAAGTACTCTGTTCGACCGTTTTCAATACGCTCGATCCCCAGCGTCGTCAAGTTGCTGTCGGTCGAATCAATCGCCAGGAATCGCAGACCAGAGTTGTCGTAACGGTATTCCACTTGAGTTCGAGCGGTTACGGTCGCACCGTTCTTGGTTTCGGTAATCACACCCTCAAGCTGCCCCATCAGGCCGTATTTCATGAACTGCGTTACGGTCGATGTGGCAGGAGCGCTGACCTCCTTGGCCGTCTGCTGAGTGCCCGACCATTGATAGGCTGTAGACTGGAGGCTGGAGGCGGTAGGATTGCCAGTCGCAAACAAACCGCTGTAGCGATTCTCGGTCTGCAAGCGATCATTGGAGTCAAACGTGTAGAGGTCTGTCACATCGTTGGCTGTGCCTGGCTTGTCTACGGTGCGGCGGATGCGGTTTCCTACCAAGTCCATCATGTAGGACTCGGTCTGGTCCAGCGTGCTGTCACTGCTGAGAGTCGCTTCACTGGCCAGTCGACCTGCGTTGTCGTACGTCCAAGTGTAATTGTTGGACAGATAATTCTGGCCCACAGGTGGGACGCCTATGCCACTATCTTTGAATGTCTCGACCAATCCGGTTCGCTTGCCGTCAGCGCGATAGCTGTAGTCGAACATGTCCTTCAGGACGTTGTCAGCTAAATTCGCGTTGTTGGCATCGGATTGAAAATGTCGCATGACGTCCAGACGGTCCATGTTGTCAAACGTAAAGTCCTCAACGACTGCGTTGGGCATCTCAGTATAGTCCATTCGCCCCAGTAAATCATAGTGGTAGATCGCAGACTCGGTAGGAGTGGTCGCCCCGTCCCGTTTGACGGTATTGACCGTAGCGAGTCTTCCCAAAAAATCATAAGTGTACGTAATGTCCGACAACGCAGTGGTGGCTGTACTGCCAACCCCGCCAGCCCAAATGCGAGTCTTGCGATTAAGTGGGTCGTACTCGTATCCAATTACGCCTGTTGGGGAAGTTTCCTGGGTTAGGCGGCCTTGAATATCGTAACTGGACGTCCATATGTCCGACGAGAATTGTCCTGGGATGAGATTGCCCGCTGTGGCTCCATCGGCATAGATGTGGCTGGTCGTGATGAGTCTTCCAAATGCATCGTAGAGCATGGTGACTCGTTCCCACTTGACTCCAGTGGCCAAATTGCCATTAAACGTATTGCCTGCCGTCTTGAACGCATCATAGTTGGCTTGGTTCGCAAACAGTTCATAACGCAATACGCGGCCACCTCCGGTTGACGTGTCGTCGTAAACCGTCCGTTTGCGAATCCCCTCGAAGGTTACCTGTAGCGTTTGGCGGCCGCGATTATCGTATTCAAAGGTCTCGGATAGGCTGGACGGCAATGTTCGTGACGTCGACTGGAAGAGATTGTTGAAGCCAAAGTTGGAGATGTTATTGTATGCATCGGTCAGCTTGGTCATTTGACCGTTCGAATTGTATTCGTATTGGTACGTGGGGCGTGTTAAGACATTGTTGTTCAGCGGATTTTGAACCGCTGGCAGTTCTACCTTGGTTAATCGTCCACTGGTGTCGTAAGTAAAATCCTTGCGATTGGTTAGTTGATCGATCTCAGCTTTGACGCGTCCAAAGTTGTCATACTCGCGAAGAGTAAAGGTACCGTCGGGAGCGATCGATTTTACGACCTGCCCCTTGGCATCGTAGACTTGCTCGGTGATACGTTGGTTGGTTCGATCGGTATCGACCAGGAGAGAGCTCTTGGTGAAAACGCCGTTGGTGACAGTACCATATTCGATCACGTTCGAGACCGACTTGGTCGCTTGGCCAAGCGAATTGTAGATCGTTTCGCTTCGCATGCGAACGTAATCGTTGACGCCGCGAGCTGCTAGTCCGACAGAGGTCGCCAAGACATGCATGCCCAACGAGGCGACGGCTCGGGAGCGAGTGTCGAATTCGGTGATGGAGATTTGGCCATCGGAACCGATCTGTTTGTAGGCTCGTCCTTTGGCATCGTATTCGGTGCGGGTCGAGGACACCTCGGATCCGCCGGTGACGATGTTGGTCTGTTTGGATGTCGCATCAATTCCGACAACGACATCTGTCAAGCGTACCGAGCGAAGCGTACGGCCACGTGAATCGTATTCTGTTTTCGAAGCGTAGACTGAAGGCGAATTGAGTGTTCCTTGGGCCGTTCCAACGGGCACCGTGTACGGATCGGTCGATAGAACGGTTCGGCCACGCGAGTCGAACACGGTTCGTGTTACCATCCAAAGAGGGACGCCGCTCTGGTCAATGGTCTGACTGCGTGATTCGACGACGTTGCCTCGATTGTCGTATTGGGTTTGCGACAGTTTTCCAAACGAGTCGATGGATTGTGTCGTCCGTCCATTTGCATCGTAGGTTGTCGTGCTGGTCGAGACAACGGTCGGTGTGTTGGTGAGCGCCGATGACAGATTGCCCACGGTGCCCGAGATTTGGACGTCGACTCCACGAAGCTGCTTGGAGTCGGTCATTTGACCTGCAGGGTTGTAGATGCTTTGCGAGCCGGTGATGTCGGAAACGGGTGTGATCGTTTGACCTGAGGCGAATTGGGAAATGCCGCTAGCGGTGACAACTGCCCTGCCGTTGGAATCGTAGACCGTTCGAGAAACATTCCAGATCCGCTCAACTTGGCTGGTGGCAGCGTTGAGTCCAGTGTTGATCGTCTCAGTTCGAGTTTGGATCACCAAGCCGCGTTTGTCGAAGGTCGATTCGGACTTGAGCCCATTCGCATCGGTCGTTCGCCAAGCTCGTCCAAACGCATCGAACTCGGTGCTGGTGGACGGCTGGGCCACTCCTCCCACCGTTCCAGCCGATGCCACCGGTTTGTCATTTGCATCGAGGGTCGAACCGGTAGTCAGCGTCACCGTCGTGGCAGAATTGGTTGGGTCCACCCAAACATAGCTTGTTCCGGAATTATTTCCGTTAGTGTCGTGAGCGATGGTTCGAACTTGGTTATCGGGAGAGGCGACGGTCAGCAGGTCTCCTTGCCCGTTGTAAGTCATCTTGGTCTTGGTACCATCGTACCCATACCCCGACATGTAGGCAGCGTAGATGCTGGAGTATTGAGTGTATGCTAAGTTCAGAGCTGCCGTGTAAGCCAGATAACCTTCTTGCGTGTTTGGATAGTCGTTACTATTGGGCCAAATGATATTGGCACCGATCGGAAACGCTTCGGAGGTGATTTCCGTAACACTACCGGCGGCGTTGTAGCGCATGAGTGTCTTCGAATCCGGAGTCGAGATCATCGTCACATTGCCGTAAGTTGGCAGTTTGAACGCGTCTAGCTCGGCCTGTTTGTCGTAGCTATACGAAGTTGTATTCCCGTCGGGATCGGTGGTGCCGGTTGATTGTCCGGATGGATCGTAGGTGTATCGGGTGGTATTGCCAAAGTTATCGGTTTGAGATTCGATACCTCCCCACGAAGTGTACTTGGTCACGGAGGTGATGTCGTTGGTTTCCGAATTCCCGACTCCGTCCTCAAGACCAATGATTTGTTTGGTGGTCCCTGGCAGCGGTATATTCGGATTGTCGTAAGTTATCTTCGTGCGTTCGCCGGTGGGGGCAGTTTGCTCGATGGGATTTCCGTTCTTGTCGAGCGTGACAGAGCTGAAATTGGGGTTGGAATCCGAAGCGGTTTGGTCCTGGGCAAAGATCTTTTGGATTACCTTTGGTTCGGCTGGAACCGAGACATCGCGAGTGTAACGGATGGAAGATGTTTGACCGGCGGCATCGGACATGCTCGTGAGTCGACCTTTGTTGATCTTATCTCCCGAGGTGTCGAGCGAGCTATCGAGAGTGTAGTTGGCGGCGACGGCTGTCCTACCGGCAGGATCGATCACCGTTGAGAGATAGTTTTCGTAGCCGGTTGCGGTTAGGTAAGTATATTGAACACGATTGTTGATCGTGCCGTTGGAGGTTGCGAAGTCCAAAGTTTGTTGGCGATCGCGGAACGACACCAGCCTGCCTGTAGCGTCGTATTGGTAAGTTAGACTGTTACCACGCGGATCGGTTATGCTGGTGATATGCCCACGACCATCGCGAACGATGGCTACCGCGCGATCTCGATTGGAGCTGATGCTATCGCGAGCGAAGGATAGTTCATTTCCGTTC